>NZ_JACIYP010000057.1 GCF_014359905.1 Hoeflea sp. | reverse complement strand
GGTCTCCGATTGAGCCGCGGCCGGGCCGGTGTGGCGCTGCACGAGTGGTGAACACATTTGAGAAGCAACCGTACCGGCATTGCTTTGCCATTGCGGCCAATGCATGGCAAATTGTATCAAGCGCTTCGCAAAAATACCTTATTGGCATGCGAAGCCGTCCGCAACAGCCACCCGGTTTCGAAGACCGGACGTGCTTGGACTGGCGCTGAAAACCCGTGGGACCGCAGCAGCATATGACCACATCGACAGTCTCAGAAATGCCGGGCAGTGGCGATTACGCCGGCCGGTCGCATGCTCAGTACCAGCTTGCGCAAAGGCATTCCCGGATTGTGCGGGCACTCAAGATCCTGCTGCCGGTTTCAGCGGGCCTGGTTCTCGTCGCCTTCGTCGCCGTCTCCTGGATTGATACGCTGGGGCCCGAAGGCGTCGAGATCGAATCCGTTTCCCTGCGCGACGGAAAACTCGTCATGCAGAACCCGGTGATGAGCGGCCAGGGATCGGACGCCCGGCCCTACAGCATGCGGGCCGCGCGGGCGATCCAGGATCTGGCCACGCCGGATGTCATCGTGCTTGAGGAGATCGTCGCCGACCTGCCCGTTTCCAATGGCGACAAGGCCGTCCTCAATGCCCTGAGCGGCATCTATGACAGGGTTGCAGAGACGCTCAGGTTCGACCAGGCCTTCACGGTGACCAGCGAGGCCGGCATGAAGGCCGAGTTGCAGTCTGCCGACATCGATCTGGCCGGAGGCAATCTGACGACATCCGACCCGGTTTCCATCCGGTCCGAGGAGGCCTCGGTGGTTGCGCAATCCATGAAGATGCAGGATAAGGGCCGCGTCATCATTTTCCAGGACAAGGTCCGCATGACGATCAACCCCTCGGCGCTCAAGCCGAAGGATGGAAAGACGAACTGATATGGCAAAAAGCGCGTTGTTTGTCCTGAAAATAGTCGTGGCGTTGATTGCCGCCGGCCTGATCCTGCCGGTGCCCGCTGCCTTTGCCCAGGATACCGAAAAACGCATGCAGGGCCTGGCGCTCTCCAATGACGAGCCGATCCAGATTGAAAGCGACCAGCTCAAGATCGACGAGGTAACCAGCAAGGCCACCTTCACCGGCAACGTCAAGGTCGTCCAGGGTGAAACGGTGCTGCAGGCTGGCAGGATGATCGTCAACTACGACAAGGACGGCGGTTCGGTGTCATCGGGCTCCGCCCAGATCCGCGAGATCGAACTTTACGACAAGGTATTCATTCAGGCGGACACGCAGACTGCCACGGCCGATACAGGCAATTTCAACATGATCAACGAGGTGCTGGTGCTCTCGGGCGAGAAGGTGGTGCTCACCGACGACGAGAATGTCTTCATCGGCTGCAAGTTGACGGTCAGCATGAAGGACGGCCAGGCCAAGCTCGACAGCTGCGGGCGCCGGGTGATGATCCAGCTTGACCCGAAGTCGCGTCCGCAACCGTGATCCGCGCCATATTTTCATCGCTTGGCGGAAAGCGCGATCCCGCCGCCCCGGATCGGGGGCCGGAAGATGCGAGCCGCTATGATGGAACGCTGATTGCCCGCAATCTCACCAAGACCTACAAGTCGCGCCGCGTGGTCGACGGCGTGTCGCTCGGTGTGCGCCGGGGCGAGGCGGTTGGCCTGCTCGGCCCCAACGGGGCCGGCAAGACCACCTGCTTTTACATGATCACCGGGCTGGTGCCTGTTGACGCGGGCACGATCGAGATCGACGGGCATGACGTCTCCACCCTGCCGATGTACCGCCGCGCCCGTCTGGGCGTCGGCTATCTTCCGCAGGAAGCCTCGATCTTCCGGGGCCTGAGCGTCGAGGCCAATATCCGTGCGGTCCTGGAGGTCGTCGAAAAGAACCGCGCCAAGCGCGAGGAAAAGCTCGACAGTTTGCTTGAGGAATTCCACATCTCGCATTTGCGCAAGGCGGCATCGATTTCCCTGTCCGGCGGGGAACGGCGCAGGCTGGAAATTGCCCGGGCGCTGGCGTCCGACCCGACCTTCATGCTGCTCGATGAGCCCTTCGCCGGCGTTGACCCGATTGCGGTCGCCGATATTCAGGATCTGGTCCGGCATTTGACCCGCCGCGGCATCGGCGTGCTGATCACCGATCACAATGTGCGCGAAACGCTCGGTCTCATCGACCGCGCCTACATCATGAATGCGGGCGTGCTTCTGACCCACGGGCGTCCCGCCGACATTGTCGCCAACGCCGATGTGCGCAGGCTTTACCTCGGCGAACAGTTCTCCCTCTGATCCCGCCTGACGGCGCAAAACCATCCGGTTTGGCCTTCAAATCGCGCAATTTCGCCCGTTGCCCGGCGGCTTTTATCCTGTTGCCAGCTCCCACTTGACCCGAACGAAGAAAAAAGCAAGATTTGGGCCAGATGGGTCGTGGGAGTGTGCCTTGAGCGGCGCCCGGGGATCGGGAACGGTGGCGCGGCATGACCGCTCCCGCTTTATGATCGGCCCAAGGGGAGTAGTGCGTAGCCATGGCCTTGTCAGCCGGTCTTCAATTGCGTCAAAGCCAGTCACTGGTGATGACGCCGCAACTGATGCAGTCGATCCGGCTGCTCCAGTTCAGCCATGTCGAGCTGACACGGTTCATCGAGCAGGAAGTCGAGCGCAATCCGCTGCTCGAACTGGTCACGCCTGAAACAGAGTCTGCCGACGCCATTGCCGATGCGCCGGACGAGAGGCCCGAGCCCAATGTCGTGGCCATGGACATGGGCGAGGACGCGGCCTGGGCCGGTTCGGCCGAAAGCCAGGCCGAGCGCATGCGCTCCGAGATCGACGGCCGTTACGAGAACGTCTTCCCTGATGATCACGGTGTCGAACGGGTTGATGCACCCGAATTCATCGACAATTGGAAATCCATGCCCGGCAGCGACGGCGGGCATGCCAGCGAAGGCTATGATCTCGATGATTTTGCAGCCCGCGCGCCAACCCTGCGCGATCACGTGGCCGAGCAGATTGCCTTTGCCTTCTTCGATCCGGCCGAGCGGCTGATCGCCACCGAACTCGCCGACCAGCTCGATGCCGCAGGCTACGTGACCGGCGAGCTTGATGAAACCACCGAACGGCTGGGCGCCGACCCGGAGCAGGTCGATGCGGTGCTGGCTCGGCTTCAGGATTTCGAGCCGGCGGGGATCTTCGCCCGGTCGCTGTCGGAATGCCTGGCCTTGCAGCTCGCGCGCAAGGACCGGCTCGATCCGGCGATGGCGGCCCTTGTCGGCAATCTCGAGCTTCTGGCGCGTCGCGATTTCTCCGCGCTGACGCGGATCTGCGGCGTCGATGAGGAGGATCTGCTCGAAATGATGGCCGAGATCCGCGCGCTGGACCCCAAGCCGGGTACGCGGTTCGAGACCGGATCGAGTGAAATGATCGTGCCCGATGTGTCGGTGCGGCCAGCGTCGGATGGCGGCTGGACCATCGAGCTCAACCCGGACACCCTGCCGCGGGTGCTGGTCAACCAGACCTATTTCACCACTGTGACCGGCAAGATGGCCAAGAACGCCGCCGGCCAGGATTTTCTCAGCGAGTGCCTGCAGACCGCCAACTGGCTGGCGCGCTCGCTTGACCAGCGTGCCCGCACCATCATGAAGGTGGCGTCCGAGATCGTCCGCCAGCAGGATGCCTTCCTGCTGCACGGCGTCGATCATCTGCGCCCGCTCAATCTCAAATCCGTGGCCGAGGCCATCGGCATGCATGAATCCACCGTCAGCCGCGTGACGTCCAACAAATACATGATCACGCCGCGCGGCGTGTTCGAGCTGAAATATTTCTTTACGGTGTCGATTGCCTCGGCCCAGGCCGGCGGCGATGCCCACTCGGCCGAATCCGTGCGTCACCGCATCCGCGTGCTGGTTGAACAGGAGGCGCCCGAGGCGGTGCTGTCTGACGATGATCTGGTGGATCTGCTCAAGCAGGCCGGAATCGAGATCGCCCGGCGGACCGTGGCGAAATATCGCGAAGCCTTGGCGATTCCGTCCTCGGTCCAGCGCCGCCGGGAAAAGCGCGCTCGCGCCCGCGCCGCCGCGGTTTGACCAGAAGCAGGCAATCCTCTGAAATCGCTGTTGAATTATGCAAGGACCGTGCCAAACTTGACAGGGTAGGCGCATCAGCGTAGAAGCCGCACCGCACCTGGCAGGAAAGAACACGCACCCGGGCCGCCGGATCTGTCAAGTGAAAAATTCCTTGAGCCGGAGCAATTGACCGCCGTCAACCGCTTGGATGAGCGGGGCGCTTGGCTTAGACTAAATCCCCAAGTCAAAAAGAAGAAGGGACTATCCATGAGCGTGCGAGTTTCGGGTAAGCATATGGAAATCGGCGAGTCGTTCCGGACCCGCATCGAGGATCAGATCACGGGGGCTGTCCGCAAATACTACGACGGCGGCTTCTCGAGCCATGTGATCGTGGAGAAGTCCGGATCCAGGTTCACGTCCGATTGCAAGATCCACCTTGATACCGGCGTCGTGTTGCACGCCACCGGCGAAGCCCAGGATCCGCAGCCGGCGTTTGACGCCGCCGCCGAGCGCGTTGAAAAGCGGCTGCGCCGCTACAAGCGCCGCCTCAAGGATCATTACGCCAATGGCCAGCAGACCCATGCCGAGCTGGCCTATGCGGTGGTGGATTCAGCCAGCGAGGATGCCGACGAAGTCCCTGCGGATTATGCTCCGGCGATCATTGCGGAAAGCACCAAGCAGCTCGTCACGATGAGCGTGGCCCATGCGGTGATGGCGCTTGACATGACGGACGAGCGGATCCTGATGTTCCGCAATGCGGGCAATGATGCGCTCAATGTGGTATATCGCCGCGATGACGGCAATATAGGCTGGATTGACGCCGGTGGGGTTAAGGCCTGAAGGCGTTTGCTGATATGAAATCGGGCAAGCGGGACAGGCGCGGGAAAGACCGCGCCGTCCCGCTGCCTTTGCATGAAGCGAAAAAGGTTGCCCACAGCGGGCTCGGAACAAGGAACGTGACATGGCGCTTGCTGATCTGATTGCGCAGAACTCTGTTCTGCCTGCGCTCAAGGCAAACTCCAAGAAGCAGCTGTTGCAGGAACTGTCGGCCAAGGCCGCGGAAGTCACCGGACTGAGCGAGCGCGAGGTGTTTGATGTCATTCTCCAGCGCGAACGGCTTGGCTCGACCGGCGTTGGCAATGGCATTGCCATTCCGCATGGCAAGCTTGCGACGCTTGATCACATCGTCGGCGTGTTCGCGCGCCTTGATCATCCGGTTGACTTCGAGGCCCTTGACGATCAGCCGGTTGATCTTGTGTTCCTGCTGCTTGCGCCTGAAGGCGCGGGCGCCGATCACCTCAAGGCGCTGTCGCGGATTGCCCGCGTCATGCGCGACAGCGACATGGTGGCCAAACTGCGCGCCACCGACAACGCCGCGTCGCTCTATGCCTTTCTCACCGGAGAGACCGCGTCCAACGCGGCCTGATCCCAGGGATGGCTTCCCGTCCCTGGGACGCGGGCGCCCTGGCAATCTTGGTTCAGTGCAGGGACACGGTTTTCAGCTCATCCTCGGCCGCACGGTAGAACGTGCTCGAACGGTTGTCTGTCAAGAGGATCGGGGTTCCGTCGGCGCCGAACAGAGCCCACAGCTCGAGTCCGGGATCGAGTTCGGGGGCTTCCGGGAAGCGGGCGCTGACCTCTTCGGAGCGCATCTTGCGGATATAGCCGACCTTGCCGGCGCCGAGCAGCGCCAGGTCATGAGCGGACAATTGAATTTTTCCAGATTTCGCAATCATAAAGATTTCCTCCGGTGAGTGGCAGGAAACATCCTGTCGGAATGGGCCTTGATCTTCAGTCTCGAACCGAAATGTTAATTTTCCGCACCATGCGCTCCGGTTCGGGGCGAATTAGATCGACGGAAAGCAAACCGTTCTTCAATTCGGCGCATGTGACCTGCATGCCGTCGGCAAGCACGAACATGCGCTGGAACTGCCGCGCGGCGATGCCGCGATGCAGGTATTCGCGTCCATCGGAATCCGCCTGGCGACCGCGGATGACAAGCTGATTCTCTTCCGTCGTCACTTCCAGGTCGTCGTCGCCGAATCCGGCAACGGCCAGCGTGATCCTCAGCCGTTCGGCATTGGAGCCGTCGGAAGAGGCGCGGATGCGTTCGATATTGTAGGGCGGATAGCCTTCCGACCCCTTGGCGACCCGCTCCAGGGTCTTTTCCATGGTGTCGAAACCCAGCAGCAGCGGGCTCGAAAAGGGCGTCATGCGCGTCATGGCTTGTCCTCGTTCTCAAGCGACAGGAGCCGGACCCGCATTCGGCATCCGACTTGATGCCAATATGGGAACTTCACCAGCGCTTCGCAAGAACCTTGCCCCCGGGCTTCACTGGCTCGTAGTCTCGCCAAAACCGAATCGCTTCCCGGGGAATGACCATGACGCCGCGCAAGATCATCATCGATACCGACCCCGGCCAGGATGACGCCGCGGCGATCATGCTGGCGCTCGCCAGCCCCGAGCTTGCGGTGCTGGGCATCACCGCTGTGGCGGGCAATGTGCCGCTTGCGCTCACGGCCCGCAACGCCGGTATCATCACCGAGATTTGCGGCCGAAACGATGTTCCCGTGTATGCCGGCGCCGGTGCTCCGCTCAAGCGCAAGCTGGTGACCGCCGAGCACGTGCATGGCAAGACCGGGCTGGACGGCGTTGAGCCCTTTGAACCGGCCCGGCCGCTCGAAGCCGTGCACGCCGTCGATTTCATCATCGAAACGCTGCGCAACGAACCGGAGGGAACGGTGACGCTGTGCGCGCTCGGCCCGCTCACCAACATCGCCACCGTGTTTGAGCGCGTCCCCGGCGTCGTCGCGCGGGTCAGGGAAATCGTGCTGATGGGCGGCGGATTTTTCGAGGGCGGCAACATCACGCCTTCGGCCGAGTTCAACATCTATGTCGACCCGGAAGCCGCCGATATCGTGTTCCGGTCCGGCGTGCCGATCACCATGATGCCGCTCGATGTCACTCACAAGGTGCTGACCACAAGGGCGCGCGTCGAGCGCCTGCGCGCCAATGGCAACCGCCCGTCGATGGTGCTGGCCGACATGCTCGAGTTCTTCGAGCGCTTCGACGAGCGGAAATACGGCACCGATGGCGGCCCGCTGCATGACCCGACTGTTGTAGCCTGGCTGATTGACCCCGGCATGTTCGGCGGCCGCACCTGCAATGTCCGGATCGAAACCGACTCCGAGCTCACGCTGGGCGCAACCGTTGTCGACTGGTGGAAGGTCACCGGTCTTCCTGAAAACGTCTTTGTCGTGGACAGCGTCGATGCGGACCGGTTTTTCGATCTGTTCATCGAACGGGTGGGCAAGCTTTAAAGCCCGAGGAATGGTGCGCATCCGAGCTCATCGCCAGTCTTCGGCTGGCCGATAAGCTTGACCTGTGGAGCGGCTGGAATACACTGTGTGACGATCGCCTACACTGCCGGCCTCGGAATAGAAGTCGCATGAGCGCAGTTCCCTTCACCATGCGCCTGGACAAGGACCTCAAGACCAGCCTTGAGGCTGAGGCGAAGCTTGAGGACCGGTCCGCGTCCTATCTGGCGACCCGCGCCATAAGGATGATGCTGGAAGCCAAGGTCGCGAAGCGCCGCCTCATCGGCGAGGCGGTTGCCGAGGCCGACAAGGGCGCATTTGTCTCGGAAGAGAAAATGAATGCCTGGTTTCAGTCAATCGGCAGTGACCATGAGTTGCCGGAGCCGGAGCCAGATGTTCTCATAAGGCGTGCCTAGCCTGTGAGACTGGTTTTCTCGTGAGCTGTGCGTCTGACCTGCGCTGGTTCAAGACCTACTACATCAAGGCATTTCCGGAGGGAAAAGCCGCAGCCGAGACAAGGTTCGCGGCCGTGCAAGAGCTCCTGAAGGCAAACCCCTCTATCGGGCACCCTTCGGAAAAGATTGAAGGCGTGCGCGAACACCGCGTTTTGCACACGCCATTCAATTTTCTGTACCGTGTTGTTGAGGACCGGATCGAGATCCTGCGCGTTCTCGATATGCGGTCAGACTGGATTGGCGATGATGATGAGACGGGCGAAACGAACTAACAGGCGAGTCTAGGCTGCACTGCCCTCAAGCCGCGCATCCACCTCCGACGCCAGCGGGATCGAGGGTTGCGCGCCGGGTTTGAGGCAGGCGAGTGCGCCCGCCACGGCAGCGCGGCGGATGGCCGCGGCAAACTCCATTCCGGCGTCGAGGCCTTGCGCCAGGTAGCCGCAGAAGGTGTCGCCCGCGCCGACAGTGTCGACCGGTTTGATCTTGAGCGATTCGACATGGGCGATCTGGCCGTCTCTTGCCCATAACACGCCGTCGCCGCCAAGGGTGACGATCATGCACTGCCCGGTTTTCCCGTGCAGCGCGGTGAGTTCCGTGCGTGCCTCGGACAAGGTCTCCACCTTCCTGCCCGACAGCCGTGCGAATTCGGTCTCGTTGGCGATGACGATATCGGCCTGGGCAGCAAGCCGGGCGACCGCGTCGCTGAGGGGGGCGATGTTGAGGATGCTGGTGACGGATCCGGCCCGCGCCGCCGCCAGCGCTGCCCCCAAGGCATCTTCGGGGATTTCCATCTGCAGAAGCAGCGTGTCGCCTGCGTCCATTCGTGCCACCGCCTGTTCCGCATCGTCCGCGGTCACCTTGCCATTGGCGGCGGGGATGACGGCGATCATGTTCTCGCCGTCGCCGCCCACAAGAATGAGCGCGGTGCCGGTGGGTCCCGGAAGATGGCGGACGGCGCCGAGATCCGTGCCCGCCGCCGCGAGCAGGGCCAGGGCTTCGGCGGCGAAGGCGTCGCTGCCCACCGCGCCGGCCATCCGCACCTCCGCCCCGGCGCGGCGCGCCGCCAGCGCCTGGTTGGCGCCCTTGCCGCCGGGCGCGGTGGAAAAGTCCGTGCCCGTCACGGTTTCGCCAGGCTCGGGCAGCCGTGGCGTGGTGGCGATCAGGTCCATGTTGACGGATCCGATAACGGTGATCATGGCGTTCTCCCGGCTTTCGGGCCCGTCGCGGACCGGCCTCGCGTGCTTTGATGGCGTTCGGGCTTTGTGTCAGGTTCCGCGCGCGGCGAAAAGGGGTCAGTCGTCCTCGTCGACAACCCTGAGCCGGAGCGTCGAGGAGCGCGGCTCGAATTTCGGGCCTGTCTCCACAGTGGACGCCTCATCGGGCGCCGTTGGGGAGGCGGCCGGTTTGGCGTCATCGGCCAGCTGCGCGAACTCCAGCGCCTCGATCTTGGCGCCGCGCTTGGAGAGCTTGTCCGACGAGGTCAGGATCAGCTCGACGTCCTTCTGGGCCATGGAGAAATGCGCCTGCAATTTCCGGGTCCGGTCATCGAGCCGCGACAGATCCTCCATCAGCCGCAGCACCTCGCCCTGGATCAGATGCGCCTGCTCGCGCATGCGCGCATCTTTCAAAAGCGCCTGGATTACCTGGATCGAAAGCATCAGCAGCGACGGCGAGACGATCACCACGCGGGAGCGCTGCGCCTTGTGCACAATCGCCTCGAAATTCTCGTGGATCTCGGCAAAGATCGATTCCGACGGCACGAACAGAAACGCCGTGTCCTGGGTTTCGCCGGCGATCAGGTATTTATCGGCGATGTCGCGGATGTGCAGCTCGATATCCCGGCGGAACCGCTGTTGCGCCGTTTGCGCTGCCTGATCCCCGGAGCCGGCGCTTTCGGCCTCGCGCATGGCGTTCCAGGCTTCGAGCGGAAACTTGGCGTCGATCACCAGATCGGGTGCGCCGTTGGGCATTGCGATCATGCAATCGGGCCGCATGCCGTTGCTCAGCGTCGGCTGAAAGCTGAACGCCCCGAACGGCAGGCCGTCGCGAATGATGGTTTCCATGCGCGACTGGCCGAAGGCGCCACGGGTCTGCTTGTTGGACAGGATCGCCTGGAGCCCGACCACGTCGCGCGCCAGCGACTGGATATTGGCTTGCGCGGTGTCGATGACCGCGAGCCGCTCCTGCAGTTTCGTCAGATTCTCATGGGTGCTGCGGGTCTGATCGGTGAGCGTCGTGCCGATGCGCTGGGTCATCCCGTCGATCCGCTGCCCGATCGACTGGTTGAGCTCGGCCTGGCGCGCGCCAAACAGTTCCGTCATTGCGCCCATGCGGCCCTGCATCTCCGATTGCGCCTTCAGGATCTCGGCGAGCCGCGCCTCGGCCTGCGCCGCGCGGGCGGCTGCATCGGCTTCCGCCCGGGTCCGGACAGACGTCGCGCGCACCAGTGTCACCGCCAGCCAGACCGCCAGCAGCACGAGTGCCGCCAGCACGCCGAGCAACGTCTGGCCCAGCGTCACGGTGTGACCGTTGAGCTCAAAAAGCGGGATCGAAAACAACGCGGCGCCAGTCTCCATGAGCAAGGCCTAGCTGATTCTTCGCCCGATGTCAGATCAAAGCGGGAACATCGGGCGGCGATTGCATCCCGCACACGCAGCCATACGATTGACGGCGGCCCTGTCAGTGACTATTTCAACGCCATGAGCATAAAGCCGATCATCTATCTGCCCGATCCGATCCTCCGCCAGCAAAGCCAGCCGGTGGAGCGCGTCGACACGGAGCTGTCGCGCTTCATCGAGGACATGATCGAGACCATGTATGATGCGCCCGGCATTGGCCTGGCGGCGATCCAGGTCGGCGTGCCGCGCCGCCTGCTGGTGATCGACGTCGCCGGCAAGGACGAGCCGCGCAATCCGCAGGTCTTCATCAATCCCGAGCTTGTCGCCACCGGCGACGACACCAATGTCTATGAAGAGGGCTGCCTGTCGATCCCCGACTATTATGCCGAGGTCGAGCGGCCCGAGGCGATCACGGTGAAGCATCTCGACCGCGACGGCAAGGAACGCCTGACCGAGGCGGACGGCCTGCTCGCCACCTGCCTGCAGCACGAGATCGACCATCTCAACGGAATCCTGTTCATCGACCACATCTCCAAGCTCAAGCGCGACATGGTGGTGCGAAAGTTCACCAAGCTCGCCAGGCAGCGGGTCACGGCCTGAGGTCAGTTGAGGCGGGAGTGGGCTGCGGACTGATTTGAATAGGCTTGCATGCCAAAGCCTTTGTTTCGTGGTATTGCCGCTGCGTATCAATTTGCTGGAGGGGTCGTCATGCCTGACCTGCTCATCCGAGATCTACCCGAACCCATGCGCACCGAGATCCGTGAGGCCGCGGCCAGGTCCGGGCGGAGCCTGTCCGAAGAGGCCACGCATCTGATACGCGAAGGCCTGTCCGCGCGCCACGAAGTGCCCGAGCCATGCCACCACTTGGCGTCATTCACAAACTGCCCGCCGTCACCCTCGTCCACCCTTCGGCCGTCATCCGTGAAGGCGGTTCGGCCTGGGATGAGCTCCGGCACGCCTTGGGCGATGCGCAATTCAACGACACCGACCATGATGAACTCCTTGCAACGACAAGGGCGTTTCGGCACTCCGCTGTGAGGCAAACGACGGATTTCGAATGATTTGTCCACACACCGGCATCGCACCCGAAGCTGCCAGCTAAGGCCCCGCGATTTCACCGGGCTTGACCTCAAGCTGGAAAACCCTTTTGAACACGGGCGTTGATCAACGCCCGGAACTGGACTGCCACAATGTCATTGCGCATCATCTTCATGGGCACGCCCGACTACGCCGCGCCGACGCTGGAGGCGCTGCATGCGGCCGGCCACACGATCGTCGCCGTCTATTCGCAACCGCCGCGTCCTGCAGGCCGACGCGGGCTCGAGGTGCTGCCGTCGCCGGTTCACCGCATGGCGGAAAGCCTGGGCATTCCGGTGTTCACGCCGAAAACTCTCAAGAGCGAGGAAGAGCAGGCGGCGTTCCGCGCGCTCGATGCCGACGCGGCGGTGGTCGTGGCCTATGGCCTGCTCTTGCCCAAGCCCATTCTCGATGCGCCTCGCCTGGGCGCCTGGAACGGCCACGCCTCGCTGCTGCCGCGCTGGCGCGGGGCGGCCCCGATCCAACGCGCGATCATGGCGGGCGACAGCGAGACCGGCGTGATGATCATGAAGATGGACGAGGGGCTCGACACCGGCCCGGTGGCGCTCACCAAAAAGCTGCCCCTGTCGGACACGGTGACGGCGGGTGAGCTGCATGACCAGCTTTCCGCCCTGACAGCGCGGCTGATGGTCGAGGCCATGGCCCGGCTCGAGCGCGGCGCGCTTCCCGTGACCCCGCAAGCCGAAGCCGGCATCACCTATGCGGCAAAGATCGCCAAGACCGAGACCCGGGTCGATTTCAGCCGCCCCGCGGAAGAAGTCCGCAATCATGTCCGGGGTCTCGCGCCGTCGCCGGGCGCCTGGTTCGAGCTCCTGCACAATGGCCGTGCGGAGCGGGTCAAGCTGCTGGCGACCGAAGTGGAGGACCCGCCGTCCGCTGCCACTCCCGGCACAGTGCTCGACGACCGGCTGCTGATTGCCTGCGGGCAGCGTGCGGTGCGGCTTCTGATCCTGCAGAAAGCTGGCGGCAAGCCGCTGAAAGTCGAAGACTTTGTTCGCGGCACGCAAGTGCCGCCCGGCACGGTGATCGGCTGATGCCGCGCTACCGGCTCGACATCGAGTATGACGGCGCGGGCTATGCCGGATGGCAGCGCCAGGACAACCACCCCTCGGTCCAGCACGCGATCGAAACTGCGATCCTGGGCTTTTGCGGCGAGACCGTGCGTGTTTACGGCGCCGGACGCACCGATGCAGGCGTCCATGCGCTGGGCCAGGTGGCCCATGTCGATCTCGTCAAGGACTGGTCATGCGACAAAGTCCGCGGCGCCATCAACGCCCATCTGGCGATGACCCGGCAGCGCATTGTCATTCTTTCGGCAAGCCGGGTCGCGGATGATTTCGACGCCCGGTTTTCTGCGCTCCGCCGCCATTACATCTACCGGATCATCTGCCGCCCTGTGCCGCTGGTGCTGGAGAGGAGCCGAGCGCTCTGGTCGCCAAAGCCGCTGAATGCCGCGGCGATGCACACGGCGGCGCAACGCCTTGTCGGACGGCATGATTTCACCACCTTCCGCTCGGCGCAGTGCCAGGCCAATTCGCCGGTGCGCAGCCTCGACAGGCTCGATGTGGTGGAAGGCGGCATGGAGGGCCTGATCGAGATCCATGCCACCGCGCGCAGTTTCCTGCACAACCAGATCCGCTCATTCGCCGGAACCCTGCGGCTGGTGGGCGAGGGCAAATGGTCGGCTGACGATGTCGAGGCGGCCCTTGCTGCCCGCTCACGCAAGGCCTGCGGGCCGGTGGCAGCCCCCGAAGGGCTCTATTTCAGGTCCGTCGACTATCCGGACGCCTGATCAGCCAGGTTTTTCCGGGCTCTGGGAAATCCCCACCCGGCAGCCGCTGCAGCGCAGGGTCTGCCTGTTTTGGCTCCTTTTCAAGGTTTCATCAGTGTAAATTCGCGCAAAGCAGGCCGTGACGAGAATTCACCATCCATTTTTAATGAAAAGGTAACCTAAACAACCGACACCTTATGAAGCCAGTAACCACGTCAGCGTGGACCGCATGATGCCGTGCTGGATGTCTTGGCCTCACGCGGGACATGCGATCGACGCTCAACTGATTTCGGGATACCTGATGCTCATTTCGCGCAAATTGCCTTTGGCCGCCGCGTTGCTGACGATTGTCTCAATCGGCGTTTCCAGCATCGTCAGCCTTCAGATCGGATCCAGTGCGGTCAATCAGAAGAACGTCGAGAAGCTTGAAGCCGTCGTTGACGGCCGCCGCAATCAGCTCGAGACCTTTCTCGCCAATTTGCAGCAGGATCTGACGGCGACCTCGCAAAACAATCTGATGCGCATTGCTCTCGAAGGCTTCAAGTATGACTGGGGCTTTCTCGGCGCCGACGTCATGCCTGAGCTGAAGCGGCGTTACATCACCGAAAATCCGTTTCCGGAAGGCCAGCGCCAGACCTACGATACGGCGCAAAAGCCCGATGCGGCAAAGATCAGTTCCTATGACCAGACGCATGAACGCTATCACGCTCAGCTGCGCGAGATGACCGAGAGCCGCGGCTGGGAGGATTTCCTCCTGGTCGACATGAATGGCAACGTCATCTACTCGGTCAACAAATTCGATGATTACGCCAGCAATCTCAGATCCGATGCCTTCAAGGGCACGGGCATCGGCAAGGTGTTCGAAGGCATTGTCGGGCCCAACGAGACCGGCAAGACGGTGTTTGCCGATTACGCGGCCTATCCGGCAGCCAATGGGCGGCCGGTGGCCTTCATGGGCCATGCCATTGCGTCGGACGCGGGAGTTGTCGGCGTCATCATCATCCGCCTTCCCGGCGGCAAGATTGCCGAGATCATGTCCAACGTGGCCGGCCTCGGCCAAACCGGTGAAACGGTTCTGCTCAACGAGAATGGCTACCTGATCAGCGATTCGATCCACACGCCTGACAACGACATGCTCGCCGTCCGCATCGACAGCGATCTGCAGCAACGCGCCGACGACAGCGCCGTGGTCACCGGCAGCCTTGAGGGCTACCGCAACATGGCGTCGACCATCGCCATGACCGGCGTCGATTTCGATGGCGCCCGTTGGACGGTCGCGGCATTGATCGACAAGAGCGAAGCCGGCGCCAGCATGGTGATGATGCGCAATGCCATCCTTGGCCTTTCGCTGCTGCTTCTCCTGGGCGCCATGGCGGTCAGCATCTGGTTCTCGCGGTCGATGACCAAGCCCATCGAAGCGCTGGTCGCCAACATGCGCCGCCTTGCCCAGGGCGACACCACGATCGAACTCGCGGGCGAAGACCGCAAGGACGAGATCGGCGAAATGGTCAGGTCGGTCTCGGTCTTCCGGGACGCGGCCATCGAGAAGGGCGAACTCGAGCGCGAGGCCGAAAAGACCCACTCGATGACCGAGCGCGAACGCCAGGAGCGCGAAACCGCGAAGGCTGCGGAAGCCGCGCGCATGCAACAGGCGGTCGATGCACTGGCCGATGGCCTGCACAAGCTCTCGGAAGGCGATCTGTCGGTTCGGCTCACCACGCCTTTCATGGAGAGCCTCGACCGGCTGCGGCTCGACTTCAACGCCTCGGTCGAAAAGCTCAATGCCACGCTCAGCGATGTGAGCGAGAACATTCTCGGCATCACCGGCGACACCGGCGAACTGAGATCTGCAGCGGATGATCTGTCGCGCCGCACGGAGCAGCAGGCGGCCTCGCTCGAACAGACCTCGGCAGCGCTCGACGAGATCACCGCCACGGTCAAGAGTTCGTCGCAGCGGGCTGACGAGGCCACAGCCAAGGTGGCCGAGGCCAAGCAGTCGACGGATACGTCAAGCAAGGTGGTCTCCGAGGCGATCAGCGCCATGGGCCGCATCGAGGACGCCTCCGGCGAGATCTCGAAGATCATCAATGTGATCGATGAAATCGCCTTCCAGACCAACCTTCTGGCGCTCAATGCCGGTGTCGAGGCGGCGCGTGCCGGGGAAGCCGGGAGAGGCTTCGCGGTGGTTGCCCAGGAAGTCCGCGAACTGGCGCAACGCTCCGCCACCGCCGCAAAGGACATCAAGGGCCTGATCAACAAGTCCGGCGACGAGGTCAAATCGGGTGTGGCGCTGGTGCGTGAGACCGGCGAGGCGCTCGGCCTGATCGCAAGGCATGTCAGCGACATCAACGACCAGATCAATTCGATCGCAACCGCGGCCCGCGAACAGGCCACCGGTCTTTCGGAGATCAATTCGGCGGTCAACCAGATGGATCAGGTCACCCAGCAGAACGCGGCGATGGTGGAGGAAACCACCGCTGTCACCCACCGGCTGTCCGGCGGCGCGGCTTCGCTCGACAGTCTTGTCCGCCAGTTTACGCTGTCGGGCGGCCGGGTGGCGGCCGTATCGGTCCAGGCGGCGACGAGCCGGCCGGTCCGTGCGGCGTTCGAGCCGGCCCGTTCCGGCCCGCCTGCCAAACCGGTCAGCGCCACAACAGCCCGGTCGCGGCCAGTCCCGTCGCCCGCCCGCAGCATGATCAATTCCGTCGCCAAGGCCTTCGGCGCCGGCAAGTCCAACAACCCAACCGCAGCGTCAAATGACGACTGGGAGGAATTCTGATGCAAGACACGACAAAGAGCTCGGCGGACGCAGGCTTTCTCGAAATCATCTCGTTTCATCTGGGCAGCCAGGTTTTCTGTGTCAACATCATGTCGGTTCGCGAAATCCGCGGCTGGGCGCCCTCGACCACGCTGCCGCATTCCCCGCCGCATGTGCTGGGCGTGATCAACCTTCGCGGCTCGGTGATCCCGGTCATCGACATGGCGATCCGCCTGGGTCTGCGGCCGATCGAGCCGACCGAACGCTCGGCGATCATCGTCACCAACATCGCCGGAAAACTGGTCGGACTGCTGGTCGAGAACGTCTCCGACATGATCACCGTCAACGCCGCCGAGCTGCAGCCGGCGCCCGACGTGATGCCGGCCGCCGAGCGCGCGCTGACAAAGGCGATCATCCCGGTCGACAAGCAGATGATCTGTTACCTTGATCTGGATGCGCTGTTCTCGAGCCCCGAGGACATCGCGGCCTGATCGCGAACGCCGGGTTCCGGTTTTCTGCGCCGCGTGTTCACCAGGACGCGCGGCGTCATTCTGTGGAGGGGATCATTCGCCGCTGAGCGCGGTGAAGGCCAGTTCGGAGATGGTAAGTCCTGTCATCACCATCGACAGCGTGATGAAGATGGGGATCATCATGTCGCCGCCGAGGCAGGTCCGGATCACCCGGTAATAGAGCCAGATGACCATCATGTAGATGAACACCGAAAGATAGGCGTTGGCTGTCTCGGACATTGGCGCCAGGTAGCGAAGCGCCGCAGGGAAAAACCCTATATAGGCCGACAGCAGGCCGAACCAGTTGTTGACCACCACCAGCTGCGAAAACTTGCCCGCCAGTCCGAAGAGCTGGGAGACGGCCAGCAGCAGCAGCGCCGGCGCCACCCAGGCTGCCACGTCAAAACTGGTTGAGGCGAAAAAGAACCGGACCACTTCACCCGCCGATTCGGGCCGTGTTTCGGGCAGCGCGCGCCACATGCCGGTCCAGAGGAAGCACTGCACCGGCCAGGCCCAGGCAAACACCCCGAACGACCGCCAGAAACCATCCGGCGAGGCATCGATCAGCCGCAGCCCCTCCGGCCGTTTCAGGATCAGATAGAACAGCCCTGCCAGCGATCGCCCGGCTTCCTGCCTCGACGGGACCAGAATGCCCGCCAAGGTCAGTGTGCCTCGGCTTTGGAAGACTGGGTGTCGAACCAACGTTCCAGGAACAGCTCGTAGATCCCGGTGAGGCTTTCGAGATCGGACAGCGCAACGCGCTCGTCGACCATGTGCATGGTCTGGCCCACCAGGCCGAATTCGACGACGGGGCAGTAATCCTTGATGAAACGGGCGTCCGACGTGCCGCCGGTGGTCGACAGCGCCGGCGTGCGCCCCGTGGCCTCGACCACGGCCGCCGACAGCGTTTCGATCAGCGCCTCGTCGCGGGTCAGGAACGAGGGCGAACTCCGCGGGTCGAGGTCGAGCTGATAGCGCACCGGCTCGCGTCCCGGCCGCAACCGGGTCTGCCGCGCGGCCTGGTCGAGCCGCGACCGCAGTTCTTCGGCAAGGCTTTCGGCCGTCCAGATGTCGTTGAAGCGGATGTTGAACTTCGCCGTGGTGCGCGCCGGGATGACATTGGTCGCCCTGTTGCCCGTGTCGACGCTGGTGAATTCCAGATTTGTGGGCGGAAACCGGTCATTGCCCGCATCGAGCGGCGGATCCAGCAGGCCGTCCATCAGCGTCACCAGGCCGCGCAGGGGATTGTCGGCCAGATGCGGATAGGCCGCATGACCCTGCACGCCCTCGACCGTCAGTGTGCCCGACAACGAGCCGCGCCGGCCGATCTTGATCATGTCGCCCATCCGGTCCGGGTTGGTGGGTTCCCCCACCACGGCCGCATCCCAGCGCTCGCCCTTGTTCGCGGCGTAGGCCAGCAGTTTTTCTGTTCCGTTGATGGACGGGCCTTCCTCGTCGCCGGTGATCAGCAGCGACACCGAGCCCTCGGGCGCGCCGCGGCGCGCGATCAGGCGCGCCAACGCCGAGACGAAACAGGCAATCCCGCCCTTCATGTCGACCGCGCCGCGGCCATACATGACGCCGTCGACGATGTCTGCAGCAAACGGGTCCCGGGTCCAGGCCTTGGCATTGCCCACCGGCACCACGTCCGTGTGGCCGGCAAACATCAGGTGAGGGCCGTCGGATCCGAGCCGCGCGTAAAGATTGTCCACGTCCGGCGTGGCCTCATCCGAAAAGGTCACCCGGTCGTTGCGAAAGCCGAGCTCGCTCAGCATCTGCCCAAGTGTCGCAAGCGCCCCGCCGTCCTCGGGCGTGACGGAGGGACAGCGGATAAGGGCGGCAAGCGTCTGGACGGGATCGGTGAGGCTCATGCTTCGTGATTAGCCGATTGCCCCGGGGCTGTCGACTGTGCAGCGAATTGAAATCCGGCACGCCAAGCCGGTTCACCCCGTCCCGTATCGGACAGAAGCGGACGCCACCGCCCGGACCCCGATCCCGGGTACCCTTGCCATCCCGGACCAAGCAGCCCCTATTTTTTCAAGGCCTTCTCATCGCCTTGCAGGCCGAGGGCCCTGACGCTGTTCCGGCCCGACCCGGTCTCAATTCTTCCGCGCAGATTGTTGAGGTCGCGCGCCGACGTCCCCCATCTTGCGCTGAAGAACCAGGTTCCGTCCTGCAACTCCTCGTCGATGGCCGGGACCGCGGCAAGCCCCGCGGTTATCTGATTGAAGGTCGTGGAGTCGGTGAATTCCACCCAGAAATCGTTCATCCTGCTTTCTCCCTGTTGCCGGTTAAACGCCAAATTTCATTCAGGTCTGCTGAATGAAAGGATGAGGCTAAAGCGTGCACCCAAAAATACAAGCAAAGATTGCAACGAAAAACAAAGCGCGCAAAGAGGGTATTCGACCTGCATGAGATCTGCGCCTGTGTCTGCAGGGTGGGGCCCCGGCGTCAGCTACGCCAGTTGCGCGGCCGGGTCGGCTGTACAGCCTTTGTCATCGTTGCACAGGCGCGGCGATGTGCCGACCATTCAATAGCCCGGCTGGTCCGGCGCCGGGCCGTGCCGGTTGGGTCCCTTGACCGATGGCCAGATCATCATGATCAGCAGCATGAAGGTCGACGCGGCGGGGATGATCAGAACGCCCACCAGAATGGCGGGGAGGCCGGCATCACGCAGGCGCTTGATGCTCATCACCGCGATCGACCACGCAGCCGGCAGAAAAGCCAGAAGGAAGCCGAATCCCGCCATGGCCATGGCCGTGCTGTCGGGAGCGGCGCCGACCGCAGCCGAAATCGGAATTGCCAGCACCAGGGTCCAGAACAGCAGGGCCCAGGCATAGGTCCTGCGCGACAGCCGGCCCGACACGCCGAACAGAAGCCAGCGCATTCCTGAGCCGGGACGCCGCGCCATGGCGCGATCAATCCCTCAGGAGTTCGTTGATGCCGGTCTTCGACCGGGTCTGCGCGTCGACGGTCTTGACGATCACCGCGCAATAGAGATTCGGCGCAGCCGCGCCATTGCCCATTGTGCCCGAGGTCGGCATCGAGCCGGCCACCACGACCGAGAAAGGCGGCACTTCGCCATAGCTGATCTCGCCGGTCATGCGGTTGACGATGCGGGTCGACTTGCCGATATAGACGCCCATGCCCAGAACCGAGCCTTCGCGGATGATGCAGCCCTCGACCACTTCCGAGCGCGCGCCGATGAAGCAATTGTCCTCGATGATGGTGGGACCCGCCTGCAGCGGCTCCAGCACGCCGCCGATTCCGACGCCGCCCGACAGGTGCACATTCTTGCCGATCTGTGCGCAGGAGCCGACCGTGGCCCAGCCGTCGACCATCGAGCCCTCGTCGACATAGGCGCCGAGATTGACGAAGGAGGGCATCAGCACCACATTCCTGCCGATGAACGAGCCGCGCCGCACGATCGAGCCGGGGACGGCGCGAAAGCCGGCGCGCTCGAATTCATTGGCGGTCCAGCCCTCGAACTTCGACGGCACCTTGTCCCACCAGACCGCCCCGCCGGCGCCGCCCTTGATGATCTCCATCGGATTGAGCCGGAACGACAGCAGCACCGCCTTTTTCAGCCACTGATTGACCGTCCAGGCGCCGTCCTCGCCGCGCTCGGCCACCCGTGCCTCGCCGCGATCGAGCAGGTTTAGCGCCGTTTCCACGGCATCGCGCACCGTTCCGATGGTTGACGTTGAGATCGTGTCGCGGGCGTCAAAGGCGGTTTCAATCGTGCTGGCGAGGGCTGCCATGTCGTGCTTCATTGTGGCTATTCCTTAAGGATCAAAGTCTAGTCTGGCGGACATGAGCGTCGGGGGCCGGGACTGCCAGCGTCGTTGCACTTCTCCTAAGCGAGGCTGGGCGTGGGGTCAATTCCGCGCTACAGCGACGCGCATCCAACAGGATGTGCAAAAAGTCGCTGTAGAACCTTGAATCAACGGCCGCCAACCCCAAGACAGGACCTAGACCATGAATGCCAAACGAACCAACGAGGTGTGGGATCCGCTCGCCGACAGCAAACAGGACAAGCTGCGCGCCGAGCGCCAGCCGAGAACGCCCCAGAGCACATCCCCATCCTACAGGCTTGCCTATGCCGACGAGGAGTTTCTCTGCCGCGAGGAATTGCGCCCGGTGCGGCTGCAGCTCGAACTGCTCAAGTCGGAAATGATCCTTTCCGAGGCCGGCATCCGCTCCACCGTGGTGATGTTCGGCGGCGCGCGGATTCCCGAACCGGGCAAGGCGCCCTGGGCCGCCAGGAACGAGACCCAGGCCAAAAACCTGACCGCCGCCGGGAAATATTACGAGGAAGCGCGCGCCTTCGCCCGGCTGTGTTCAACCCATTCACTCGCCATGGATGGCAAGGAATTCGTTGTCGTCACCGGCGGCGGGCCGGGCGTTATGGAGGCGGGAAACCGCGGCGCCCACGATGTCGGCGCCGCCTCGATCGGTCTCAACGTGGTGCTGCCGCATGAACAGGCGCCCAATCAATATGTCACGCCGGAGCTCAGCCTCAACTTCCACTACTTCGCCATCCGCAAGATGCATTTCCTGATGCGCGCCCGGGCGATCACCATCTTCCCCGGCGGCTTCGGCACCATGGATGAGCTTTTCGAATCGCTCACCCTGATCCAGACCGGCCGCATGGAGCATGTGCCGCTGATCCTGTTCGGATCGAAGTTCTGGAACTCCATCGTCGATTTCCAGGCTCTGGCCGACTTCGGGACCATCTCCCCGGGCGATCTCGACCTGATCAATTTTGTCGACACCGCCCAGGAGGCCTGGTCGATCATCGAGGATCATTACGGCATCGCACCCGTGGCATAGAAAAGCCAGGCCGGAGGATGCTCCGGCTTGGCTCTGGCGCAAGGATGATCCAGCCGGATCAGTTCTTGTCGGCGCGCTCCCGGTAGAAATCGGTAATGTCGATCTTGTTGTCGCCGTTGCGATCGAACCGCTCGAACATCTTGCCATCGACGGCAGTGAATTCCTTGAGGCTGATTGCGCCGTTCTTGTCGGCGTCAAGCCGTTCCATCTGCATACCGCCGCGATTGTCGGCCCGGCCCTTGCCGTCCCGCTCGCCGTGATGCTTGCCAGCCATCCGGCCGTCACGGTCGCCGTACTTGCCTTTCATGTCGCTCTTCCTGGAATCGCGTTCGGTACGGCGTTCTTCACGGTTCTTCTGGCGCATCTCCATGCGCTGCTCACCAAACGCCTTGAGTTCGTCCTTGCTGAGCGCGGCGGACTTGTCCGTGTCGATGGCATTGAACATCTCCTGGCGATGCGCCGAGATGTCTTCGAGCGTGACAACGCCGTCGCGGTTGGAATCGAACCGCTCCATCATGCGTTCGACACGCGGCCCATGACGGGGTCCATGGTCCGACTGGGCAGCCATGGCGGGCAGGGCGATGGAAGCGATCAGGGCTGCTGCGAGTGAGGCGAGAATTGTCTTCTTCATGGGAATTTCCTTTGGGGTGGATGGTGTCGTCCTTCCACCCCAATGTGGCGACTGCCATCGCCATGCGCCACTTAAAGCCCTGTAATGTAGATTAAATCTTGGAAAGGTTTGACGCCCGCCGCAGCGCTCACGCGGTCAGGCTGGCAAGGAAGGCCGCCAGGTCATCGGTTATGTGATCAATATGGTCGCCGTCCTTGCCTTCGTGCTCCCAGACCTCGTCGAGCACTTCATCAAGATTGTTCGGCACGATCAGCACGGTCCGCATTCCCAGCGCATGCGGCGCAACCAGGTTGCGCGGCAGATCCTCGAACATGGCGGCCTTGTCCTTGTGCACGCCGTGCCGGGCAAGGAAGCGGTCATAGGTCTGAGGCGCGGGCTTGGGATTGAGGTCGGCGGCGATGATGTCGAAGATCTCGTCGAAATGATCGAGGATCCCGAGCGCCCGGGCCGTGCGCTCCGCATGCGGCGTATCGCCATTGGTGAAAATGAACTTGCGGCCCGGCAGCGCCTTGATCGCCGCGCCCAGCGCCGGATCGGGCTTCACCCAGGAATAATCGATGTCATGCACTTTTTCGAGGAAGTCGCTCGCATCGATGCCGTGATGCAGCATCAGCCCCTGCAGCGTGGTGCCGTGCTCGCGGTAATATTTCTTCTGCAGGCTGCGCGCGGCGTCGTGATCAAGGTCCAGCAGTTCCCGGACATAGAACGTCATCTTCTTGTCGATCTGGGAAAACAGGTCCGTGTGGCGCGGGTAGAGCGTGTTGTCGAGATCGAACACCCATTCGGTGACATGGGCGAAATCGGCGGGGTCGGGCAAAGCCGATTTATCGGTCATGGGGCATCAATCCTGTCTGGCAAGGTGTCGGTATGATCCAACATGGAACATTGCCATCAATTGTAAACGTGGGATTTACCTACTCTGTACACCCGCTGTCAAAACTATCCTGCGATTAGCCGTGCATCAGACCTTCAGGAAGCGCACCCCATGCCCAAGTCCGGCTCACAGCCGTCCATTTTCCTTAGGATGACCAAGAAATTATTCCTGCTGACAGCGGGGTCGGTTGTTCTTTCCCTGCTGGTCACCGCCACAATCATGTACCTGATCGGCACCGGCTCCGGCGGGATGCAGGTGGCGCTTTCGATTGCGGCCTTTTGCCCGCTTCTGGTCACTCCGCCGGCAACCTTCGTGTTCTACAGGCAGACTCTCGAACTGGAAGCGGCGCACGAGGCGCTTGGCGAAGCGCACAAGAACCTCTTTGCAATTCATGCCGAACTCAAGGCAGCCCACAAGAATCTCGAGCACAGGGCGAATCATGACGGCATGACCGGCCTTGCCAACCGCGATGCATTTCTGCAGCATCTGTCCAGCATAAAACAGTCGTCCGGCGGGGGCTATCTGCTGATGATTGATGCCGACCGGTTCAAGCAGATCAACGATGTCTACGGCCATGATGCGGGGGACCGGGCCCTGCTGGCGGTAGCGGAGGCCATATCCGGGTCAATCCGGACGGTTGATTTCAGCGCGCGGATCGGCGGCGAGGAATTCGCCATCATCCTTGGCGGCGCAACGTCCGAGGATGCGTCGATCATCGCCGAACGGGTCCGCGCCAATGTCGAGAAGATGACCATTACCACGGCTGAAGGCGCGCAGTTGAGCGTCACCGTCAGCATCGGCGGCGTCGCCTTCGGGCCGCAGTCGCGCACCAAGGACGTCATGCGGGCGGCCGACGCCAGACTTTACGACGCCAAGCACAAGGGCCGCAACCTGGTCTGCATCGACGGCAGGGCCGCCCGCGCCGCCTGATCCTTGGCCGTTTGGCCCGCTCTGACTTGCAGCAAGGCGTGTCAGGCTGCTAGATCCCGATTGTTGCCCCTTGTGGCCCTGCTTGCCGTTCGGCAGGCGGGCCGCCTCCCGTTTGCACCTTTGAAAGGACACCCCGGCCACGATGGAAACCTGGGTCCTCATCACCCTTGCGGCTGCGTTCCTGCAGAACATACGCTCGGTCCTGCAGAAGCACCTCAAGGGCGTGATGGGCACCACCGGCGCCACCTTCGTGCGCTTCGGCTTCGGCGTGCCGTTCGCGCTCAGCTTTGTCGCGCTGCTTGCCTTCGGCCTTGGCTATCCCATGCCCCGGCTGAACATGAGCTTTGCCGGCTGGGTGACGCTTGCGGGCCTTGCCCAGATCGCGGCTCAGGCCTTGCTGATCCAGATCTTCAGCCATCGCAACTTCACCGTCGGCACAGCCTATTCGCGCACCGAACCGGCGCAGGCGGCGGTGTTCGGACTGATCTTTCTCGGCGACCGGGTGAGCGGCGGCACGATTCTGGCCATTGCCATCAGCCTGGTCGGCGTCGTGCTGATTTCGGTGGCCCGCTCCGCCGCCGGCGCATCGGCGCTGCTGCGCTCGGTGTTCTCCCGCACCGCGGCGTTGGGACTGGCGTCCGGAACCATCTTCGGCATCGCCGCCGTGGCCTACCGCGCCGCTTCCCTGTCGCTTGAGGGGCCGAACTTCATGATGCAGGCCGCCGTTACCCTGCTTGCGGCAATCATCCTGCAGACCGTCGTCATGCTGGTCTGGATGCGGCTCAAGGCGCCCGAGGAGCTCGGCCGGATTCGCGCAGCCTGGAGGATCTCCGCACTGGTGGGGCTTGTCGGCGCCACTGCCTCCTTCGGCTGGTTCATGGCCATGACCCTGCAGAGCGCCGCCGCGGTCAAGGCCCTGGCCCAGGTGGAAATGATTTTCACCTTCGCCTCTTCGGTGCTAGTCTTCCGCGAACACGTCAACAGGCTTGAAATATCCGGCTGCATTCTCATTGTGGCGGGCATTCTTGTGCTTTTGCTGGTCTGACGGAGGTGCTGGCGATGGCGGTTCCTGAAAGGCGCGGCGCCTCATAACGACGCGAACGGAAACTCCATGCCTGTATGGCGCTTGCCAACAATCCACCTGCCGCATTTTACCCCCGGGAGCTCCGTCCGCACGGGGGTGCTGGTGCTCGCGGCCCTGCTGGCAAGTTGCGCGAGCCCTCCGAAAGGCGTGCTCACTCCGGTCGCCCAGTCCGCCCCCAATGCGACCGAGGTGTCGATCCTGGTCGCCACCACGCGCGCGCCCTCCGACAATCCTGGCCTGCTGTATTCCGGCGAGCGCGGCAACGCGATCGACTTCAATGAACTCGTGATCTCTATCCCGCCTGACGCCGGTCGCAAGATCGGCGAAGTGCAATGGCCGAAGAAGCTGCCAGCCGATCCGTCCCGCGAATTCGCCACGCTGTCGGCCAACCCGTTCACCACGCTCGATCAGGTGAAGGCGTGGTACGAGAGCAAGAAATCTGCCTCAGGGCGGCTTCTGATCTTCGTGCACGGGTTCAATACCCGCTACGAAAGCGCCGTGTACCGCTTTGCCCAGATCGCCCACGACAGCAACACCGACGCCACCCCGGTGATGTTCACATGGCCCTCGCGCGGCTCCGTGTTCGATTACGGCTACGACAAGGAAAGCACAAATTACTCCCGTTCGGCGCTTGAGGCGCTTCTCACCGTCGCTTCCGAGACGCCCGATATCCGCGAAATCACCATTCTGGCGCACTCCATGGGCACATGGCTGACAATGGAATCGCTGCGCCAGATGGCGATCCGCAACGATGGCGTTCCATCCAAGATCAGCGACGTCATCCTGGCGTCACCGGATCTCGATGTGGATGTCTTCCGTCAGCAACTGGCGGACATGGGGCCGAAGCGGCCGAAATTCACCGTGTTCGTCTCCCAGGATGACCGGGCCTTGACCCTGTCGCGCCGGATATCGGGCAATGTCGACCGGCTCGGCCAGATCGACATCAGCAATCCCGCCTATCGCGAAGAATTCGAACGCGGCGGCATCACCATTCTCGATCTTTCAGCCCTGCAGGGCGGCGACCGACTCAATCATTCCAAATTCGCAGACAGCCCGGAAGTGGTGAAACTGCTCGGTCAGCGGCTGATCGACGGCCAGACCGTCACGGACCAGGATCTCGGTCTTGGCGCCGAACTGGGTGCGACCGCGATGTCGGTGTCCAACACCGTGGGCTCTGCCGCGGGCATGGCGATTTCCGCCCCGATAGCCATCATTGATCCGAACGCCCGCGATACGTTCGATGCCCAGTCCAAGCGTTTCGGTCAGGGCCTCGGCGACAGCATTCTGGGTGTCACCACGGGTTTGGCGACCGGAATGACGAGCGGATCGACCGGCCCGCGCCGCTGCGATCCCGCGCGGGACACCTGCCGGTAAGGCAGGCTGGAATTCGGATCCGCCGAACCGGATTGAGCGCCATGACGGATGCCATTATCGTGCCCCCTGAACCCATGGAGCCTGAGGAGAGGCGCAGTGTCCGAGCAATGCATGCGAGCATCCGTGCTGCGGCCCGAGCTTTGGATCGAAACGCCGATTGGCCCGATGCGGGCGGTCGCCGATAAGACGCACCTCATCGGACTGGAATTCCATGATGAGCGTCCGGACGCTGACCCGGATGCCGAATCGTCGGGCGGGCCGGGCCGGACCGCGCCTTTGATCCAGATCGAAGCCGAGCTGAAAGCCTATTTTGCCGAGGAGAGCGCCGAGTTCAGCACGCCCTTGAGGATCGAAGGCAACGATCTCGAACGCAAGGTCTGGGCCCGGCTGATGCAGGTGCCGCTCGGCGAAACCTGTTCCTATGGCGATATCGCCCGCGACACGGGCTCCATCGAGGCGGTGCGGGTGGTCGCCAGGTATTGCGGAACCAATCGCATTCCGGTGGTGATTCCCTGTCACCGCTGCATCGGCTCGGACGGATCGCTGACCGGCTTCGGCGGCGGGCTGTGGCGCAAGAAATGGCTGCTCAGGCATGAGGGCCGGATGCGGCCCGTCGGATTGTTCGCGGAGGAACGACCTTGAACCGGAATGACAAGGCAAAGCTGTTTGCGAGCCTGCACAGGAAGGGCGACCCCCTCATTCTCTAAAATGTCTGGGATGCCGGCAGCGCCACCGCCGTGGCCGACGCCAGCGCGCTCGCGACCGGCAGCGCCCTGGGGCTCGACAGCGCGACGCTGTGCGACGCCTCGCCCCTGCCGGTCAACATCATCATGCGGCCCGGCGTGCCCGATGCCGCCACCTTGGCGGGCCTCGGCGTCAGCCGCATCAGCCATGGCCCCTATCCCTACCGGGCGATGATCGGGCGGCTGACGGAGGCCGTGCGTGTCGCGCTGGGAGCAGCGGCCATCGACCGGCAGCCGCGGTCAGGCTGAAGCCGCGTCCTGCTCCTCGAAAAGCTGCATCGCGACATTCATGCCGTTGATGGCCGCCGGCATGCCGCCATAGACCGACATCTGGAGAATGACCTCCAGCAGCTCCCGCCGGCTTGCACCGGCCGCCAGGGCATGCTCCAGATTGACGCGCAATTGCGGCCCGGTCTGTCCACCCAGCGCGGTCAGCGCCGCAACCGTGGCGATCTGCCTTGTCTTCAGGTCGAGCCCCTCGCGCGCGTAAAGCCTGCCATAGGCGAATTCGACGAGGGTCTCGGCGAAATCCGGAAAATATGCATCGTATTTTCCGGCAAGCGCCGCTTCGAGGCCGGGGTTGATCTGGGCAATGATCGCGCGTCCGCGTTCGAGCGCGGTCTGGTGTGAGGCGGTTCCGGTGCTCATTTGGTCGTCCTTTTCCTGTCGGCCAGCTCATGGCCGGCTTCGATCTCGTGATAATTGGCGATCTTGTGCTCAAGCAATGCCGCGCAGGCATTGAGCTCGGCGATCCGTTCGAGAACCAGTTTATGTTGGTTTTCCAGCATGACGCGGCGGTTGGCGGCCGTGGCGTTGCCCTTGGCCCGCATCAGCGCATAGCGCTTCATTTTCTCTAGGCTCATGCCGGTGGCCTTGAGCGCCTTGAGAAAATCGATCCAGCGCACGGCGTCGGGATCGTAGAGCCGTTGCCCGCCCTTGCGGAACGGCGGATCGATCAGCCCGATCTTTTCGTAGTATCTGAGCGTATCGATGCTGAGCCCGGTCAGCTCCGAAAGCCTGCCGATCTTCATGCGCGGACGCCTGCCCGTATCGCCGTCGTGGCCGTGTTCATTCCCATAACCTGTTCTCCAATTGCCAGTCTGCGCAAAGCCTACGGGCTGGAGTACGGTTCAGGTCAAGCGCCTGCC
The DNA here is from genome assembly GCF_014359905.1 of Hoeflea sp. GTDB lineage: Bacteria > Pseudomonadota > Alphaproteobacteria > Rhizobiales > Rhizobiaceae > Hoeflea. Next base: position 6,742 of record NZ_JACIYP010000057.1, on the reverse strand, counting down.
GGCATCTTTTTTCAGGGAACCAGCAGGGTTCCCGCGCCATGCGCCGTGAACAGCTCCAGCAGCACCGCATGCGGCGTCTTGCCGTTGAGGATGACCACGCCCTTGACGCCGCGTTCGATCGCCTCGATGCAGGTCTCGACCTTGGGGATCATGCCGCCCGAAATCGTGCCGTCGGCCATCAGCGCGCGCGCTTCGCTGACGGTGAGCTCATCGATCAGCTTCTTGTCCTTGTCGAGTACGCCGGGCACGTCGGTCAGGAACAGCAGCCGCGAGGCTTCCACCGCGCCGGCGATGGCGCCGGCGAAGGTGTCGGCGTTGATGTTGTAGGTGTGGCCGTCGCGGCCGGGCGCCACAGGGGCCAGCACCGGGATCATTTCGGATTTGGCCAGGAGGTCGAGCAGCGTCCGGTCCACTTCCACCGGCTCGCCGACAAAGCCGAGCTCCAGCATCCGCTCAATGTTGGAATCGGGATCGATCAGGGTCTTCCGCGCCTTTTCGGCATAGACCATGTTGCCGTCCTTGCCGCACAGGCCGATGGCCCACTCGCCCTCGGCGTTGATCAGGGCGACGATTTCCTTGTTGATCGATCCGGCCAGCACCATTTCGACGATCTCGACGGTTTTCTCGTCGGTCACGCGCAATCCGCCCTCGAACTTGGATTCGATGCCCATCTTGGCCAGCATGGCGGCGATCTGCGGTCCGCCGCCATGCACCACTATCGGATTGACGCCGGATTGCTTCAAGAGCGCTATATCCTGGGCGAAGGCCTTGCCCAATGCTGGGTCACCCATGGCGTGGCCGCCATATTTGACCACCACGGTCTTGTTCTCGTAGCGCTGCATGTAGGGCAGCGCCTCGGCGAGCAGGCGGGCCTGGGTTGCGGCTTCGGCGCTGGTGATCTCAGACATTGGCGTGGTGTCCCTGTGAGGCGAAAGGTCCGGCGCTGTTTAGCGGCATTCGGCCCCGGCTTCAATCACTCCCTCCGTCCCTGCGCCAAACATAAGCAGCGTTGTGCGCGAGGCCCGTGGGCAAACCGGACCGGCTATTTGAACGTAAAGGGTTTCAGCTGCTGCTGAAGCTGCTATGGATTGAAGGAAATCTCGGAGAAGCCCGGCCCATCATGAGTCAATCTGACCTGTCCGACTTGATCGCGCGAACGGCGCTGGGCGACCGCAAGGCGTTCTCCGCGCTTTATGCGGGGACGAGCGCGAAACTTTTTGGCGTCTCCCTGCGTATCCTCAAAGACAGGGCCCAGGCCGAAGACGCTGTTCAGGAAGTTTACGTCCGCATCTGGCGGCGCGCGGGCAGCTTTCGGGTCGGCCAGGCCTCCGCCATGGCATGGCTCGTGACGATCGCCCGCAATCAGGCGATCGACATGATCCGTGCGCGCCAGCCCGCAACGCTCGACTATGATGATGCGCCCGATGTGGCCGATCCGGATCCCGATCCGGAAGCCCGGGCGGTGCTGAGCGGCGAGGCACGGCGGATCGAGGCCTGCCTCGGGGAGTTGGAGAGCGACAAGGCCGCGGCGGTGGTCGATGCCTATGTCGAGGGATTGAGTTATCAGGAGCTGGCCGAGAAAAATCGCGTGCCGCTCAACACCATGCGAACCTGGCTGCGCCGCAGCCTGTTGAAACTGAGAGAGTGCCTGAACAGATGAGCCCCGGCCCGCACATTCCCGACGACAACGCTTTGGCGGGCGAATACGTGCTCGGCGTGTTGCCGATGGATGAGCGGCGCGCGGTGGAAAAGCGCATGGCCATCGACGCCGGGTTCGCTTCACTGGTCGCCTCCTGGCAGGCCGACCTCGCCCATCTCGACGATGCCTATCAGCCCGAGACCCCGCCCCGGGGCGTCAAGGCCCGCATCGACGCGCGCCTGTTTGCCGAAGCGGCGAACCCTGCGGGCGGATTGTGGGGCTCGCTTGTCTTCTGGCGCGGACTGGCCTTCGCCGCGGTCGCCGTGGCGGCCGCCATCGGCATTTTCCGGACCGAGCTGCAGGGCCCCGCAGACCCCGGCACAGCCCCGTCGCTTGTGGCCGAGCTCGGCGCCCCCGGCAGCTCGGTCGGTCTTGTCGCAGCGCTTGATCCGGCCTCCGGCGTCTTCAGCATCACGCCGGCGGCGTTCTCGCCCGATGACGGCAAATCGCTCGAATTGTGGCTGGTGCCGGGCGAGGGCGCGCCCGTCTCGCTCGGCCTGGTGCCCGGCGACGGCGGCCGGCTGGTGCTCGACCCGGACCTGACCGGACGTCTGTCCGCCGGCGCACTCCTGGCCGTCAGCGTTGAGCCTGTCGGCGGATCGCCCACCGGCGGACCGACCGGCCCCGTGGTGCTGTCGGGCGCGCTCGGAAAGAAATAAGCTAACAATTCTGAAGAGGGCTCCGGGACCGGCCCCACCCATTGCGGCAAGGTCGAGAGCGCCGCGGGTTGCCGGCGCCGGAGGCAGGCCGGGGTCGCCTACGGCTTGGTTTCGAGCGTCTCGACCCGCTTGGCAAGGCCACTGACAGCATCCTCGATTTTGGAAAGATAAGTCTCGATCGAGCTTTGGATGTTGGCCAGAGAATCGCCCAGCTCCATCTTGACCATTAGCTCGATGTCGTCACGAAGCTCGCCCTGTCGCCCTGTCGCCGTTCGACCCTTCTGGTCAGCTCGTAGCTGGCGGTGTGAAGACGCATAATGTCGGCCATGTCTTTGCGGACGAGGCGCACATCTTCGCGCACCAGACGCATCTCTTCCATGGTGAGTTTTGCCTGTCTGGCCACAAAATCGAGGCTGACTGAGTCCGTCGTCACGGTCATCAACTCCACTGCGTCCCGCCAGAACTCAGCTCTTTTTCACGCGAAGAACAATTCTCCCGGTTTTGAACTGCCTGTCTTCCTGACCTGATGGCCAGCGTCATGCGGCGACCGTTCGGGGTCGGCTGGAAAATATCCACCGCCCCTGAAACTCTTTGCCGACAGCTCCCGTCTTCCTTTTTAACCGCCGCAGATCAATGCGGCGGGTGATCAAAGGGCCGGATGATCCGGCCCTGTAAACACACCAAAGAGGTCGTCTCATGAAAAACACTCTTCGCACCTTCGCCGCCACCGCCATTCTTCTGTCCGGCGTGAGCCTGGCCCATGCCGAAAATCCGATGGTGGGCGGCGCCGCCATGTTCGCTGACAAGACCATCGTCGAGAACGCCGTCAATTCGGCCGACCACACCACGCTCGTCGCTGCCGTTCAGGCTGCCGGCCTGGTCGAGACCCTGTCGGGCGAAGGTCCGTTCACGGTGTTCGCGCCGACCAACGCAGCCTTTGCCGCCCTGCCGGAAGGCACCGTCGACACCCTGCTCAAGCCCGAGAACAAGGACCAGCTGACCAAGGTGCTGACCTGCCATGTGGTTGCAGCCGACGCGATGTCGGCCGCCATCATGAAGATGGTCGATGACGATGGCGGCGCGCACCCGGTCGAGACCGTCGGCGGCTGCATGCTCAACGTCACCTACAAGGGCGACAAGATCATGATCGAGGACGAGACCGGCGCCGTGGCAAACGTCACCATTGCCGATGTCGACCAGTCCAATGGCGTCATCCACGTCATCGACAAGGTGCTCCTGCCCAAGTCGTAAGCCACAAGAGGTCCGGACGCGTCGGCTCCGTGCCCCACGCATCTTCGACGCCAACCGGACCGCCTCCCGCCCGGTCGCCCCTTGTCGGGCGGGAGGCCTTTCACGGCCATTTGAAAACACGTGCTTGGCCTTTCGGCCCGCTGCGGCCTAGCTTTCGATCACACAAGGAGACGCAGGATGACACAAGCTTCAGACTTAACCCGCCGCACGCTTCTGACCGCAGGCGTTGCCGGACTGGCGCTGTCAGTGTTCGGCCGCTGGGCCCCGGCGCGCGCATCGGAAGGCACTTTCGAAATCACGCTGAGCGATGCGCAATGGCGCGAAAAACTGACAAAACAGCAGTTCGCCGTGCTGCGCGAGGAAGCCACCGAACGCGCCTTCACCAGCCCCCTCAACGCGGAGAAGCGCAAGGGCATGTTCCATTGCGCCGGCTGCGATCTGCCCGCCTATTCGTCCGAGGCGAAATACGACAGCGGCACCGGCTGGCCGAGCTTCTGGAAGGCCGAGGACGGCGCCATCGGCACCAAGGAGGACCGCTCGCTGTTTTCCGTGCGCACCGAGGTCCACTGCAGCCGCTGCGGCGGCCATTTCGGCCATATCTTCGATGACGGCCCAGCGCCCACCGGCAAGCGCCACTGCCTGAACGGCGTGGCCCTGGCCTTCAAGCCGGCTCAGAACGCCTGATGAACCGGCCCGACTGTCATCGACGGCCGGGCCTTTTTCGTTTTACTGGGTGATGGCCAGCGCGATCGCCAGCCTGAGGTCGGCGATGCCGGTGTTCTTTTCCGACGATGTGGCGATGATTTCCGGATAGGCGGCGGGCCGGCGCTTGAGCACGGCGACCGTCTCGCTCATCAGCCGCGGCACGCCGGCTTCCTTGATCTTGTCGGTCTTGGTCAGGATCACCTGGTAGGACATCGCTGCCTTGTCCAGAAGATCCATCACCCCTTCATCGTTCTTCTTCACGCCGTGGCGGCTGTCGATCAGCAGATAGACCCGCTTGAGCGTCGACCGGCCGCGCAAATAGTCGAACACCAGCTTGGTCCACAGGTCGACCTGATCCTTGGGCGCCTTGGCGTAGCCGTAGCCCGGCATGTCGACCAGCGCCATCGGCGGCAGGTCGTCCTCCGCGCCGGAATAGCCTTCCGGCACGAAGTAGTTGAGCTCCTGGGTGCGGCCCGGCGTGTTCGACGTCCGCGCCAGCCCGTGCATGCCGACCAGCGCGTTGATCAGCGACGACTTGCCGACATTGGACCGGCCGGCGAAGGCGATCTCCGGCGGGCCTTCCGGCGGCAGGAACTTGAGCGCCGGCACACCGCGGATGAAAACCCAGGGCTTCGCAAACAGCGTCGCCGACAGCGCCTTGGCGGCCTGGACGGCCGGATCGGCGGACAGTTGGGTCATGGCTCCAGCCTTTCGCGCGCCATCAGATCTTTTTCGGCTTGCGCTTGAACAGCGCCATGAGATTGTCCCACAACTCGATCTTGGCGCCCTGGCGCTTCATGATGACGCCCTGCTGGATCACCGAGAGCGTGTTGTTCCAGGCCCAGTAGATCACCAGACCCGCCGGGAATGTGGCCAGCATGAAGGTGAAGACCACCGGCATCCAGGTGAAGATCATCGCCTGGGTCGGATCCGGCGGCGTCGGGTTCATGCGCATCTGGATGAACATGGTAATCCCCATGATCAGCGGCCAGACGCCGATCATCAGGAATGTCGGCACGTCATAGGGCAGCAGTCCGAACAGGTTGAACAGCGAGGTCGGGTCGGGCGCCGACAGGTCCTGGATCCAGCCGAAGAACGGCGCATGCCGCATCTCGATGGTGATGTAGAGCACCTTGTAGAGCGAGAAGAACACCGGGATCTGCAGCAGCACCGGCCAGCAGCCGGCCACAGGATTGATCTTCTCCTGCTTGTAGAGCTCCATCATGCCCTTCTGCAACGCCATCTTGTCGTCGCCGTGCTTCTGCTTGAGCTCCTCGAGCTTGGGCTGCACCTTCTTCATGTTGGCCATCGAGACGTAGGACTTGTTGGCCAGCGGGAAGAAGATCAGCTTGACGATCACGGTGGTGACCAGGATCGAGATGCCGAAATTGCCGAACAGCTTGTAGAGATAGTCGATCAGCCAGAACATGGGCTTGGTCAGGAAATAGAACCATCCCCAGTCGATCATCAGGTCGAAATTGAGGATGCTGTACTGATCCTTGTAGCCGGCGATCACCGGCACTTCCTTGGCGCCGGCGAACACCAGCGTCTTCGAAGTGGCGCTGCCGCCGGGCGCGATCGACTGCGCGTCGGTCTTGAAGTCGGCCTGGTAGCGCGCGCGTCCGTCGGTGAAATGGGCGAACCGGGTCTCGAAGCCTGCGCCCTGCGGCGGCACCAGCGCCGCGGCCCAGTATTTGTCGGTGATGCCCATCCAGCCCGCGGTGGCCTTGGGCGGCGCGATGACGGGCGTGTCCTCGACATCGGAATAGTCGATTTCCTGCAGGCCCTCGTCGCCGATGACGCCGATCAGGCCTTCATGCAGGACGTAGATTCCGGCGGTCTTGGGTTTGAAGAACCGGGTCACGCGGCCATAGCCGGCCACGGAGGCCGCGGCGCTGCCGGTGTTGGCGATGGTGTCGTCGAAGTTGAACATGTAGTGTTCGTCGACGGAGATGACGCGGGTGAAGACCAGCCCGGCGCCGTTGTCGAAGGTCAGCGTCACCGGCGAAGACGGGGTCAGCACCTGGCCGGGCTCCGCGCTCCAGACCGTGTCGGGTCCCGGCACCGGTCCCGAGGCGGCGTCGGCGATGAAACCCACTTCCGCGAAATAGCCGTCATTGAGAGCCGCCGGGCTCAGCAGCGTGATCCTGGGGCTCGTGGGGTCCACGGTCAGGTGATACTCCTTGAGCAGGATGTCGTCGATCCGCGCGCCCGATAGGTTGATCGATCCCGACAGCGACGGCGTATCGATGGCGATGCGCTGCGTCTGCGCCAGCAGATCCTCCCGCGAGGTTCCGGCTGCGGGTGCGGCCGAGGATCCCGGAGCCGAGCCGCTGACTGTTGCGTCCGGCGTGGCGGCGCCGTCGGTACCCGCGGCGGGCGCCTGCGCCGCCTGCTCGGCCTGCAGCGATTCGGCGGCGAGGCGCTC
>NZ_JACIYP010000056.1 GCF_014359905.1 Hoeflea sp. | reverse complement strand
GGGCCGGGACGCGATGAGGGGTACATGCCAGGTGGTGACGAAATCGACCAATGCCCATTCTGCAATGCACTCTGGGGAGAGTGCATGCATGTCAAATTGCTGCTGCAATGGGAGACGGACGCGCTGGTGAGAGAGGCGCGGGAAGAGATTGGAAGCAGTGCGGCTCCTGATCAGGACCCGCACGCGCGCACCCAGGGGCCTTCCCAGGAAGACCTGCCCGCCGGTTCCCAAGGCGGACGGACCTGATCGCGCCGGGACTGCGGTTCAGGGCGAATGACGCGGCGCCGCGCGACTTGCCGGCTTGGCGCTGCTCTTGATGCGTTCGCGATAAAGCGTGTACAGGCCGGAGCCGATGACAATGGCGCTGCCGATGATCATGTACATATCCGGGTATTCGCCAAACAGAAGTATGCCCATCAGCAACGCCCAGAGCAGGCTTGTGTAACGGAAGGGCGCGACAAACGAGATCTCGCCCTCGCGCATCGACATGATGATGAACTGGTAGCCGATCAGCACCAGGCAGGCGGCGAGGCTGACCAGCGCGAGCTCCGATCCGCTGACCGGCTTCCAGCCGCCCATCGGCCAGATCAGCACGAAGCCTGCCAGTGTCACGGCGACCGCTGTGACGGTTGACAGGAACAGGGAGGGAACGGCCGAATCCACCTTGCGCGTGGCGATATCGCGCACGGTGGCGAACATCACCGTTCCCACGATCATCAGGGCATAGGGCGAGAAGCCTTCGAAGCCGGGCCTGACGATGATCAGGATTCCGGCAAAGCCGGTCAGGATTGCAGCCCACCGCCGCCACCCGACCGGTTCGGACAGGAAGATCGCAGCCCCCATGGTGACGGCCAGCGGCAGCGCCTGCAGGATCGCCGACGCATTGGCGATAGGGATCTGGGTGAGCCCGGCCAGGAAAGTCAGCGTGCCGCCCAGTTCGCCCAGAACCCGCAGTGCGATCCATCGATCGAGCAGGATGCGGAGCGGGCGCAGCGCCCGGCGGTGGCGGGCCAGCAGATAGATCAGCGTGGAGGCGACAACGCCCCGCATGAACATCAGCTGCGCGATGCTCAGATCCTGTGTCAGAAGCTTGAAGATCGCATCATTGACCGTGAACCCCGCCATCGACAGGGACATGAACAATGCGCCGCGCATATTGGGGGTCATGGCCATCTTGCATCCGGTCTTTGCCGGCAGGGAATCGCTGGCTCAGCCGAAACCTAGCATTGTTGCGGATCGCGACACAGCCGCTCCGAGGCAGTCCAATCATCAGCAATATCGATCGTTCGATTGAGCGTCGCACACAGGCTGGCGATGCCGCCGCAGACGACTGCACAACATAGGGAATGCTCCGGATCTGCCGTGATCGCTTAGCCGCCGGTGACACTCATGTGGCGGGCGACGGCGGGCTGCCTGGTGGTGCGGTCGATGATGAAGTCATGCCCCTTGGGCTTGCGGGTGATGGCCTCGTCGATGGCTGCGGAAAGCAGTTCGTTGCCTTCCGATGCCCGCAGGGGCCCGCGCAGATCCGAGGCGTCGTCCTGACCCAGGCACATATAGAGCGTTCCGGTGCAGGTGAGGCGGACGCGGTTGCAGCTCTCGCAGAAATTATGGGTCATCGGGGTGATGAAGCCCAGCTTGCCGCCGGTCTCCTTGATCCTCACATAGCGCGCCGGACCGCCCGTGTTGAACGGAATGTCGTCGAGCGTGAACTGGCGCTCGAGATTGCTCCGCAGTTGGGACAGCGGCAGGTACTGGTCGGTGCGGTCCTCGTCGATCTCGCCCATCGGCATGGTCTCGATGACGGTCATGTCCATGCCCTGGCCATGGGCCCATCTGAGCATTTCGGGGATTTCCGTGTCGTTGAAATCCTTGAGCGCCACAGCGTTGATCTTGATCTTCAGTCCTGCGGCCTGGGCGGCGCGGACTCCTTCGAGCACCTTGTCGAGCTCGCCCCAGCGGGTGATCTTGCGGAACTTGTCGGGATCGAGCGTATCGATGGAAACATTGATGCGGCGCACGCCGCAGTCGTAAAGCTCAGGTGCGAAACGGGCGAGCTGGGAGCCATTGGTGGTCAGCGTCAGTTCGTCCATGCGACCGGCGTCGATATGGCGGCCGAGCTGCCTGACCAGATGCATGATGTTCTTGCGCACCAGCGGTTCGCCGCCGGTCAGCCGGATCTTGCGCACGCCTTTTTCCACGAACACGGTGCAGAGCCGTTCGAGCTCCTCGAGCGTCAGCAGGTCCTTCTTGGGCAGAAACGTCATGTTTTCCGCCATGCAATAGGTGCAGCGGAAATCGCAGCGGTCCGTCACCGAAACCCGGAGATAGGTCACCGACCGGCCGAACGGGTCCATCATGGCCGGGTTGAGGGTGTCTGTCATCGCGACTTGTCCTTCATTTCCTGACCACCAATGTCATCATTTGCCTCCCCCGCGTCAAGGGGAAGAGGTGCCGCGGAGCCGTGTCTTGGTTCTCGCGGCTTGTGGATCGACCGGTTCATGTCTAGATCAGCCCCAATGGCGGCGAAACCGGGAGGGCGAAGAGATGACTGATCACAGAGCGGCATGGCCGAAGGAACTGCGCGTGTCGCCCGACCGAAAGACGCTGACCGTCAGTTTCACCGACGGGCGCAGCTACGCCATCGAGGCCGAACTGCTCCGCGTCCGCTCACCTTCGGCGGAAGTGCAGGGGCACTCGCCGGCGCAGCGGGTGACGGTGGGCGGCAAGGCCGGGGTGACCATCGCCAAGGTCCTGCCGGTCGGCAATTACGCGGTGCGGCTGTCATTTGACGATGGTCATGACACAGGCATCTTCACCTGGGCGTTCCTGTCCGAACTCGGCGCCGAGAAGGACGCGCGCTGGGCCGAGTACATTGCCGAGCTCGCCGACAAGGGTATGAGCCGGACCTGAGCGGGCACACCGGCGGACCGGCCGTTCAGCCCCGCTTGCGCTCAGGCTCCGCGGCATCGACCGACTCGTCATCACCGGTCCCGGTCAATTCCGAGATGATACGCAGCATCACGTCGCCGACGAGATCGCACTCTTCAGCGCTCGCGGTTTTCATGGTCCGGTCAATCAGGGCGGACTGGATGATGATCGCCTCTTCGGTCAGGCCTATGCCTTCCGGCGTCAGTTCCAGCCGCAGGATGCGCCGGTCCCTGGCGTCGCCGCGCCGGACGATCAGGCCGCGCTTTTCCAGCTGCGGCAGCAGCATCGACAGGTTGGAGCGCCCCACCAGAAGCTTGTCGGCCAGATCCTGCTGGGATATGCCCGGCGTGCGGAACAGATTGACCAGAATGTCGAGATGCGGCGGCTTGAGGTCGAGCGGCTGAAGCGCGCGCGCCAGCGTCAGCCCCATCACCTGACAGGCTCGTCCAACCGCAATCCAGTTGCGAAAGCGCGGGTTCTCCCAGGGGAGGGCTTGATTTTTGTTCATGGTTGTACAATTCTGTTCATAGTTGAACCGATCAGGAAATCCACTATGGCATCTCTTGTCGAAAAGGTCACCCGCGCGGCGTTCCGGGTGATTGCCGCCCAATCGCCTGAAAAGGCTGGAGAACTGGCGTTCTGGCTGTTCTGCCGCACCCGCTCCGTCAAGCCGCAGAGCGAGAAGGAACGCCTCGCGCTCGAAAAGGCCAGCGCCCGCATGGCCGCAAGCGAGACGGTGCGCCTGGTGATTCCCGGCAGCGTCGTCGCCACCCACGTGTTTCGTCCGGCGCCGGAAAACGACACCGGCGAGCGGGTTCTGCTGGTGCATGGATACCGGTCGCGCAGCGATCACATGGTGGCGATGGCCGATGCGCTGGTGGCGCGCGGGCACACGGCGGTCTGTCTCGATCTTCCCGGCCACGGCGCCTCCACCGGGCGCGTGCTGCATCTGGGCAAGGCGGTGGAGGCGATCGACGCGGCCTGGCGCCAGCACGGCCCGTTCGGCACCTTTGTCGGCCACTCCTTTGGCGGGCCTTCCGTGATGGCTGCGGCGGCGGGGGCGATCCTGCATGTCCGGCGACGGATGCCGGACCGCATCGTCACCATCGCAGCGCCCTCCGACATCGCCGACGTGTTCCACTGGCTCGGCCGGCTGCTGGGGCTCGGCGCTGCTGCGCAAAGCGCCTTCGAACGGCAGTTGCTGCGGGTTGCCGGGCGGCCCTTGTCGGAATTCCGCGCCGACCGGATGTTCCATGGCGTCAGGTTGCCGATGCTGGTCATTCATGCCGAGGACGACAAGGAGGTCGCGTTCTCTAATGCAGAGGCGCTGGCGCGGCTCGGGCCGCATGTCAGGCTGGTGCGCGCCAACGGCTCCGGCCACAGGCGCATTGTTTCAGCTGGCGAGGTCACATCATTGGTGGCGGAATTTGCCGGCGGGGAGGCCGACTGCCGCAGAATCGTCGATTTGCCGCTTCCCACCACCAAGGAAATCCCTAGGTTGGATTGCAGTGAAGACGGGAGACCCCGGAGGCTGGCATGAGCATCATCACCTCGATTGCCGAACTGGAGGCAATCTACGGGCAGACGTCGGACGCCTCTGTGATCAAGGTCAGCGCCAGGCTGACGGACGGGTACCGCCGGGTGATCGAGGCGTCGCCCCTGATGGCGCTGGCGACCTCAGGGCCGGAGGGGCTCGATTGCTCGCCACGCGGCGATCCCGGGCAGGCGGTCACCATCAAGGACGACTACACCCTGGTTGTTCCCGATCGGCGCGGCAACAACCGGATCGATTCGCTCAGGAACATCGTGCGCGACAGCCGGGTTGGGCTGCTGTTCCTGATCCCCGGATCCAACACGACGCTGAGGGTGAACGGCCGCGCGCAGATCTCGGTCGATCCGGACTTGCTGCAAAGCCTTGCGATGGACGGAAAGCCGCCGCGCTCGGCGATCGTGATCAGCATCGGCGAGGTCTATTTCCAGTGCGCCCGGGCCTTGATGCGAGCAAGATTGTGGGACCCCGAAGCATGGCCCGGCGCTGATGCGGTGCCGAGCGCGGGGACCCTGCTCAGGGAGCTCAGCCAGGATTTCGACAGCCACAGCTATGACCGGGACTGGCCCGAAAGGGCGAAAAACAGCATGTGGTAACAAAAAAACCGGCCAATGCGGCCGGTTTGTACTCTCTCTCTTGATGATCTGTTGGTTTTACTGGCGCACGATCACCTTGGTGCCGACATTGGCCTTGTTGTAGAGGTCGATCACGTCTTCATTGGCCATGCGGATGCATCCCGACGACATTGCCTGGCCGATGGTCCAGGGCTGGTTGGTGCCGTGGATGCGATAGATGGTGGAGCCGATATAGAGCGCGCGGGCGCCGAGCGGATTTTCGGGGCCGCCTTCCATATAGGCGGGAAGCACGCGGCCTTCCTGGCGCTTGACCCGGTCGCGCATCACCTGCGGCGGGGTCCAGCCCGGCCATTCGGCCTTGCGGGTGATTTTGTTCTGGCCCTGCCATGTGAAACCCTCGCGGCCAACGCCGATGCCATAGGCCGTCGCCTTGCCGGGCTTGATCACGTGGTAGAGCCGACGGTCGGACGTATCGATGATGATGGTGCCAACAGGGTGGTTTTCCTTGAAGGAAATCACCTTGCGCTTGATCGGCGACTTATCCGAGCGGCGAAACTTGCTGTAGTTATCCGAAGGCGGAAACAGGATCTGCAGCAGAGATTTTGACTCCGATGAGGACTGTCCTGCCGGCTGGGCTTGAGCGGCCGCCGGCGCCATCAGGCAAAGGGCGAGGAATGCGGAGGAAATCAGGCGTTTCATGTCGGGGTCCCGGGGCTATGGTTGAAACACAATCGGGCCTGACGCTGGTCCACGTTCGACCGTCTGGCCTTAATCGGTATCTGCTTCGTGCTCATGTGTCCAGCATCATGGCCGAATTGTGGCGACGTGTGGCAGGGTTTTTTCGGCGATTTTCTGCAAGAAAAGCCCGCTCAGGTCGCGTGAATTCTCACCAATCAAGACCTGTAAATCGCCCAGTTCTTTTCGAAATCCTGGTTGATATCCGGATCGTAGACATAAATCTGGTTACGTCCTGCGTTCTTGGCTGTGTAGAGAGCCACGTCGGCCTTGTTGTAAAGCTCTTCGGCGCTTGCCGCGTCGCTGGCCATGCATATGCCCAGCGACAGGGTCAGCGGGCCGTAATTCACCCCGGTCTTCTGGTTCTTCAGCGGCGTCGCCTCAATGGCCCGGCGGATGCGCTCGGCAATCTCCATGGTGACGTCCAGGTTCGTATCCTTGAGAACCACGGCAAACTCCTCGCCGCCGGTGCGGGCGACGAACACGTCCTTGCGCACGGTGCTTTTCATCACGGCTGCGACAACGCCCAGAACCCGGTCGCCGACCGGGTGGCCGTAGGTGTCGTTGAATTGCTTGAAATGATCGATGTCCGCCATGATCAGCGAATAATACATCGCCTCGCGCGGGTTGTTGTACATGTTCGAGAGCATCTCGTCGAACGCGCGGCGGTTGGACAGGCGCGTCAGCGGATCGGTGTTGGCGATCCGCTTGTACTCGTCAAGTTCGAGCCTGACCTGCTCCATCTCGCGGGCGCGTTCGACCATGTGCCCGACAACGATCTTGCCCTTCTCCATGGTGTCGCCGGTGGCGTTGCTCAACACACCGATGACGCTCGACAGGATGTCCGCGCTCGAGGCGCTTTTGCTGGAAATGCGATTGTAGGTCTCTCCCAGCAGTTTGGAATAGCTCTCAAGCGAGGATTGCTCCTGCTTGAGCAGGCGCAGCATGCCCTCCAGTTCACCGGAGATCCTGTCATGTGCGCCTTCCACCATGCCGCTGCGATGATGGTGCGGGAAATGCAGTTTGCCCAGCGCATCGAGATCGTCCTGCCCGGGATTGCGCCCGAGATTTTCGAAATCCCGGGTCAGGCGCGCATTCGAGGCGTTGAGGGCTTCATAGACCAGTTCGTAATTGCGCGGGAGACCTGAGATCCCGCGCCGGCGCATAGTCGCAAGAACCATTGTCGCCGTGTCCAGTGTCTGGACCTTGTTCGCAGCAGCAGCTGACATCTTCCGTCCCCAAGCGAAGCGTTCTATCATTTTCTCCGGGGCATATTACGGGATAATTGTTTGGGAATTGTTAACCGCAGAAGAGTTGCGCGCCTCTATTCGGGGTTGCAGACATGCTGGAACCTTGCGATTTTGAGAGTAAAATACACCAAAACGCGCTTATCCCAGGTTCAGTTCCTTGAAGAAATCATTGCCCTTGTCGTCGATCACAATGAAGGCGGGGAAATTTTCGACTTCGATCCGCCAGATCGCTTCCATGCCCAGTTCAGGGTATTCCTCGATCTCGACCTTCTTGATGCAATCCTGCGCCAGCCGGGCCGCCGGGCCGCCGATGGAGCCCAGATAGAACCCGCCATGACTGGCGCAGGCCTCGCGCACCGTACGTGACCGGTTGCCCTTGGCCAGCATCACCATGGAGCCACCGAAGGACTGGAACTGGTCGACATAGGAATCCATTCGTCCCGCCGTGGTCGGGCCGAAGGAGCCCGAGGCGTAGCCTTCGGGCGTCTTGGCCGGTCCGGCATAATAGATCGGGTGGTTCTTGAAGTATTCGGGCATGGGTTCGCCCGCTTCCAGCCGAGCGCGGATCTTGGCGTGAGCCAGGTCACGCGCGACGATGATCGAACCGCTCAGCGAGAGCTGGGTCTTGATCGGGTGCTTGGACAACTCTGCGAGGATTTCGCTCATCGGCCGGTTGAGATCGATCCTGACCACATGTTCCGAGAGCTTTGCCTCGTCGATATCCGGCAGGTATTTGGACGGCTCTGTCTCGAGCTGCTCCAGGAAGATTCCGTCCTTGGTGATCCTGCCCTTGGCCTGGCGGTCGGCCGAGCAGGAGACGCCGAGCCCGATCGGCAGCGATGCGCCATGGCGCGGCAGCCTGATGACGCGCACGTCGTGACAGAAATACTTGCCGCCGAACTGGGCGCCCACGCCCATCTGCTGGGTGAGCTTGTGGACTTCCGCCTCCATCTCCAGATCGCGGAAGGCGTGGCCCGAGTCCGACCCGCTGGTGGGCAGCTCGTCGAGATATTTGGTGGAAGCCAGCTTGACGGTCTTGAGGTTCATTTCCGCCGAGGTGCCGCCGATGACGATGGCCAGATGGTAGGGCGGGCAAGCGGCGGTGCCGAGCGTGAGGATCTTTTCGCGCAGGAACTCGATCATGCGGTCGTGGGTGAGCAGCGAGGGCGTGCCCTGGAAAAGAAAGGTCTTGTTGGCCGAGCCGCCGCCCTTGGCGACAAACAGGAAATCGTAGGCGTCCTCGCCTTCCTCGTAGATGTCGATCTGGGCGGGAAGGTTGGTCTTGGTGTTCTTCTCCTCGAACATCGACAGCGGCGCCAGTTGCGAATAGCGCAGGTTGCGCCGTTCATAGGCGTCGCGCACGCCGCCCGCCAAGGCCTCGTAGTCGCCGCCCTCGGTCCAGACCCTGCGGCCCTTCTTGGCCATGATGATGGCGGTGCCGGTATCCTGGCACATCGGCAGCACGCCGCCGGCGGAAATATTGGCGTTCTTGAGTAGATCGAGGGCGACAAAACGGTCGTTCTCGGTGGCCTCCGGATCGTCCAGGATCGCCACCAGCTGCTTCAGGTGAGCGGGCCTGAGCAGATGGTTGATGTCGCCGAACGCGGCCTCGGCCAGCAACCGCAGTCCGTCGGTCTCGACGGTCAGGATGTCCTGGCCACGAAAGCTCTCGACGCCGACATGCTTGCCGGTCAGTTTTCTCCACGGGGTGGTGTCGGGTCCAAGAGGGAAGAGATCGTTTGCCACGGGATGCCTTTCCGGTCGACTGATGCCGCTGATGTGTGATGACGGGTCTTAGGATGAAGGCCAGCCAATTGCAATTGCGGTATCTGCGACAGGAAGACGGCGGCCCTTGAATAAGTCGAGATATCATGATTTATCGAAATGAATTCACCGGCCCGGTCATGCGGGTTCATGTGCCATGATCCCGGTCCCGGCGCCACCGGATCGATCGCTTGCAGGCTGACCTTTCGAAACGGGCCGTTTGTCTCGGTCAGCACCCTTGAGGAACAGGAGTAGGACATGTCGACATTTGAACGGTACCTGACGCTCTGGGTGGCGCTGTGCATCGGTGGGGGCATCGCTCTCGGCCATCTCTTCCCGGCCTTCTTCCAGCTGATCGGGTCCGCCGAGATCGCCAGTGTCAATCTGCCCGTCGCGGTGCTGATCTGGCTGATGATCATTCCC
Organism: Hoeflea sp.; assembly: GCF_014359905.1. Classification (GTDB taxonomy): domain Bacteria; phylum Pseudomonadota; class Alphaproteobacteria; order Rhizobiales; family Rhizobiaceae; genus Hoeflea. The sequence goes on along the minus strand of NZ_JACIYP010000056.1, from coordinate 25,901 downwards.
ATGCTGGTCAAGATCGATTTCGGCTCGCTGGGGCAGGTGGGCCAACACTGGCGCGGCATCTCGGTCACGCTTGTCGTCAACTGGGCGATCAAGCCGTTCACCATGGCGGTGCTGGCCTGGGTCTTCATCGGCTGGCTGTTCGTGCCCTATCTGCCCGGCGACCAGATCAACAGCTATATCGCAGGCCTGATCCTGCTGGGGGCTGCGCCCTGCACGGCCATGGTCTTCGTCTGGAGCAACCTGACCAGGGGCGATCCGCTGTTCACGCTGAGTCAGGTGACCGTCAATGACCTGGTGATGGTGTTCGCCTTTGCCCCGATCGTGGCGCTGCTGCTTGGCATTTCGGCAATCACGGTGCCGTGGGAAACCCTGATGCTGTCGGTGGCGCTCTATATCGTCGTTCCCGTGATCATCGCTCAGATACTGCGGAGCCGGCTTCTGGCAACAGGCGGCGAGGCAGCGCTTCAGGGACTGCTTTCGAAACTGCAACCGCTGTCGATCCTGGCGCTCCTGGCAACGCTTGTGGTGCTGTTTGCGTTCCAGGGCCAGGCGATCCTGGCCCAGCCGATCATCATCGTCTTGTTGTCGGTGCCGATCATCATCCAGACCTATGTGATTTTCGGCATCGGCTACCTCGCCAACCGCGTTGTGGGCGAAACCCATGTGATTGCCGGGCCTTCGGCGCTTATCGGGGCCAGCAACTTCTTCGAACTGGCGGTGGCCGTTGCGATCAGCCTGTTCGGCTTCAATTCCGGCGCCGCGCTCGCCACCGTGGTCGGGGTGCTGATCGAGGTGCCGGTCATGCTGTCGCTCGTGGCGGTCGTCAACCGGTCCAGGGACTGGTACGAGATATCACCGGCGCTCGGCCGCCGTGCAACCGCCGCCGTGCGACCCCGCGGGCCCGGCAACAAGGCTCAATGATCGTCGAGCACGGACAGCGACGCCATGGATATATTCGCGGTCAGCCCTTCCGCATCGAACATGAACTCGCATGCGCCGCCCAGCACCCGGCTCATCCGGGTCAGCAACTCGGTGCCGAAGCCGGTGCGCTCGGGAGGGGTTGCCGCCGGGCCTGATCTTTCGACCCATACGAAATTCAGCATGGTCTTTTCGTCCTGCTGCTCGGCAATAGTCCAGGAGAGGCGGAGCACGCCCGACTGGTTGCTGAAGGCGCCGTGCTTGAGCGAATTGGTTCCCAATTCATGCAGGATGAGATTGAGGGGAATGAATCCGTTTGAACTGATGGTCACCTCCGGCCCTTCCAGCGTCAGGCGACTGCGGTCCGACAGGCCCAAAGGCTCCAGGGCCGAGAGAATCACCTTTCTCATGGAGATCGGTTCTCCCTCCGCGGCGCCGCGGAGCAATCCGATGGAGTTGCTCAAGGCGTTGACCCTCTGACGCAACTGATCGGCGAGTTCCCTCGGGGTCGTGGCATGCTTCTGCAGCATGGAAATCAGGCTGTTGATGGTGGCCATCAGGTTCTTCAAACGATGATCGACTTCCTTGGAGACCAGATTCTGCATCTGCAGCGCCGCGGCTAGCGCCTGGTGAGAGCGAACCTGGGCGCCAAGGGCGCGCAGCGCCAGAAACAGAAGCCCGATGTCCGTGGCGACGACGAAGACATAGAATGCCAGCGCGGTTGCGGCCTGACCGTCGAGGGCGAAGCTGCCCGACGGCTGGATGAACCAGAACCAGGAGCACAGACCCGACAACACCGCGGCGGTGATGCCTGGATAGATGCCCCAGACAAAGCCGGTGATCACCACGGTCGGGAAGAAGGTAAGATAGGGAAACCCCGGCGGCAGCAACCCATCCAGGTAGAACCGCAGCGCCAGGGCCATGGCGGTCATCGCCACCGCAGCGAGCTGTCCGGCAATCATGCCGGATCTGGTCGGACCATGCACGGCATGACGGAAAGCGGGGAGGGAAAACAAAAGACGTCGGAGTATTGTTTCTTCCCGATCTCCGTCTAGCTTGTGATTCATGTGATCTCAATACCTTCGATATGTCCGGCAGTTGCCGGACAAACGCAGCAAATATGTCGAGTTGGAAGAGGTGCCTTTTAGCAATATTCTTTGGTTCGGCGCAACAAATTTGGGACGCCAATTTGACCAGCCAACGGTTCGATCTGAAAAATTTACGCAGGGAGGCGGTGCGGCAGCATCACGCCTGGCGTGGATTTGGTGTTGAACATGTCATCCCGGCCAGCGGCGACAGCTTCGCCTACCAATGGCAAAGCGACCTTCATTTCTGCGCCTTGCACGACATCCTGCTGAAAGACGGCGGCATCATGGCGGGCAGCGACAGGGAGAACAACCAGAAGGACCTGCGCGGCTCGTTGACCTATGTGCCCGCGGGGGCCGACGTCCGGGGATGGTCGGACCTCGCGGATCGACCCAACTCCTATGTCGCGATCTACTTCGATCCGGTCGCATTGAATGAAGAACTTGGGCGGAGGTTCCCGGATGATGGCCGGGTCAGGCTGTATTTCCGCGACCCCGAGGTGAGCGCGAACCTGCGGCGCTTTTCGATACTGCTCACCCACGCGGACGGGGCGGACGATCTGTTCGCCGAGACGCTCGGATTGATGACGGTGCTGAACCTGCAGAGAACGACTGCGGAACCGCCGGTTGGACATCCCGCCCTGGCACGCGGCGCGCTGGCAAGGGTGGTCGACTATGTCGAAGCGCACCTGGGTGACCAGGTCAGCCTGGAGGACCTTGCTGCGGCGGCCGGATTGAGCCGCTATCACTTCAACAGGGCTTTCAAGGCCGCCTCGGGAGAGAGCCCCTATCAATATGTGCTGAGGCGACGCATCGAAACGGCGCAGTCGCTGCTGGCGAAGCAGGGTTCGAGCGTGGAACAGGTGGCGGCGGCTGTGGGATTTCGCAACGCGTCCTATTTCCAGAAGATGTTCAAGGCGCGGGTCGGCCTCAATCCGTCAGACGTCGCCCGGCTGTCCAGATGACGCTGCGCAGCCATGGCCGGCGCACCTCCCGCTGATCAGCTTTTCGTGATGACTTGATCGCGCCCGCCGTTCTTTCCATTGACTCCTTGATTTGTTAGGGTCCTGTCCTCAAGGTTGATTTGATTTGAACCCGCAGGCCTTCAGGCTTTGCATAACAGTCTGGGTTGCGCATGAATATCAAGAGGCGGGCAGGCGTGGCGATGATCGCCATCGCGGTAGGTTTCACCGGTGTTGTGGTGGCTCCGCCGCCGGTCCAGGCGCAGGGACTGCTCGAAGCGCTGTTCAAGGGCCCGGCCCAGCGGCAGCGCGAAAAGATGGCCCGCCAGCAGGCGAGGCAGGAGGCCGTTCCCGCAGCCCAGCCGCCAAAGCCGGTGGCCAAGATCAGCGGCCCGACCTATCGCACCTACAAGCCCGATGCGCTGGTCAATGTCGATTTTTCCAAGCTGAGCGATCCGATCACCACCGGCGCGATTGATGACATGGGTCTTGCTCCGCTGGGCATCGACCCGTTCACGGAAGGCCGCGCCGTTCTGGCCGACTTGTCGCTCCGCGCTCTGCCGGAAGCCGCAGAGGCGGTGATCGAGCACTATTCTGCTCGGCCCGAATATCTCTGGGTTGCCGGCACTTCGGTGACGGAGCGCACGCTGGCAGTGGTGGCGGTGCTCGACGATGCCGATGCGGTGGGATTGTCGGCGGCCGACTACAAGGTCGATGTCCCGGACGACGGCTTTGACATCACCCAAGGCACCGAGCGTCAGAAGCAGCTGATGGCTTTCGAGATGAAACTGTCGGTGGCGGTTGCCAATTACATCCTCGACGCCACCCGCGGCCGGATCGATCCCAACCGGATCTCCGGATACCATGATTTCAAGCGCAAGAGCCCTGATCTGGCCGACCGGCTGGAAGCGCTCTCAAAAGCCGCAGATCCTGCCGAGGCGCTGCTCGCGCAAAATCCGCAAGGCGCGCATTTCGAGGCGCTCAAGGCGGAACTCGTCCGTTTGCAGCAGCTTGACGAGGGCGAACGCATCGAGATCGCCGAGAATGTGCTGATCAAGCCGGGACAGTCAAATCCGGAGCTGTCCAATGTGATGGCGGCGATCGCGCTCAAGGGCAGCGATGCGCTCAAGGTGGACAATGCCCTGGTGCTTGCCAGCTACGCCGGCAAACCCGAGTATGACGCGGAGATCGTCACGCTGGTGAAGGGGTTCCAGAAAGAGGCCGGCCTCAAGCCCGACGGCGTCATCGGACCGGCGACGCGGCGCGCGCTTGTGGGCATCACCAATGCCGACAAGATCGAGAAGGTGCGGCTCTCCATGGAGCGTGCGCGCTGGCTGCCGGGCGTGCTGGCATCGCGGCGTGTGTTCATCAATCAGCCGGCCTACACTGCCACCTATTTCGAGGGAGGCCGGCAGGAACTCTCGATGCGCGTCGTCGTCGGCACCAAGTCAAACCAGACCTATTTCTTTGACGACAGGATCGAGCTTGTCGAGTTCAATCCCTATTGGGGCGTGCCGCAGTCGATCATCATCAACGAGATGCTGCCCAAGCTTCGGGCCGACCCGTCCTATCTGGACCGGCTGGGCTACGAGGTGACGGCGAACGGCCGTGCGGTGTCCTCGAGCGCGGTCAACTGGAATGCCGTCGGCAGGGGCAGCGGCATCGGCGTGCGCCAGCCGCCAAGCGACGGCAATGCGCTGGGCGAACTCAAGATCCTGTTCCCCAACAGCCACGCCATCTACATGCACGACACGCCGTCGAAATCGCTGTTTGAGCGTGACACCCGCGCCTACAGCCATGGCTGCATAAGGCTGGAAGATCCGCGCGCCATGGCCGCCAAGGTGCTGGGAACGACGGTCGCCGATATCGGCGGATACATTGCCGGCGGCCGCAACCAGCAGGTCAACCTGTCCAGCGAGATCCCGGTTCACGTGGCCTATTTTACCGCCTGGCCGAATGAAGCGGGCAAGGTCGAGTATTTCGCCGACATCTACGGCCGCGATGACTATCTGCGCCGCGCGATTGACGCCACGGAGAAGGCACGGACGTCCTGATCTCCTTCGGCCGTTCCCGGCGGGCGGCTTTGCGGACCGTGCTCATACCCATCCGTTCATGGGCATGAACCGGGCTGCGCCCTGGCCGGGGCGGCACGAGCCGCTGCATCATGGGGTGTTCCGGCGTCAATCGGTCGCGATCCGGGGACTTTGATTTCCGCCCGGGGCGGGCGTACTCTTGTCCCGGACATCAGGAGCATGATCATGGCATTGGCATTTGTCAGAACTCTCGAACGCGGACTGACCGACCGGCTGTTGTGGGCCTTCGCGGACCGCTTGCAGGCGGACGGCTTCAGGCTGGCGGGCGTGGTGCAGACCAATTCCGACCGGCCCGGCTCGCGTCACTGCGATATGGATGTGCGGGTGTTGCCCGACGGTCCGGTGATCCGCATCAACCAGGTGCTGGGCGAGGAGTCCCGCGGCTGCCGGCTCGATCCGTCGGCGCTCGAGGAAGCGGTGGCGCTGGTCGAGGCGGCGCTGGATCCCGTGCCCGACCTGCTGATCGTCAACAAGTTCGGCAAGCAAGAAGCCGAGGGCAGGGGTTTTCGGCCGCTGATCGGCGAGGCGCTGATGCGCGACATCCCGGTGCTGCTCGGCGTCAACGCGCTCAACCAGGCGGCTTTCGAAGCGTTCGCGGGCGACTACGCCGAGGAGCTCGCCGCCGACAGCGCGGGCCTGGACGCCTGGTTCGACGGCTTGCGGCAACAGGCCGCCTGAGGCGGACTGACACCGGGCTTGATCTCTGTCACAGTGCGCTGGCACGGTGCTTGCTATGGGGAGACGGTGGCGCACCTGTCCGCGCCGTTCGAACCCGGAGCTAGGATCACATGAAGATCGGAATCGTCGGAACCGGAATGGTGGGAAGTTCTGCGGCCTATGCCATGGCGCTGCTGGGTGTGGGCACGGATATCGTGCTGGTCGACGCCAATCCGGCGCTGGCCAGGGCCCAGGCGCAGGACATCGCCCACGCCACGCCGTTTGCCACGACGGTGGCCATTCACGCGGGCGACTATGCCGACCTCAGGGACGCCGCCGTGGTGATCATCGCCGCGGGCGTCAGCCAGAAGCCCGGCGAAAGCCGGCTGGCGCTGCTCGAGCGCAATGTCGAGGTCTTCCGCAAGGTCATCGGCGGCGTCATGCAGGCCGCGCCCGACACGATCCTGTTGATTGCCACCAACCCGCTCGACGTGATGACCTATGCCGCCCAGCGCATCTCCGGCCTGCCGCCCGAACGGGTGATCGGGTCGGGCACCATTCTCGACACCGCGCGGCTGAGGAGCCTGCTCGGCGATCACTTAGGCATCGCGCCCACCTCGATCCATGCCTATGTGCTGGGCGAGCACGGCGACAGCGAGGTGCCGGTCTGGTCGAGCGCCATGGCGGGCAGCGTGCCGATCGTCTCCTTCGCCGAGCAGATCGGCCGTCCGCTCGATCACGCGGCGCGAACATCCATCGCCGACCAGGTCCGCGGCGCCGCCTACACCATCATCGAAGGCAAGGGCGCCACCTGGTACGGCATCGGCGCGGGCTTGGCTCGCATCGTCCGCGCCATCGTCAGTGACGAACGCGCGGTGCTCTCGGTCTCCCAGGTCAATGCCGACATCGAAGGCGTCAAGGACGTGCCGCTGTCCCTGCCGCGCATCGTCGGCCGCAAGGGCATCGTCGCCAATCTGATGCCTGATCTCGACGCGGAAGAGCGCGCGGCGCTCAAGCACAGCGCCGAGGTGATTTACGGGTTTTCGTCCAAGCTCGGGATCTGAGGCGGGGCGGCTATCGCGCCGCTGCAGTCGGGCATGCGCGGACTTGAAACGGTGTCATGAAGAGTATGCCGTGCGGTACCTGCAATCCAGAGGTCCTGGCGTCTCCACGGGAAAAGCACCGTGACGGAGGGCGGTCGTCGCGCTTCATTGCGCGCGAATCTCAAATCTTGCTCGTCACCACCTTCTCCAAAATCTCGTCCGCCGTCTGCTTCGAGCACAATTGCGTGCCGGGCGTCATCACGGCCGAGCCGGCGGCGGCGACGCCGTGGCGGACGGCGTCGCGGAAGCTGCTGCCGGCCGAAAGCTGCAGGGCGATGGCCGCGACCATGCTGTCGCCCGCGCCGACCGCGCTCCGCGTCTCGATCTTTGGCGGCTGGCAGAAGAATCGGTCATGCGCCGAAACGCCCACGGTGCCTTTGGAGCCGATCGACATGACCAGTTTTTCGGCAGCGCCGCTCGCTATCAGCTGGAGGCCGTAATCCGCCAGTTCGCCTGGCGTGGCGAAGCTGCGGCCGGAGACCTCAGTCGCTTCCGCGCCATCCATCCTGAGCAGCGCAAACGGCGGGCCGGTGTTTGCCGCGGCGCTGACCAGCGCCTCGCCAGACGTGTCGAGGATCATGCTCGCGCCATTCTCGACCGCCATGCGGTTGATCGTGTTGCCGATATCAACGGGCACGCCCGTGGGCACGCTGCCCGACATCACCACGAGGCGGCCTTTGGTCAGATGCGGCTTGAGCACCGTGAGCAGGGTGGCGCCCTGTTCGGGCGGCCAGGCCGGTCCGGGCAATTGAAACCGGTACTGCCTGCCGGTCGAGGTCTCGACCACGGCCATGGATTGGCGCGTGTTGCCCGCCACCGGGAAATGGATCGGCTCGATGCCCTCGGCCTTGAGCATCGACAGCGCCATGAGGCCTGTTTCGCCGCCAAAGGCCACGAAGGCTTCCGACCGGCCCTCAAGCCGCAGGATGGCGCGGCTGACATTGACGCCGCCGCCGCCGGGATCGTAGCGCGGTTCGTCACAGCGCAGTTTGGCGCCAGGCACCACCGCGTCGACCGAGGTCGCCACGTCCAGGGCTGGGTTGAGTGTGATGGTCAGGATCTGAGACATGGGCCGGACCATCACACAGGAAGCAGGGCTTATTCAATCCGGCACAGTGCCGATTGCGGGGTTTAATCCCCGGCCTTTTCCGCCTCTGCCACGTTTTGCTTCACGGCGACGAAACTGTCTGGCGTCACCGAGATCGTATCGATGCCGGCGCGCACCAGGATCTTGGCGAAGGCCGGGTCGTTGGACGGCGCCTGGCCGCAAAGCCCGACCTTGGCGCCGGCCTCATGGGCCCGCGCAATCAGCGTCTCGATCATCCAGATCACCGCCGGATCGGATTCGCTGAACAGGTCCGCCAGTTCGCCCGAATCGCGGTCGACGCCCAGCGTCAGCTGGGTCAGGTCGTTCGAGCCGATGGAGAAGCCGTCGAAACGCTCGGCGAATTCGGCGGCGCGGATGACGTTCGACGGGATCTCGCCCATGACATAGACCTGCATGCCGTTTTCGCCGCGCTTCAGGCCGTTCTCAGCCATCACGGCCAGCACCTTGTCGGCCTCGTCGGGCGAGCGGCAGAACGGGATCATGACGACGACATTGTCGAAGCCCATTTCCTCGCGCAGCATCTTGATCGCCTTGCATTCGAGCGCGAAGCCTTCGCGGTAGCGGTCGGAATAATAGCGCGAGGCGCCGCGGAACCCGATCATCGGATTTTCCTCGTCGGGCTCGAAGGCGCGCCCGCCCAGCAGCTCGGCATATTCATTGGTCTTGAAGTCGCTCATCCGCACGATCACGGGCTTGGGATAGGCGACGGCGGCGATGCGCGACAGGCCGCGCGCCAGCGTCTCGACGAAATAGTCGCCCTTGTTGGCGTAGCGCCGGGTGATCTCGGCGATCTTGGCCTTGGCGTCCTCGTCCTTGAGCGTGTCGAAATGGGCGAGTGCCATCGGGTGCACCTTGACCGCCGAATTGACCACGAACTCCATGCGGGCCAGACCCACGCCATCGGCGGGAAGCCGCCACCAGCGGAACGCCGCCGACGGGTCGGCGAGGTTGAGCATGATGCGCGTCCTGGTCTTGGGCACATGGTCGAGATGGACGTCGTTCACCTCGTATTCGGCAATGCCTTCATAGACCGCGCCTTCCTCGCCTCCGGCGCAGGAGATCGTCACCTCCTGCTGGTCATGCAGAATATGGGTGGCGTTGCCGGTGCCGACGATCGCCGGCAGGCCCAGTTCGCGGCTGACAATGGCCGCATGCGAGGTGCGCCCGCCATGGTCGGTGATGATCGCCGCCGCGCGCTTCATGATCGGCACCCAGTCGGGGTCGGTGGTCGACGTCACCAGGATCGAGCCGTCGACGAACTTGTCGATGTCCCGGGCATTGTCGATCAGGCAGACTTTTCCGGCGCGGACCGCTGCGCCAACGCTTAGGCCGGTGAGCAGGATCTTGCCGGTCTTGCCCAGCGTGTAGGTCTTGAGCGCGGTAACGTCGATGCGCGACTGCACCGTCTCGGGCCGCGCCTGGACAATATAGAGCTTGCCGGTCTCGCCGTCCTTGGCCCATTCCATGTCCATCGCCTGGCCGTAATGCTCTTCGATGGTCGCTGCCTGGCGGGCGAGGCTGAGGATTTCCTCGTCCGACAGCACATAGGCCTGGCGCTCGGCCTTGGAAGTCGGCACGTTCTTGGTTTCGCCGCCCGCTGTCCCCGCATAGATCATCTTGATCTCCTTGGCGCCGCAGGTCTTCTCGACGATCGGCTTGAGGGCAGGGTTGGAAAGCAGCGGCTTGAACACCTCGTATTCGTCCGGCGTGACCGCGCCCTGGACCACGTTTTCGCCCAGGCCCCAGGCGGCGTTGATCAGCACCACCTTGTCGAAGCCGGATTCGGTGTCGATCGAAAACATCACGCCCGAGCCGCCGATGTCGGAGCGGACCATCAGTTGCACGCCGATCGACAGCGCCACCTGGTTGTGATCGAAGCCTTGAATCTTGCGGTAGGTGATCGCCCGGTCTGTAAACAGCGAGGCGTAGCAGCGCCGGCAGGTCGACAGCAGCGCCGCCTCGCCGCGCACATTGAGAAAGGTTTCCTGCTGGCCGGCGAAGCTTGCATCCGGCAGGTCCTCGGCGGTTGCACTCGAGCGGACGGCGACCGACAGATCCGTATGGCCGGTGCGTTCGGAAAGCTCGCGGTAGGCCGCCACGATCGCATCGCTGATGTCTTCGGGAAAATCGCCCGCTACGATGGCCGCGCGAACCGCCTTGCCGGTCTCGGCCAGCGTGCGCTTGCCGCTTTCCAGCATGGTCATCGCGTCGGCGATCATCTGGTTGAGATGGTTGGCCTTGATGAAGGCGCGAAAGGCGTCGGACGTGGTGGCGAAGCCGGGCGGCACGTCGATGCCCTTCTGCCCAAGCTGCTGCACCATTTCGCCCAGCGAAGAGTTCTTCCCGCCCACCAGGCCGACATCGCCGCGTGACAGATCTTCAAACCATATGACGTACTTGTTGGCTGCGGACATAAGGCCCTCCTAAGGCATTGCGAACAATAGCGAATGAAATGCCACTATAGGGGGTAAGGTCCGGATCGCCTTGATGTGCGTCAAGCGGGGGAGGTGACGATGCAGTGAGGGGGGTCCCCTAAAGAATCGCCATGATGGAAGAAGCCTTAGCCATTAAATTATCAACCGCTTAACAGATTCGCTCTAGATCTGACTTCAGCGGGGCCCTTGTCGGGCTGAATCGTCAAGCAGAATTGATGGGTTAGTGAGCGAGGTGCGGATAGCGCCTCTTCGCGTCATGCTATCACTCTTGCAACAGGCGAAAGGCAGGCCGAGCCCGGGACATCACGTCTTCGCTCACTCCCACATCATGCCATTTAACTCAGAGGTATCTGGAAATGACTGCTTTTCGTCGCGTCGGCATCCTGGGCCGTTTGTCACTGGCTTTCGGTTTTGTGCTTGCTCTCATGGCTGCACTGACCATTTTCTCTGTGAGCCAGGTGGACGGCATCAGCCGGAACCTGCAGGTGATCAATGACGTCAACAGCGTCAAACAGCGGTACTCCATCAACTTCCGTGGAAGTGTCCATGATCGCGCAATCGCCATTCGCGATGTCGTCCTGGTCTCCTCGCCAGCCGATCTGGAGGCTGCCGTCACACTGATTGACCAACTCGAAGCGGCCTATGCGCAAAACGAGGTCATGTTGAACCAGATGCTTGGCGAGCGCGAGGATACCTCGGCCGAGGAAAGGGCGATTGCCAAGGACATTGCGGATATTCAGGCCAGGACCAATCCGGTCGTGGGCGAGATCATTTCCCTTGTCCGCGCGGGCAACAGCGCCGAAGCCGAAGTCCTGCTGATGGATCAGGCGCGGCCTTATTTCGTCGAATGGCTGGGGGCGATCAACCGATTTATCGACTACCAGGAACTCCAGAACCAAACCGTCGGCGCAGAAGTCTCCGCAGCGGCTGACGGCTTCACCTATATGCAGATGATTGGTCTTGGGTTTGCGCTGCTTCTCGCAGTTGGCTCGATCTGGGCTGTCGTTGTTAGCGTAACCCGCCCGCTCAACAAGATCACCGGCGCTATGTGTGCGCTGGCAAAGGGTGATCTCGACGTCACCATTCTTTGCGAAGAGCGCACCGATGAAATCGGCGCGATGGCTTCGACAGTCAAGGTCTTCCGCGACAATGCCCGTGAACGCCTCCGTCTCGAGGAGGAGGCGAGAGCCAACCGCTCGCTGTCCGAAAAGGAACTGCTGGAGCGCGAAGAGCGGCAGAAGCAGGAAGCTGCCGAAGTTCGATTTGCTGTTGAAAGCATCGGTCATGCACTGGGTCAACTCGCGGATGGCAAGCTGACCCACCGGATCAGCGAAAACTTTGCCGAGCGGCTTGACCCTGTGCGTGTCGATTTCAATGACGCTGTTGGCAAGCTTGAGGACGCGCTGCGGCGTGTCGGCCAGAACGCCCAGGCAATCGCCGCCGGCTCGAACCAGATCCGGGCGGCGGCAGACGATCTGTCCAAGCGAACCGAGCAGCAGGCGGCGTCCGTGGAAGAAACCGCGGCCGCGCTTGAGGAGATCACCACCACCGTCAGCGATTCGAGCCGTCGCGCCGATGAGGCCGGCAAGCTGGTGAACGAGACGCGTCAATCCGCCGAGCAATCCGGCGAGGTCGTCAGTCGGGCCGTCCATGCCATGCAAGAGATCGAAACCTCGTCGAAGGAGATTTCGAGCATCATCGGTGTCATCGACGAGATCGCCTTCCAGACAAACCTGCTGGCGCTCAATGCCGGGGTCGAGGCCGCGCGCGCGGGCGAAGCGGGCAGGGGCTTTGCGGTCGTGGCGCAGGAAGTGCGCGAACTGGCGCAACGGTCTGCGAGTGCTGCCAAGGAGATCAAGGCGCTGATCAGCAAGTCAGGTGATCAGGTGAAGAACGGCGTCAGTCTGGTGACCGAAACCGGCAAGGCGCTGGAGCATATCGTCAGCCAGGTCCGGTCGGTCAGCACCAATGTCTCGGCGATCGTCGAAGGCGCCAAGGAACAGGCCATTGGCCTCAAGGAGATCAATGCCGCCGTCACCACCATGGACCAGGGTACGCAGCAGAATGCCGCCATGGTCGAGGAATCGACTGCCGCCAGCCATGCGCTGACCAAGGAAGCCGATGCACTGTTCAAACTGATCGCCCGTTTCGAGATCTCCCAATCGTCTGCGCCAGTGCTCGCGAGCAACGACCGTCATGCCGCCGTCACCTCACCTGCAAACCGTCTGATCAGCCGGGTGGGAAGCGCCGTGCGGGGTAACGCGGCGGCCAAGCCGGAAACTTGGGAAGACTTCTGAGGCAAAACTGCCCGCGCCAGGGCGCGAGCTTCCACAGCCTGTCAAGGAAAGGCCGCCGGGCGAAGGTCCGGCGGTTTTCGTTTGTCATGGACGACGGACATCCATCTGATCTGCAGTATGACGCGGGATTGCTCAGACTGGGACCGAAACATCTGGAATCGGCAGATCAAGGCCGGTCGAGGATGAAATCGGGAACGATGCCGGACTTTTCGATCGCGGCCGACGGATCGGCGCCGTCGAAAAAGCCGTAGCCCTTGATCAGCGCGGTTCTGAATCCGGCAGCGCCGCCGCCGAGAATGTCGGTGTGCAGCGTGTCGCCCACCATCACCACCCGGTCGTCAGGCACGCCCGGCCGGATGCGGGTTCGCACGATATCGAAGATCGCCGGGAACGGCTTGCCGTAAAACACCGGCGCAATGCCGGTGGCGTCGGCCAGACGGTGGGCGTAGTGCCCGGGTTCGCGCGACAGTCCGGCCTCCACCGGCGCGACCAGGTCCGGGTTGCCGACCAGCAGCTCTCGCGGATTGTCCTTCAGCGCCTGTTCGAGCAACGCCTGCCGCGTCTCGCTCCAGGCCGATGCGCCCAGCATCAGGAACCCCTCGGCCTTGGCGTAGGCGTTCGGGTCGTCCTCAAGAAAGATTGCGCCGTCGGGCAGTTCTTCGCGCCCGAATTTCGGCGCGGCCACCACGCCCCATCGGCGCCTGGGATAGGCGCGAAGATTTGCCAGCAGCGCCATGCGGCTTGAGACCACGTCATCTGCCTTGAAGCTGTAGCCCAGCCGGTGATAGCGGGCGTGCAGCACCGACGAAGGATAGCCCGCCGCATTGGTGACGACCAGCACCTGCTTGCCGGCGCGCCTCAGCCCGTCGACGCGATCGACCACGCCGGGAATGGCGGTCTCGCCGATGTTGAGCACGCCAAAGGCGTCGAGAAGGAAGACATCGGCCTGATCCGCGATGGCGTCGAGATCGTCCGCGCGGACCGATTGCGAAACCTGGCGCATCGCGGGCAGGCGATGGCGAATGGACTCATATTCGTTGAAGGCCCAGACAGCGTCCTGGCCGGTGATGATCGCAGCACCCGTGCTCAAATGATGGCGCCTCGCACCTTGGCGGACACCCATTCGCCGACCAGCACCGCAGCGAGGATGACGATCAGGATCAGCGTCACCTGCGGCCAGGCCAGCGTGTTGAGCGAGGACTGTAGTTGCAGCCCGATGCCGCCGGCGCCGACCAGGCCGAGCACGGTGGATTCGCGGATGTTGATGTCCCAGCGGAACACGCTGATGCCGGCAAAGGCGGGCATCACCTGCGGCACGATGCCGAAGGCCATCACCTGCCAGCGGCTGGCGCCGGTGGCGGTGATCGCCTCGACCTGCTTCTCGTCGATCTCCTCGATCGCCTCATAGAGCAGCTTGGCGCAGAACCCGATCGAGCGCAGCGCGATCGCCATCAGCCCGGCGAAGACGCCGGGTCCGACGATGGCGACCAGCAAGAGCGCCCAGATCAGCGAATTGATCGAGCGGGTGGCGACGATGATGAACAGCGCCACGGGCCTGATGAACAGGGCGCTTGGCGTGGTGTTGCGCGCCGCCAGGAACGCCACCGGCACCGCCATCACCAGCGCCAGCAGCGTGCCGAGCGTGGCCATGTTGAGCGTGTCCCAGAGCGGACCCCACAGATTGTCCATATAGGACCAGCGCGGCGGCCAGGCGCGGCCGCCGATATCGGCGGCAATCCGCGGCGCATCCCAGACGAAAAACCAGGTGGTGGCCTCGGAAATGCGCTGCCAGCACCACATGAAGATGGCGACAGCCACGAGATAGGCGGCCCAGCGGGTCAGCGTCTGGTTGCGGGTGCGCAACTGCCAGATTTTCGCGCCGTCTGGGGAGGTGGATACTGGCATTATTGCACCTTTGCCCGGATGATGCCGGAGAGATATTCGAGCGCCATCACGGTGACGATGATGATCAAGAGGATCGCCGCGGCGGTGTCGAACTCATAGCGGTCGAAGGCCGTGTTGAGCGTCGCCCCGATGCCGCCGGCGCCGACCAGGCCGAGAACGGCGGATTCGCGGAAATTGATGTCGAGCCGGTACATCGACAGCCCGATCAGCCGCGGCATCACCTGCGGCTGGACGCCGTAATTGACCCATTGCAGCCAAGAGGAGCCGGTGGCGCGGATCGCCTCGGCCTGGGCTTTGCTCATTTCCTCGATGTCCTCCGCAAGCAGCTTCGACATGAAGCCGATGGTGGCGAAGGACAGGGTCAGGAACCCTGCCAGCGGGCCGAAGCCGAAGATGGCCACCAGCAGGATGGCGACAATGATCTCGTTCAGCGCCCGCGACAGCGCGACGATCGCCCGGCAGACGAGATAGACCGGCAGCGGCGCGATGTTGCGCGCGGCGCCCAGACCGATCGGGATCGAGATGGCGATGCCGACCACGGTCGAGGTGATGGTGATGATGACGCTTTCGAGGATGCCGGCCCGGATGTCGCCGCCACGGGAGACGAAATCGGGATTGAAGAACGCCGTCACGAAGGCCCAGCCGCGGCTCAGGCCCTCGGCCACGCGGGCCCAGTTGACGTCGATCGAGCCGACGGCCAGCACGAGATAGATGAGGCCGCCGATGAACAGGCTCCAGCGCAGCGCCGGGTTCGGGATGAAGGGCGGCTTCTTCCATCCGCTGCCAAGCCTTTCATCCAGCGTCACCGTTGTCATTGCGCCGCAACCCCGGCTTCGGCCTCTTCCTCGTCGACCTTGCGGATGGTGGCCTGCCAGTCTTCCTCGCCATAGATGCTGGTGAGCACGTCTTCGCTCATCTCGGTGGGCTTGCCGTCAAAGGCGAGTTGCCCGGCCTTCAGGCCGACGATGCGTTCGACGAACATCTGCGCCAGCGCCACGTCGTGAATGTTGATGACGGCGGCAAGGTTGCGTTCTGCGCACAATTCGCAGATCAGCCGCATGATCTGGCGCGAGGTCTTGGGATCGAGCGAGGCGGTCGGCTCATCGACCAGCAAGAGCCGCGGGTTCTGGATCAGCGCCCGGGCGATGCCGACCCGCTGGCGCTGCCCGCCCGAAAGTTCGTCGGCGCGCTTGTCGGCCATCGCCAGAAGCCCGACCCGGTCGAGCAGCCGGAAGGCTTCGTCGATGTCCGACTGCGGGAACCTGCGCAGGAACGAGCGCCAGAAGCCGACATAGCCGAGCCGGCCCGAGAGAACGTTCTCCATCACGGTCAGCCGCTCGACCAGGGCGTATTCCTGGAAGATCATGCCCATCTTGCGGCGCATCTTGCGCAGACCGGTGGAGCTCAGCGCCGTGAGGTCCGTGCCATCGAGGATGACGCTGCCCGAAGTCGGTTCGACCAGCCGGTTGATGCAGCGGATCAGCGTCGATTTGCCCGCGCCCGAGGGACCGATCAAAGCCATGACCTGGCCGTTCGGAACGATCAGGTCAACCTCCTGGAGGGCCTTGTCGCCGGTGCGATAGGTCTTGGTCAGTTTCTTGAGTTCGAGCATGGGGCCCCGTCAGCAGAAAGAAAAAGGCGCCGCACGGATGTGCGACGCCAAAGGGCAGGGGGTCACCCGCAGGTGTACTGAACGCCGTTGGCCGCGTCGATCTTGCGCACGACGTCCCAGAAATCCTTGTAGTTGATTTCCAGGAACTGGCCTTCGCCGGATTTCTCGAATTCCTGCTTCAGCGACGAGCCTTCCCATTCGAAGGTGAAGAAGGCTTCCTTGATCTTCTCCTGAAGCTCGGGCGTCAGGTTGTGCGCCACGCCGTAGCCCGTGGTCGGGAAGGTCTGCGACTTGTAGATCGACTTGATCTGGTCGGCCGTGACCACATCGCGCTCGATCATGCGGCCCATCACCGAGTTGGCGACGGCTGCGGCGGGATAATCCTTGTTGGCGACGCCAAGGATCGAGTTGTCATGCTTGCCGGAGAAGGCGGGCTCGAAATCCGTGCCGGCCACCATGTTGTATTCGGCCTTGAGCAGCGCCGACGGCGCCTTGAAGCCGGAATTCGAGGTCTCGGAGGTGAAGGCCATGGTCTTGCCCTTGATGTCCTCGACCTTTTCGATGCCCGAACCCGGATAGGTGATGATTTCCATCTCGTAGCCGAAGCTGCCGTCTTCCGCCGCCATAATGGTGAAGGGACGGAAGCCGGCGCAATTGACGGCCAGCGGGTTGGAGCCGGTGTTGAAGCCCGCAATGTGCAGGCGGCCCGAGCGCATGGCTTCGATCTGGGCGGCGTTGGACTGAACCGGGAAGAACTCGCTCTTCTTGCCTGTGATCTTTTCAAGGTGAACCAGGAAATCGGCCCAGGCTTCCTTGTAGACTGCCGGATCTTCAACAGGCGTGTAGGCAAAGATCAGAGTGTCCGGATCGGTGAGTTGAGCCGGATCGGTCGGGATGTCGGCGATCAGGTCGCCGTCCACATCGCAATATTGCGCGTCAAGGTCTCCGCGTTCGCACTCTGCTGCGAGAGCGGAACCGGTCGTGAACGCTGACACTGCCAGCACACTGGCGGCAGCCAGCAAATAGTTTCTATAGATCATGTCATCCTCCCTGGATGTTTTGAGTATGGAGACAGAAAAGTCGGTTTGGCAAGTCCGCAGACGAGCCGTCGGCGATCATCGCGTCGCACAGGAGCGACGCCGACCGCGCCCACCCCCATGCCGGCGATCATGACAGGTGTGTGACAAGACTGCGTTTGGCCGCGCCCTGGCGGCGGATGTCGACGCTCGGGCGCACACCGGCGCCGGTCTCTCAGACTGTGCCTCCGAGCGAGCTCTCGAGCGCCACCATTTCCTGGCCTCCGGCCATCAGGTCCTGCAATTCGTCCGGCGTGATCTGGCCGCGCTGGGCGGTGCCGAGCGTCTTGCCGCGGTTGAGCACGGTGAAGCGGTCGCCGACGGCCAGCGCATGGCGGACATTGTGGGTGATGAACACCACGGCGATGCCGTCCTTGCGCACCTTGTCGATGGTGGCCAGCACATTGGCGGTCTGGCGCACGCCCAGCGCCGAGGTGGGTTCGTCGAGGATCAGCACCTTGGCGCCGAAATGCACGGCGCGGGCGATGGCGACCGTCTGGCGCTCGCCGCCCGAGAGCGTGCCCACCGCCTGGTCGGGCCCGCGCAGGTTGATGCCCATCTTGCGCATTTCCTCGAGCGTCACCCGGTTGGCGTGCTCGTGGTCGAACAGCCTGAACGGGCCGAAGCGCTTCTCGGGCTCGTTGCCCATGAAGAAGTTGCGGCTCACCGACATCAGCGGGATCATCGCCAGATCCTGGTAGACCGTGGCGATGCCGGCGGTGATGGCGTCGCGCGGATCGTCGAAATGCATCGGCCTGCCTTCGAACAGGATCTCGCCGGCGGTCGGCTTGTGCACGCCCGACATGGTCTTGATGAAGGTGGACTTGCCCGCGCCGTTGTCGCCCAGCAGGCAATGGCATTCGCCGGGATAGATCTCCAGCGACACGCCGTTCAATGCGATCACCGAGCCGAAATGCTTTTCGATGTTCTTCATTTCAATGAGAGGTGCGTGTTCAGGATTCATCTCATCGCTCCCCCGTGATCATGCGTCTTATGTAGGTGTTAAGCACCACCGCGAACAAAAGGATGACGCCGAGGAATACCCGGAACAGCGAGCTTTCGACATTGGCGAAGAACAGGCCCTGCTGCACCACGCCGAAAATCAGTGCGCCGAGCGCCGCCCCGATCACCGAACCGTAGCCGCCGGTGAGTAGCGCGCCGCCGATGACCACCGCGATGATCGCCTCGAACTCCTTGAGCAGGCCGCGGTCGGCGCCGGCCGAGCCGAACTCCATCACCTGGCAGGTGGCGAAGACGGTGGCGCAGAAGGCGGTGAACATGAACATCAGGATCTTCACCCGGTTGACCGGCACGCCGACATAGCGCGCGGCCTGGGCGTCGCCGCCGGCGGCGAAGATCCAGTTGCCGAATTTGGTGCGGGTCAGCACGAAATGGCCGAACGCCACCAGCGCAAGCGCCCAGACGATCAGCATCGGAATGCCGTCGACCACCGGCTGGCCGGCGCGATTTCCCCGCTCGAACACCGAGATGATTCCGGCGTCGCCGAGCCAGGTGAATAGGCCGCCCAGGATCTTGCCGCCGAACAGGGCCGCCAGCCAGTCGCCTTCCGCCGCCTTGTCGATGCCGCCGATGATGGTCTTGCGCTCGATCAGCTGCGGCAGGTAGATGGTGAAGCCGCGCAGGATGAACAGGAACGCCAGCGTGACGATGAAGCTCGGCAGCCCGGTGCGCACCACGATGATGCCGTTGAGCGCGCCGATCGCCATGCAGAGCGCGAAGGTGACGAGGATCGCCTGCCACACCGGCCATTCGAGCGTGATGGAGAAGATGGCGATCATCATGCCGGCAAAGCCGATCATGGACCCCACCGAGAGATCGAACTCGCCGGCGATCATCAGCAGGCAGGCGCCCACCGCGATGATCATGAACTGGGCCGAGACGATGGACCAGTTGAGAATGCCTTGCGAATTGAACATGCCGCTGTCGCCGGCGAAAATCGCAAAAAGCACGAACACGATCACCGTGCCGCAGATGCCGCCGAGTTCGGGACGGATCAGCGCCTTGCGCAGGGCGGAGGTCTGTTTGATGCGTTCGTCGCCTGGCTGTGCTTGAGCCGTATCGGACATGATGCCTCACAGACGTGGATGGACGTGAATGGATGCGGGATGAAAAGGCAGCGGCGCACGAAGGCGCCACTGCCGGGGAGGAGCCCCTTAGCGGTATTCGCCCGCGTATTTTTCGACCATCTCGAGGCCTTCGGCGGTGACGAAGCCGGGGCCCGAGTTGATGTTGTTGCCCGGCAGCACGCCGTAGCGATGGTAATTGGTCATCACCACGACCGGCAGATAGGCCTGCAGGAACGGCTGCTGGTCGATGCCCCACTTGATGGTGCCGGCCTTGATGCCTTCGACGATGTTGGCGCCGAGGTCAAAGGTGCCGAAATAGATGTCGCCGGCCATGCCGTTTTCCTGAAGCGCCAGCAGCGTCGGATCGGCGCTGGTCGGCCCGAGCGTGAGCACCGCATCGGTGTCCGGATTGGAGTTGAGGTAAGCCATGACGCGGTTCTTGATTTCGGCCGGATCCTGGCCGGAATCGATCATCTGGTTGCCCAGATCCACGCCCAGGCCGTCGGCGAATCCCTGGCAGCGCTCGGTCGAGGCGGGCGAGGATATGTAGTGGTTGACGCAGAGGAACGAGCCGACGCCGTCGCCCTTGGCGCGCAGCCCCGCGGCATGGCCTGCATCATATTCGGGCTGGCCGACATACATCAGCGCGCCGACTTCGCGGGCCTGCTCGGGCGTGCCGGAATTCATGATGATGACGTCGATGCCGGACGCCACGGCCGCCTTGATCGGGCCGGACAGCACGTCGAAATCGGCCAGCGTGGTGATGATGCCGTTGGGGCCGGAGGCTGCGGCCTGATCGATGATGCGGGCCATGTCGGCCAGGTCGCCGGTCGGCGGGTTGCGGTACTCGACCTCGACATTCATCTGCTTGCCGGCCAGCGCGATGCCGTTCTTGATGGTGTTCCACCAGCTGTCGCTGTCGGGCGCATGGCTGACGAGAACGTAGCGTTCGCCCTCGGCGGATGCGGTGGTTGCGCTTAAGGCCGGCGCCGCGAATACCGCAACGGCCAAGGCGAGCTTCTTGGTCAATGACATCATGGTCTCCTCCCAGAGTTTTGCATCGACTACGTGGAAAGGCCGGCCTCCCGCCGTCTCTCTCGGTGATGAGGAAACCACGAATTGACAAGTTTTGCAACCGGTTGCAAAATGATTTTGACATTCTTGCTTTCCGGCGGTTTTCTGGGCAGTAATGACATCTTGCCGCACCGCATCGACAGGAGATGCCGCACTATGCCGCCAACGCTGAAGGATGTCGCCGAAAGGGCGGGCGTGTCGCGGGCCGCTGTGTCGCGCACCTTCACCGATGGCGCATCGGTGTCGCTGAAAATGCGCCGCAAGGTCGAAAAGGCCGCCACCGAGCTCGGCTACAGCCCCAATGCCCTGGCCTCGAGCCTGACCACCGGCCGCACCAAGCTCATCGGCCTGGTGTCGAACAATTTTCACAACCCGATCTTTCTCGAGGTGTTCGACCTGTTCACCCGCGGCCTGCAGGACCGGGGACTGCGGCCGCTGCTGGTCAATCTGTCCGATGAAACCGATCCCGCAAACTCGATCCGTATGCTCAGGCAATATTCGGTCGATGGCGTGGTGGTGGCCTCCTCGACGCTGCCGCCGGGATTCGCCAAATCCTTCCGCGATGCGGGTGTGCCGGTGGTGCACAGTTTCGGCCGCTACGCCAGTTCGCCCGAGGTGCATGTGGTGGGCATCGACAATGTCGAATGCGGCCGCATGGCCGCGCGCGAACTGATCAAACGCGGCTACACCGACGTGGCCTTTCTCGGCGGGCCTGAGCTGGCGACGTCGACCCAGGACCGGTTCCGCGGCTTCATGGAAGAGCTCGCGCGATATCCGGACATCGCGGTGCGGCATTCGTTTGCCGAGGCCTATTCCTTCAATGCGGGCCGCAAGGAGATGCTGGAGCGACTGAAAGAGCATCCGGCTCAAGCCTATTTCTGCGGCGACGATGTCCTGTCCATCGGCGCGCTCAGCGCGATAACCGGGGCAGGGCTCAAGGTGCCGGAGGACATCGGCCTGATCGGGCTCAACGACATGGAGATGGCCGGCTGGGAGAACATCAACCTGACCACCATCCGCCAGCCGGTCAGCTCGATCATCCAATCCTCGATCGAACTCATCGTCTCGATGCTGGAAAACCCCGACCGCTATCCCGAGGCCCGGCTGTTTCCCTGCCGGGTGATCGAGCGCGGCACGCTGAGGCCGGTGGCCGGGTGAGGGCGGGGCATTCGCGCCGCCTGCACCTTCACAGCATCTGCGCCTTGTTCACCAGGTCGGCCTTCTGCGGATAGGCTGACGTGTCGACGCCGCGCTCATTGAGCGCCTGGCGCAGTTCCTGCTCGCTCAGCGCCTCGATCGCCTCCGTGCTCATGGTCATGAAATTGAGCTTGCGCCTCAGCGGCGGATTGATCTCGCCGAACGCGTAGGTGTCCGCAAACGCGAATTCCTGCGCATACTTGCCCATGAAATAGGTGAGGAACGTGTTGAGCGCCGGCCGCACGCGCGGATCGTCGGTCATGTGCGCGGAACTCGCGTCCAGCGCCGCCACCATCAGTTCGGTCCAGCGTTTCGCGCCCTTGTCGTTCATCACCTGAATGGCGTTGTGGGTGTGGTGGAAGTTCAGCCGGAAATCGCCGCCGTGATAGGCCGGCCCGCCGCCCATCACGTCGACCCACATCGAAGCCTGGGTCATGACATGATGGTCGAGGGGACCGACGCGGGCGAAGGGCGAGGTGAACCACTCCTCGTCGGCAAACACGCGCTCATAGAAATTGCGCACGATGGCGACGATCCGGTCCGGTCCGAGCACCGAAAACAGCTGCCAGACCTGGATCGGCTTGCCCGGATCGTTGGGGGCGTCGAGCGAGATGACCTGCGCCATCCGGTGCGCATCCCTGGGCAGCAGGCCCCTATCGATCGCCCAGATGATGAACTTGCGCTGGATTTCTTCCGACATGTAGCCATGCCGGGTCGCAAATGTGGGATAGGCAGATGTATGCACGCTGTCTCAGCCTTCAGAATAGGGTTTGGTTTTTCCTATTTGCCCATCGCACGCCCGCAAAACAAGCTGTTTGCGGGCGCGAGCCAGGTCGGCCTCCGCACGTTGTGACGGTTTGGCGTGTGGCTTTTGTTGCGGGATGGCGTAGAACCGGCGTTTCGGCAGGGCGCGCCAGGCTCGCGCGGGCGCCCCTGTGATTTGCGAATGCCCGACACTCACAGCACAGGCGACACATCATGGCAGGCCATCATCACCATCACCATGTCGATCCGGCTGCGGGCGATTCCCGCGTCGCCTGGGCGGTGGCCGTCAATCTGGGGCTCACGGTGGTGCAGATCATCGGCGGCATTGTGTCGGGCAGCCTGGCGATGATCGCCGACGCCATCCACAATCTCTCCGACGCGCTGTCGCTGGTCATCGCCTTCTTCGCCCGCAAGATCGCCCGCCGCCCGGCCGACAATGCCATGACCTTCGGCTACGGCCGCGCCGAAGTGGTGGCGGCGCTGATCAACTACACCACGCTGGTCGTCATCGGGCTCTATCTCGTCTACGAGGCGGTGATGCGCTTCATCGAACCCTCGGGCGTCGATGGCTGGCTGGTGGTGATCATCGCGGGCGTGGCCCTTCTCGTCGACGTGGTCACCGCGATGCTCACCTACCGGCTGTCGAAGGAAAGCGTCAACATCCGCGCGGCCTTCCTGCACAATGTCGCCGATGCTCTGGGCTCGGTGGCGGTGATCTTCGCGGGCACGCTGATCATCCTCTATGACTGGCAATGGATCGACCCGGCGGTGACGCTCCTGATCGCCGGCTACATCCTGTGGATGTCGTTTGGCGAAATCGGTGGCGTCATCCACATCCTGATGCTCGGCACGCCGCCGGAACTCAGCGCCCAGAAGGTGATCAAGTCCATCGAGGCCGTGGACGGCATCGAAAGCGTGCATCACCTGCACCTCTGGCAGATGCAGGAACACGAAGCAGCACTCGACGCCCACCTGGTCATTGACGCCGGCCGCTGGGGCGACGCCGACGCGATCAAGCAGGCGGTCAAGGCGAGGCTGAAACAGGATTTCGGCCTCGGCCACACGACGCTGGAGCTGGAATGCGCCCGGCATGCCTGCGTCGGGGCGGAGGTGATCGGGTGAGGGGGCTGGTTCGGGGCGTTCGAACGGCAGGCGCCAAGGCAGATTCGCGCCGCCATTGACGCCGTTCCGCTGACGCCGGCCGCGCCCGGAAGCTGCCGATCCGACAACCATGATCTGCGTGGGAGATCGATGGAAAGAGGACCGTCTGGTTTTGACAGAAGCAACGCCCAGCTGTCCCGCCAAGCCCTGCAACGCGAGAGGCGCCGGCTTCGGCTCCTCTCGCGTCTTGGCGATCAGGCGCCGAACGCACCGTCAATCGTATGCATCGCGCCCGTCACGAAGCCGGCCTCGGGTCCCGCAAGCCAGGCGACCATTCCCGCAACTTCCTCCGGTCGCCCGTGGCGCTTGATGGCCATGAAGCTGTGCATCAGGTCCTTCATCGGTCCGTCCGCCGGGTTTGCGTCGGTATCGACCGGTCCCGGCTGGACGACATTGATCGTGATCCCGCGAGGCCCGAAATCGCGCGCCAGCCCCCGCGCCAACCCTTGCAGGGCGGACTTGCTCACCGCATAGGATGCCATGCCCGGAATCGGCATCCGGTCACCGTTGACGGAACCGATGACGATGATCCGTCCACCGTCCGGCATCTGCCGCGCCGCCTCCACCGAGGCATGGTAGGGGGTCTGGATATTGATCTGAAAAAGGCGGTCGATCGCATCCGGGTCCTGGTCCAGGGCATCGCCGAAAATGGCAATCCCGGCATTGACCACCAGCACATCCAGAGCGCCGCTTTCGCGCACCCGGGCGATCACGGCATCGCGGTCGGCGCTGTCTGTCTGGACGGCCGTGCTCCCCGTCACGGCAGCCAGCTGATCCGCCGCATCCCTGGATCCGGCATAGGTAAAGGTGACCGCGGCGCCTTCGGCCGCAAACCGCCGGACAATGGCTGCTCCGATACCCCGGCTGCCGCCGAGCACCAGAACGGATTTTGCTTGAGAGATGGACATCTGCGCTCCTTGAGAAAAAATGTAATGAGTGCTACACAAACATCCTGTCGAACTCGTCAAGATATTATGTAATGACCACTACAAATAATTCGCGTCCACGCGGCCGTCCGCGCCGCTTTGATCTCGACCAGGCCGTGGCTACGGCCCAGCGCCTGTTCCACGAGCGCGGCTACGACGCTGTCAGCGTTGCGGACGTCACCGCAGCCCTGGGCATCAACCCGCCCAGTTTCTACGCCGCCTTCGGCAGCAAGGCCGGGCTCTACGCCCGCGTTCTCGACCGCTATGCCCTCACCGGCGCAATTCCGCTTCCGGCGCTCCTGCGGGCCGACCGCCCGGTCGCCGAATGTCTTGCAGCGGTGCTGGAGGACGCGGCCCGGCGCTATGCTGCCGATCCCGCCGCCATTGGCTGCCTCGTGCTGGAAGGCACCCGCAGCGATGACCAGGAAGCGCGCGCGGCCGCGTGCGTCTTCCACACGGCCGCGGAGGACATGATCCGCGGCTACATCGCCGCGCGTCACCCGGAAGAGGCGGAACGCCTGACGGACTTCGTCGGCACCACCATGATAGGTCTGTCCGCCAAGGCCCGCAGCGGGGTCGACCTTGACCGGCTCCTGAGCGTCGCGCGCATGGCGGGACGGGCGCTGGCCCGGGAGCTTCCCGCCTGAGCGCGGCCATGCGCACGGCGCGCGCATGGCAATCCGCCCTGGCGGGACAAGGACCGGTTTTTCACGGATGCGCAGGGAATTTGGTGTCCGCTAGGGCGCCGTGCGTCCGCCCGGACGCGCAAAGGATGCTCCATCGCCTTGAATCCGGAGCATCTTTCTGCGTTCAGGCGGGTCAGCCAGAACGCAGAAAGATGCTCTGGTCGAAGGATGGCTTACTCAGATTTTTGGCCCGCGCCGGACGGTCCAACCCTCTATCCGTTTCGGTGATACCTCGAAGTCGCTGCAAAGGATCGCATGCCCTTTTCCCATCACCCAGCAACGTCCCGCCACAGCGCCGCGATCCGCTTCCGCACCACCTTCCGGTCGTCCCTGAGCAGGTTCTTTACGATCCCGCGCACCTGCTCATGCAGCTCCGCCGAGCGCGCCTCCATCACCGAGCGCAGCACGGCGATCTCCGCGTCGCTGCCGATGGCGCCGGGGTCGGCGGTGATCAGGGCGTCGAGGCAGGCGAGGTCGTGGTCGTCGCCGAGCGCTTCTCCGGCCACGTCGGAGACGTCGGCGCGCAGACGCATTTGGCCGGGCCAGGCGGGCCCCATGAGCTGCACATGCATGCGGTGATACTTGATGCGCTTGCGCAGGTCGTGCCAGTCGGCGGGCTTATTGCTGGCGATGGCGGTTTGCAGGGCGCAGACGGCGCGGCCGTAATTCTTGGCCGTGCCCCTGGCCAGAAGCGCGATCGTCCTGGATTTGCCCTTGGGCAGCCGCAGCGCGGCGAGCGCCTCGATGCCGTCCT
>NZ_JACIYP010000552.1 GCF_014359905.1 Hoeflea sp. | reverse complement strand
GGGCTGGGTCGGCCGTGCGAGATGATCTCGCACAGGAAAAACAGCTTGTACACGTGGTAAGGGAAGGCGGGCTGGTGGCCTTGGACGTCACGATCGTGCAGGGCCACGAGCTTGCTGGCGCGCACCGTGATTCCGGATTCTTCCTCGACTTCGCGTTCGACTGTGAGCGAGGGAGGTTCGAGTACATCGCACCAGCCGCCGGGCAAAGTCCACCTTTCGTCGCTGCAGTCGCGGATGAGCAGGATGCGGCCCTGGTCATCGAAGACGCCGCCTCGGACGTCGACTTTTGGTGTCATGTATCCCTTTTCGAGGAACACGTTCTTCTGCAGGTCCTCGACGGTGCTGTTGCTGATGAGGGCGAGCAGGTCCGCAACGATCTGTTCGGCCTGTTCGTAGCGTTGCCGGTCGAAGACGTTGGTGGCGAAGACGAGCCCGTTGTGCGCGAGGGCGGCCAGTGGTGCAGGCGACGGACGCGGTATGCGGCGAGATCACGGTGCCCCACCACGTTCGGCACGTCGGCGGTGCGGAATGTGAACGTATCGCTGCTGCGCAGGCCGAGGCGGTGGCCGCGCTGTTGAATTGGCTGCGGGATCGTGGCGATATCGATCCATGCTGAAGCCCGTGTCGACCTGGTTCCCGGTCGTTGTCGGCTGACGGTTCGTGTCAGGAAGCGGTTCATCCTGCGCGTTTGCGGCGACGATGGGGTTTGAAGGACCTTACGGTTCCCCAAGGGATCGAACCTGTGACGCTAAAACTAGCCCTCCGACTGCGGAAACGCAGGTGGAGGGTTGCGCCCCGGCAGGACACACAAAACATGGGCAGCTGGAAAACGCCTGGTCATCGTGGGTTCCTATTCGATCTGACGATCGCGGTCTGCCGGTACGGATAGGTTCCTGGTCCCATGTTCGATGTTGCCCCGCCGTGGGCACATCGAACATGGGACCGCGGATGACCTGTAATGGTCTCTGCCTGACTCCAGATGAGCCCCCGGACACTCCAACGACGCCTTGACACGAAGTCGCCACCAGTTGGCGCACCGAGTTCGAGGTGGTGCGGGGCAGAGGAGGCGCGGCTACTGGCAACAAGGCTTGTCGCGCCGTTGCCACCCGGCTCGGCTATCGCGACGAGCGGAGCTTGCGCAGGGCCCAGCAAAGATGGTCGACCTCGGAATCCGATCACGGCCTGCGCGAGCGCACGCCGAACGGTGTGAGTCCGCGGGGCTTGTAGATCGCCAAGACCATCGCGCAAACGAGGAACAGCGCGGCGGCGGCCGCATGGATGACGAATGTCGGAGCGCGCAACTCGTCGAGGGTGGTTTCCGGGCGTGCGGCGATACCGGCGTAGTGGTCGACAGTGCGGGTGTACAGCAGCAGGATCACGGTGGCGACAACGTTGAGCACAAGCTTGAACAGCACCCAGTAGTGCCTGACCAATCCCCATGGCGTGCCCAGAGATTGAACGATCCCGGTCAGCAGCGAAGCCACCGATAGCGGTATCAGGACCC
>NZ_JACIYP010000551.1 GCF_014359905.1 Hoeflea sp. | reverse complement strand
CACGTCGCCTTTGCGCAGCGTCGGCACCGGTTGGGTCGTGACATGCAGGTCGAACATCTCGCTGTTCATCGCGCCGTCGGTGACCCGGAGAGCTTGGGCCGCGCCGGAGCTCTTGTGGCTGGACAGGTTGTCAAGGATGACCACGTCGCCTTTGCGCAGCGTCGGCACCGGTTGGGTCGTGACATGCAGGTCGAACATCTCGCTGTTCATCGCGCCGTCGGTGACCCGGGGGGCGCCCATCCCGTGGTCTTGGCCATGTTGGTCTTGACGGAGGTTTCATCGATAAAGGCCAGCCTTTCCAGATGGCTGGCCCAGATGGCTGGCCATGAAGGGTTGGCGTTTGCCGATCCAGATGCGGCGCAGGTCGGCGACGTCCTTGCGCTTCTGCTCAAGCGCCTGCAGGTCTTTTTTTGTGTGACAGCCCGAGCCTGGGCAGCAAACGGCCGACGGACGAGCGATGCACTTTCAACCCGTGCTCCGCGGCCAGTTCCGCCGTCAATTCGTCAATTGTCAGATCAGCTCGAACCGCGATCCGGCCTGCCACCCAATCCTTGACACCGCTCAGCTTGCCGCGACCGGGATTGCCCTGCGGCTTTGGCGAAAGCGTTCCGGTCTCGCGCTTGAGGCGCACCATGTCATTGACGAACTTGATCGAAACGCACAGCCGCCGCGCCGCTTCGGTGTGCGTGTTGCCCTGCTCGACAAGCGCAACAGCGCGGGTGCGCAACTCAAAAGGACGCGGTTTGCCCATCTTTCACCCCCATATCTGCCTCAGAACGAGGGAATCACAGAAAGAGAGACATGGGAATCCCGAATCCGATCAAGACCGACACGCTCTAGCGTGACCTCCGCCGCCTTCTTGTGAATTATCCTGGCTGAAACGCCCGGCCACCGACCATTTTCATTCCCCGTTTGAGGAAAGCCTGAACCTCAGGATGATCCATGCTTGCCCCAGAACCAAAGGCACGAGGCTTGCGACTGTGGCCAGAGCGAACCCGGCCCGTCCCGGAGGATCAAGCTGGAGCAGGCTCGCCAATGGTGGCAGCAACAGTGCCAGTGCGATCAGGCCGAGGCTGAGCGTGATGGCGCCCCAGACATAGGGGTTACGCGACACGTCGTTGCGGATCAATCCCGCCCCGGGGTCGCGCATGTTGAACACGTTCCACAGCTGACCGAGCGCGAGTGTCAGGAAAGCCACCGTCACGGACGGCCCCGCGTCGAGTCCGAGCCAGAAAAGCGACAGGCTGAACGCGCCCAGTGTCGCCACGGTAATCGAGGCGCCGAGCACGGCCATCAGGATCCAGTGGTCCCGGGTGACAATCGATTCCCGCGGGTCACGCGGTGGTTTCGTCATCACGTTCTCGTCGCCGCGCCCGAGACCAAGTGCGAAGGCGGGAAAGACATCCGTCACGAGGTTCAGATACAGGATCTGCAACGGCAGAAGCGGAACCGGCAATCCGCCACCGATGGCCAGCCCCACCACCAGAACCTCACCCATGTTACACGA
>NZ_JACIYP010000550.1 GCF_014359905.1 Hoeflea sp. | reverse complement strand
GCTGGCCGAGATGGAGATGCGCGGACCGGGGCCAAATCTCCAACAGCGAGCTCGAAGCTCTGAGAAGGTTTCTGGTTTGCCCAACCCGGATCATGTCGATCATTTGCCCATTCGGTTCATGTCTTCCTCACAACTCGGCGGTCCGGTTCGAACTGCGCTGCCGGATCAGGCTGCGCTTCCGATCTCCGGGCCGCGATAGTATTCGCCGCGCGTCATCATCGCCCAGATGCCGCGCGCCATCTTGTTGGCCAGCGCGAAGGCAGCGACCATCGGCGGCTTGCGTTCAAGCAGGCGTGCCAGCCAGGGATTGCCGGGCGCGCCCCTGCGGAGGGCCCAGCGGATCACGGCCATCGCGCCGGTGACGAGCAGTCGCCGGATGTCGCGCTGGCCCATCTTCGAGGTTTTCCCGAGCCGCTGCTTGCCGCCGGTCGACGCCTGTCGCGGCACGAGCCCCAGCCAAGCCGCAAAGTCGCGCCCTCGTTTGAACTGCTCCATGGGAGGGGCAAATGTCTCGACGGCCAGGGCGCTGATCGGGCCCACGCCCGGCATCGTCTGCAGGCGGCGCGATGTCTCGCCCTCCCTGGTGATCGCGTCGAGCCTCTTTTTCATGGCATTGATCCGGCCGCTCAGGTTCGCGATCTGCTCCAGCAGCTCGCGACAGATTTCCCGGGCGAGCGGTGGCAAATGCGAGCTCGGATCTTCCAGGACGGCTCCGAGGCGCGGGAGATAGCCGATCCCCTCGGGCGCGGTGAAGCCGAATTCGTACAGGTGCGACCGCAGCGCATTGACCGCTTCGGTGCGCTGTTTCACGAACTGCTCGCGGGTGCGGAACAGGATGGCCCGCGCCTGCTGTTCCCCGGTCTTCGGATCGACATAGCGCATGGTCGGCCGCAGCGCCGCTTCCACAATGGCCTCCGCGTCCGCCGCGTCGTTTTTCTGCCGTTTGATGAACGGCTTGACGTAGCGCGGTGCGATCAGTTTCACCTCATGGCCGACCCGCACCAGTTCCCGCGCCCAGTGATGGGCGCCGCCGCAGGCCTCCATCACCACGATGCATTGCGGATGCTCCGCCATGAAGCGCTGGAACTGCGGGCGCGACAGCTTTTTGCGGAAAAGGACCGTCCCGTCCGCGGCCGCGCCATGCAGCTGGAACACGTTCTTTGCCAGATCGACCCCGATGATGCTAATTTCCTTCATGGATGCCCTCTCGTTTCTCTTGTGACTTCAGCATCACAAGCTTGGCGCATTTCGACGCCGTTGGGGAGAGAGCGGCATCCACCCCATCTCCAGTCCAAGTGTCTGATATTAAATAATTTATGTATCATGTGCGCCCCTGCCTGACCCTTCCACCGGGCCACGCATCTGCGCAGTCGGGGTGGTCTAGTTTGCCTGTGACACGCGTTCCTGATAAGCGCGCTCGCGCTCCGGCCACGTGCTTTTGATATAGGCGAGCACGGCCCGGACCTCCGCATCGCTCAGCACCTCTCCGAAGCCCGGCATGTCGCTC
>NZ_JACIYP010000055.1 GCF_014359905.1 Hoeflea sp. | reverse complement strand
GGACCTTGCCGCAACCGAAGCGGCCGCGCCGTCCGGGTTCACGGTGGATGCCTTCCACAATGGTGGATTTTTCCTGCTGCAGCCTTCGGGCTCCGGGCACCGCGCCGGCATGGACGCCATGCTGCTGGCCGCCACGGTGCCGCAATCAGCCCGGGGCATGCTGGCCGATCTCGGCGCCGGCGCCGGCGCTGCGGGTCTCGCCGCCGCCGCCCGGCTGCCGGATCTGGGCGTTGTGCTGATCGAGCGGGCGGCCTTCATGGCCGACTGCGCCCGCCGCTCGCTTGCGCTCAACGGGAATGCCCACCTGGCGCCCCGCGCCCGCGTGATCGAAGCCGATGTCGCGCTGCACGGCGATCAGCGCCGCGCGGCCGGCCTCGATGATTACAGCTATGACTACGTGATCATGAACCCGCCGTTCAATTCCGGCCGGGATCGCAAGACGCCCGATCCGCTCAAGTCTGAAGCCCATGCCATGGAATCGGACGATCTGTTCGAGCGCTGGCTGCGCACCGCCAGCGCCATTCTCAAGCCCGGCGGCCAGGTGTCGCTGATCGCGCGCCCCGAATCCCTGTCCGATATTCTCATCGCCCTGGGCAAGCGCTTTGGCGGCGCTGAAATCACCCCCGTTTGCCCGCGTCCCGGCGATGATGCGATCCGCATTCTGGTCACCGCGATCAAGGGCAGCCGCGCACGGCTCGGCCTGCGCGACCGCATCCTCATTCACGAGGGTCCCGGAAACGCGTTTTCAGCTGAGATGAACGATCTGGCCAATGGCAGCATGGCCTGGCCGAGACGGATGAAAACCCGTTCATCCAAATAGGCCGCCGGGCAAAACAGTCTGATCGGCGCACGCGCCATTGCACTGGAACGGAAAAGACATACATGGCTTGAAGCAAGGTAAACGCCCGCCAGAGCGGGGGCCACAACAGGAATCGTCCGCAATGATCTCTTTGAAGTCTTTCGTCCCCGCCCGCTTCCGCAAGGATGTCACCACCATTCCGGTGGTCCGGCTGCACGGGGCGATCATGGCCGGCGGCAACCAGTTTCGTCAGAACCTCAACATCGCCACGGTTGCGCCGCTTCTGGCCCGCGCCTTCGCCGACAAGCAGGCGCCGGCAGTGGCAATTATGGTCAATTCCCCCGGCGGTTCGCCGGTGCAGTCGCGGCTGATCTACAAGCGCATTCGCGATCTGGCTGTGGAGAAGAACAAGAAGGTTCTGATCTTCGTCGAGGATGTGGCGGCCTCGGGCGGCTACATGATCGCCTGCGCCGGCGACGAGATCTTCGCCGATCCGTCCTCCGTGGTGGGATCCATCGGCGTGATTTCCGCCGGTTTCGGCTTCACCGGCCTGATCGACAAGATCGGCGTCGAGCGCCGGGTCTACACCGCGGGCCAGAACA
The DNA here is from genome assembly GCF_014359905.1 of Hoeflea sp. GTDB lineage: Bacteria > Pseudomonadota > Alphaproteobacteria > Rhizobiales > Rhizobiaceae > Hoeflea. The sequence continues at coordinate 33,958 of NZ_JACIYP010000055.1, read as the reverse complement.
AGTCGTTGCTCGACCCGTTCCAGCCTGAGAAGGCCGAGGACGTTGCCCGCCTCAAGGAACTGCAGCTCGAGATCCACAAGGTCTTCATCGACCTGGTCAAGCAAAGCCGCGGCGCCCGGCTCAAGGACGATCCCGACCTGTTCACGGGACAGTTCTGGACCGGAATGCGCGGCAAGGATCTGGGCCTGGTCGATGATCTGGGCGATTTGCGCTCGGTTCTGCAGGCCCGCTACGGCGACAAGGTCAAGATGCGGCTGATCACGGCGCAGCGCGGGCTTTTTGGCCGCCGGGTGCCCGGCGTCAACGCAGGTCTGCTGGGCGGCGCGCTTGCAGGGATCGGCGAAGCAGGGTTGAATGCGCTCGATGAGCGCGGGCTCTGGGCGCGCTACGGGCTGTGAGACAACCCGGCATCGTTTGAACCGGGTGGAGTGGCCAGGCCATAACCCGGCGTGAGGAAAGGACTGCACCAATGCCGCAACTCATCCTGCTCGCCGCCGTGGGCGCGGCCGCCTGGTTCGGATACAGGCGTTTCATCGCCGAAGCCGAGCGGGTCAATGCAAGGGTCCGCGACGCCGAAAAGGAAACCCGTACCGGCGCGCAAGGCACCCTGATCGAAGACCCGGAAACCGGCGAATACCGGCTCAGGAAACCCGACGAGTAAGGCCAGGCGCATGACTATCCCGGCGATGGCAGGCGGTGACCGGCGCACTTGACCCTGATCAAGAGGCGTGGCACCTGTCGCCACACTTTCAGGGCCGCTTGATCGCGGCCCGATGTGACCGCCTTACCATCCGGACAAAAGCCATGACCGCAGACCTTCCCGATCATATGAAGCCGACCCGTTCGTTCCAGGCGCTGATTTTGGCCCTGCACCGCTACTGGGCCGATTATGGTTGCGTCATCCTGCAGCCCTACGACATGGAAGTGGGCGCGGGAACCTTTCACCCGGCGACGACCTTGCGGGCTCTGGGGCCGAAGCCGTGGAACGCCGCCTATGTGCAGCCCTCGCGCCGCCCCAAGGATGGCCGTTACGGCGAGAACCCCAACCGCCTGCAGCACTATTACCAGTACCAGGTGATCCTGAAGCCCAACCCGTCCAACCTGCAGGAGCTCTATCTGGGTTCGCTCGCCGCCATCGGCGTCGATCCGCTTCTGCATGACATCCGCTTTGTCGAGGATGACTGGGAAAGCCCGACGCTCGGCGCCTGGGGTCTCGGCTGGGAGTGCTGGTGCGACGGCATGGAAGTGAGCCAGTTCACTTATTTCCAGCAGGTCTGCGGCATCGAATGCGCCCCTGTGGCCGGTGAATTGACCTACGGTGTCGAGCGTCTGGCGATGTATGTCCAGGGGGTCGACAGTATCTATGATCTCAACTTCAACGGCCGCGAAGGCGCCGAGAAGGTCACCTATGGCGACGTCTTCCTGCAGGCCGAGCAGGAATATTCACGCTACAATTTCGAGATCGCCGACACTGCGATGCTGCTCAAGCATTTCGAGGATGCGGAAAAGGAATGCGAAGCGATCCTCAAGGCCGGCGCTCCCCACGAGCCCGGAGCGCTGCACAGATCCGTGCTGCCGGCCTATGACCAGTGCATCAAGGCGTCCCACGTCTTCAATCTGCTCGATGCGCGCGGCGTGATTTCGGTGACCGAGCGGCAGGGCTATATACTGCGCGTGCGCAACCTGTCGCGCCAGTGCGGCGAGGCGTTCCTGCTGACCGACGCCGGCGGGGCGAATTTCCTGCAGGCAGCCGGGTAGGGCCGCCAGCCGCCTCAGACGGCTGAAACGGATCGTGCGGGGCCGGTCAGGGTCGTCTTGTCGGAAATTCCGCCGCTGTGATGGGCGCGCTTGTCCTCGTACATTTCCAGATCCGCCCGCTTGATCAGATCTTCCATGCTCTCGCCGTCGCGGCTTGTAGCCCAGCCGATGGCGACGCTCAACGGCGCGTTGGAATAGAACTGGTTGTTGATGTTCAGAAGCTCGTTGATCGTATCGACCATGGCCGCCGCCGCCTTCTTGTCGGCGCCGGGCATGAGGATCGCGAATTCGTCGCCGCCGATGCGGGCGGCGTGGTTGGGCCGCGACACCACGCCGCTGAGCACCTCGCCGAAGCGGCGCAACAGCGCATCGCCGGCATCGTGCCCGAGCTGGTCATTGGCCTCCTTGAGGCCGTTCAGATCCATCACGATCGCCGAGACCGGGCGCAGCGACTTGCGCTCGAGCCGGTTGAGCTCGTCCTTGTAGAAGGCGCGGTTGTGCAGCTTGGTCAGCACATCGTGCTTGCCGAGATATTCGAGATAGGCTTCCGCCTTCTTGCGCGCGGTGATGTCGGTCAGCGCCACCTGCACCCGGGCCCAGTCTTCCTCGTGGCCCGGCAGCACGGCGAAATGCAGCAGGATGTGGCGAATGGTTCCGTCGAGCGCGTAGTTGACCACCTCGCGATGGTGGAACAGCCGGCCTTCCCACAGATCCATCAGTTGTTCGCGAAACGGCTTTTCCATCTCGTCGCGCATGATCTCTGCCTGTCGCCGCAGCAAGGTCTGGACATCGTCCGCGCAGAACAGATCGAGTGTCGCCTGGTTCACGTCGATGACGCGGATTTCGCTCATGCACTGGCGCACGAATTCCGGATGCACGTCCATGAAGACGCGGAAATCCTCGATGCCGCGGTCGCGCACTTCGCCTATCAGATTGCGGATCTCGCTGAAATCCTCGACCCAAAGCGACACCGGCGAATATTTGAACAGGCCTTCGGCGTGCAGGCGGCTTGCGGTCTCGCTGCGTCGCGCGTCTTTGCGCGCGGTTACGTCCTCTGTGGTCAGCAGGATCCGGTCAAGCGTCTTTTCATGGCCCGGCAGCACCGTTCCCTTGAGCTGGATGTCCATGCGCTTGCCGGACAGTGAGTAATTCACCGCATTGCTTGAGAACTCGGTCTTGCCATCCCAGAGCTCCGCCAGTTCATTGATGTGGCTTTCCAGCATGTCATCGCGAAACACGATCGACAGGTTGTCGACCAGGTGTGCCAGGTCGTCGGCTTCGAACAGCTTGAGCGTCTTGTCGTTGGCCTGAAGCACCCTGATCCGGCTTGAGCAGGCCGCCGCGCGCGTCAGGTCCTGTTTGAGAAAGCTGCGGATATCGCTCACGCCTTCGGCCCGCCACTGATCGAACTGCTGCTTGACCCCGCTGAAATCCTCGATCCACATGGCGATCGGGGCAAGCTCGAAAATGGTGGCGTCAAAATTCGTCATCTCAATGGGTCTCGCAAAATTTAAAATCGTCCGCGCTTGTTAAAACCGCCAAGCACGATTGAGCAGTTCCATCATTTATGAACCCGGAAAGGTAAAACTTTACTTATTGCGGGCGAAAAATCAGGACCCGCAAGAACATCGGCCAGCCTCGAAATTTCCGTGATGGCGGATGCGGGTGTCCGGCCTTCATCCACCACGCTCTCGCCTCTGCTTATGCCGTGGATTTTTGCGGTGAGTCTGAGTAAGGTCACACCGTCGTCAGGTCGGGCCTGCGCACAAGATCAATTTATGGTTCAAAGCCGGGGGTGAGCGAATGAGTGTATGGGTTATTCTGGCGGTGCTGGTCGGCGCCGCGCTGTATGCGGTGTCGCTTTACAACACGCTCGTCAAGAACCGTCAGATGGCGGGCGAGGGCTGGAGCGGCATCGATGTGCAGCTCAAGCGCCGCGCCGATCTGATTCCCAATCTGCTGGAAGCCGTCAAGGGCTACATGACGCATGAGCGGGAGCTGCTCGAGGAGGTCACAAGGCTGCGCAGCGCAGCGGTGGCCGGCAGCAATGCGTCGCCGGAAACGCGCGCATCGCTGGAAGGCGCATTGAGCAGCGCACTGGGCCGTTTGATGGCGGTCGCCGAAAACTATCCAGACCTCAAGGCCAGCGAGAATTTCCAGGAATTCCAGCGGGCGCTTGAGGAGACCGAAAACGAGATCTCGATGTCGCGGCGCTACTACAATGGCGCCGTGCGCAACCTCAATGTCTCGGTGGAATCCTTCCCGTCGAACCTGATCGCCAACCAGTTCGGCTTCGTCAAGGCCGAGTATTTCGAACTTGAGGATGAAGCCGACCGCGCGGTTCCGAAGGTGTCATTTCAATAGGGCGAACGTCTCGGGGAGGGACCGGCCGATGAAGCGTTGGCTCGCAGCTGTGCTCGTGTGCCTTGTGGCATTTGCCCCGCAGGCGGCAATGGCGCGCGAGGAAATCCGGTCGTTCATCGCCGACATCAAGGTGAATGACGATGCCTCTCTCGAGGTGACCGAGACCATCACGGTCAATGCCGAGGGGCGGGATATCCGCCGCGGCATCTTCCGCGACATCCCGCTCAGGACGCTCGACGAATGGGGCCTGTGGGACAGCAACGGTTTCGACCTCGTCGAGGTTCTGCACAATGGCCGGAACACCCCCCACAGCACAGAATGGCTGGGACGGTTTCTCAGGATCTATATCGGCGATTCGGAGGTGCTCATTCCCCGCGGCGAGCACACCTACACGATCCGCTATGTCACGACCCGGCAATTGCGCTATTTCGACGATTACGACGAGCTCTACTGGAACGTCACCGGCAATTTCTGGAGTTTCCCGATCCTGTCGGCCGAGGCCCGGGTTGAACTGCCCGAGGGCGCCCGCGCTGAACAGGTTTTCGCCTATACCGGACCGTTCGGCGCCGAGGGCAAGGATTACACCGCCTCAGGCGGGGGCCAGGCCGAAGTCCGCTTTGCGACAACCAGGCCGCTCGGGCCCGAGGAAGGCATGACCATCGCGGTGGGCTTCACCAAGGGCGTGGTCACGCCCGATGAAGGCGGCCTCTCTGCGGTGGTCGGCGCCAATGCCGGCATCTTTCTCCTGATCCTCGGCTGGCTCGCCATTCCGGTCTATTTCTTCTATGTCTGGAACAGGCTCGGGCGCGATCCGCCATCGCCGCCGATCATTCCGCTGTTCCATCCGCCCGAAAACCTTTCACCCGCAGCTCTTTCCTTTGCCCATTTCAACGGCTTCCGCACCGGCAGGAAGGGCATCGACCTGCCGTTCATCGCGGCACTGCTCTCGCTTGGCGTCAAGCGCTTCCTGGTGATTGACGAGGATGCCCATGGCACTGTCACGCTGCAGCGCGGGGCCATGGCCGGTGCCGCCAACGCGCCGGCCCTGCCTGCGGGTGAAGCGGCCCTCTATTCCGGCCTTCTCGAGAACCGGCCGGAGATCGTCCTCGACAAGCACAATGGTCCGGCCCTGCAAAGCGCCGGATCCAGTCTGCGCGCGGCCATCTCGAAGGAATATGCCGGTCGTTATTACAACTCCAATCTCGGCTGGCTGGTGCTCGGCGCCATAGCCGCGGGTGCCGCCTTCATCGTCGGGCTGGTGCTTCAGAGCCCGCCTGACGAAGGCCTTCTCTACCTGATCCCGGTGCTGATGACCTCGCTGTTTGGCGGCGGCCTCTGGGTCGCAGGACGGTCTCTGTTCAAGGAGCCGGGCATCGGCAGCCGCATCATCGGGGCGGTCCTGTTCCTGCTGGGCGGCGCTGTGTTTCTGGTTGGCGTCGTGGTTGTCCTGGTTCCGGGCGATCTGCCGGTCTACCAGGTGGCCGGCGCGATGCTGATTGTCGGAATGGCCGTCATGATCGCCATGGTCTGGCTTATCGGCGCCCCCACGGCGATCGGCGCCAAGGTGCTGACCGACATCAAGGGCTTTAAGCTCTATCTCGAAACGGCGGAAACCAACCGGCTCAACATGCGCGATGCGCCCGAGATGTCGGAAGAGCTGTTCGAGCGCTTCCTGCCCTATGCGGCGGGACTTGGCGTTGAAAAGCCCTGGTCGGAAGCCTGGGCCGCGCAGCTCGCCCGCATCCGGCCCGACCGGGAAGCGAAGTATCAACCGCAATGGTACCATGGCCACTCCTGGTCGCCGGGCAACATCGGCGCTGCGGCCGCGTCCTCGGTTGCCGCCGTGTCCTCTGCCATGGCAGCCTCCATGCCGCAGCCCAAGAGCTCGTCGGGTTCGTCGGGCGGCGGCTCTTCCGGCGGTGGCGGCGGTGGCGGCGGCGGCGGCGGCTGGTAGCTGTTTCGATCGTCGGGGCAGGGCACTTCTGAAATCCGCACCTCAATCGGCGGATGACAATTCGGATGTGGCTTGCTAAGTCCCGCCCGAAATCCAATTTCTGGAAAGTCCCATGCCCGACCTGCTGATTGAACTCCGCTCCGAGGAAATTCCTGCCCGCATGCAGCGCAAGGCCGCGGGGGATCTGCGCAAGTCCGTGACCGACGCGCTGGTCGATGCCGGCCTGACCTACGAGGCCGCGCGGGAATACTGGACGCCACGGCGGCTCGCGCTCGACATCCGCGGTCTGACCGCACGCTCTAAGGACGTGCGCGAGGAGATCAAGGGTCCGTCGACCAAGGCGCCGGAACAGGCGCTGGCGGGCTTCATGCGCAAGGCGGGGCTCACGGACATCTCCGAGGCCCATGTGCATTCGGACCCGAAGAAGGGCGACTTCTACGTGGCCCATATTTCCAGGCCCGGCCGCGACGCCGAAGAGATCATCACTGACGTCATGCCCGGCATCATCCGCGGCTTCTCCTGGCCCAAATCCATGCGCTGGGGCGCGGCCTCGATGCCCAGGGGCCTCACCTTTCATGGCGTCGAGGGCAAGGGCCCGGAAGCGCTCAGATGGGTGCGCCCGCTGCAGTCGATCATCTGCACCTTCGGCCCCGAGACCGAGGAACCCACGGTGATCGGCTTCGCGATCGACGGGCTGGTGGCCTCCAACACCACCTCGGGCCACCGCTTCCATGCGCCCGAGCCCTTCACCGTGCGCCGCTTCGACGATTACGTCGACAAGCTCGAGCGCGCGAAAGTCGTGCTCGACGCCGAGCGGCGCAAGGAGATCATCCTGGCGGATGCCAAGAACCTCGCCTTCGCCTCCGGGCTCGAACTGGTCGAGGACGAGGCGCTGCTCGACGAGGTCTCGGGCCTGGTCGAGTGGCCGGTGGTGCTGATGGGCGAGTTCGAGGAGGATTTCCTCGCCATTCCCGACGACATCATCCGGCTCACCATCAAGACCAACCAGAAATGCTTTGTGTTGCGCAAGCCGGGCGGCGGGCTGTCCAACAGGTTCATCCTGGTCGCCAATATCGAGGCCAGCGACGGCGGCCGCGAAATCGCGCTCGGCAACGCCAAGGTGGTGCGCGCGCGGCTCTCCGACGCGCTCTATTTCTGGACCACCGACCAGGCCAACCTGCCGGACTTGGCAGGGCTGGAAGGATCGGCCGAGAGATTCGGGCTGGATCTGACTAAGCCGCTCGACCAGCGCATGGCCAAGCTCGACCATCTGGGCGTCACCTTCCACGCCAAGCTCGGCACGCAGGGCGAGCGCGTTGCCCGCATCGCGAAACTGGCCGAGGAGCTCGCGCCGGTGGTCGGCGCCGATCCTGCGCTTGCCCGTCGCGCGGCGCTGCTCGCCAAGGCGGACCTGACCACCGAGGTCGTCGGCGAATTCCCCGAGCTGCAGGGCGTCATGGGCCGCATCTATGCAGGCCTGCAGGGCGAGGACGCAAGCGTCGCGCGCGCCGCCGAGGAGCACTACAAGCCGCAGGGCCCGTCCGACCAGGTGCCGACCGATCCGGTGTCGATCTCTGTCGCGCTCGCCGACAAGCTCGACACGCTGGTCGGCTTCTGGGCCATCGACGAAAAGCCCACCGGCTCGAAGGACCCTTATGCGCTGAGGCGGGCAGCGCTGGGTGTGATCCGGATCCTGGTGGAGAATGGGGTTCGACTAGGTATTAATCTGTCCATCGATCAAGCGCACAACGCGTTTCTTCAACATCTTAAAAATGGACTCGCGTTATACGGAAAAACCGCCAAGGGGCGTTTTAAGCTTTGGGTTGGATATGCCCAGTTGGATAACCCCGATCCGGATCGGCCTGAATTTTATGTCAACCGTAGGGTATTTGCTGCTGTTGATCAAATCGATGCGGGAATGCAAGCCTCCGTAGAGATTGAGCAGACAGCCGAAGACTATTTTGAATTTGGCACCCGTCCGGAAATTGCCGACCTCCTCTCCTTCTTCCACGACCGCCTGAAGGTCTATCTCCGCGACCAGGGTGCCCGCCACGATCTCATCGACGCGGTTATCACGCCTCAGTCCGATGACCTCCTGGACATCACCCGCCGCGTTGCGGCCCTGGGCGCGTTCCTCGACACCGAGGACGGCAGGAACCTGCTGGCCGGCGCCAAGCGTGCCGCCAACATTCTCGCTGCCGAAGAAAAGAAGGGGACGCGGGTCGCCGATACGGTCGATCCGGCGCTGTTCGAACTCGACGCCGAGCGGAGCCTGCATGACGCGGTCACTCGCTCCGTCGCCCAGGCATCAAAGGCGATCGAGGCGGAGGACTATGCGAGCGCCATGGGCGCCTTGGCGGATCTGCGTGGGCCGGTGGACGTGTTCTTCGAGGCCGTGCTGGTCAATGCCGAGGACGAGGCCGTGCGCGCCAACCGGCTGGCGCTGCTCGCCATGATCCGTGAAGCCACAGGCGCGGTCGCCGATTTCTCGAAGATCTCCGGCTGACGTCGTTCTCTCGCCGTCCGGCGGAGGCCGGAGAACGGCCTATTTGGAGATCTGCTCGCTGCTGATCAGCATGGTGACCAGCGCGCCGCTTTTCGACCATTCATAGCTCAGCGTTCCGCCGAGCTGGCCTTCGATGGTCTTGCGCACGAGGCTCGAGCCAAAGCCGGTCATGTCCGGCGGCGAGGTCATGTCCGGCCCGCCCTGTTCCGCCCAGGCGATCTTCACGTTCTCCCCCTCCATGGCGCCGGACACGTCCAGCGAGCCTTCACGCGACAGGGAGCCGTACTTGACGGAATTGGTCGCCAGTTCATGCACGATGAGCGCCAGCGCGGTGGCCGTGACCGGGCCCACGCCCAGCCGCGGCACCGCCACCCGGATGCGCCCGGCAAACTCATCCTTGTCGTCATAGGGCGCCAGCAGCACGGTAAAGATGTCGCCCAGGAGCGCCGAGCGTCCCGCCTCGCCCGGCATCGGCCGCACCAGGTCATGGGCGCGGTCGAGCGCCGTCAGCCGGTTGATCAGCTGCTTGGTCATGTCCTCCATCGAGGACGAGGAGCGCGACGTGATGCGCGTCAGGCTCGAGGCAATGGCGAGCAGGTTCTTGACCCGGTGGCTCATCTCGCCCGCCAGCAGTTCGTTTCCTTCCTCGGCCTGCTTGCGATCGGTGATGTCGAGAAAGATGCCGGTGAGCTCGCCGTCCACGATCCCCGCGTCATTGCCTTGCCCGCGCGCGGAAATCCATCTCACATGCGGCCCGGACTTGGTGCGAAAGTCGATTTCATAGGAGCCGACGGTCGCGCGGGTCGCGGCGAAGGCCTCGCTCACCCGGTCCCGGTCCGCCGGATGGATCTTGGCCGACAGGAGCTCGAATGTGAGCTCGGGTCCCTGCACGACTTCCCACAGCCGGTATCCGCGCTCATCCATGGCGAAGTCGTCGGTCTCGACATTCCATCTCCATAAGGACACGCCGGCGGCGTCGATGGCGCGGCGCAGGACGTCGTAACCCCATTCGGAAGTCTCGTTTTGGATATTGGACACATTGCCTCGCTGGCCGGAGTTGCGGCGAACCACGACAGATCATGCAACGCGCGATGTGACGGTTACCACCCGGTCATGGCTGCATCAAGACTGGGGGACGCGGAAGATCCCCTGCGGCCGCCTCAAAAGCCCGAAGCCGGCGACCCCTGGAGGTGGGCGCCGGCTGGGTGCCATCGCGGACCCGGACGAGGGCTTGCGCGGCAGGGACGGGGTGGGGCCCGTCCGATCCTGAAAGGCTCAGTTGAGCCGGAGCTCGAACTGCGATGCATCCAGCGGAACGACGGTCTTGTCGCTGTCGCCCAGCGCCGATGTCTTGGTGTCCTTGTCGATCCCGGGCGCCGTGTTGGCGATGACCGGGACGAACAGCGGCGGTTCGGTCGCGGTTTCGACAGTGACGGGCGGTTCTGCTCCGCTGCCGGCCGGTGAGTCGGCCTCGGCGGTCTTGTTGTCTTCAGGCACGGCCACGCCCAGCGCAATCAGGTCCAGCTCGCTGGCCTTGCGGACCATGGTGACGGGCGAACCGCCGAGCCAGTTTTCGGTGCGGTAGATCATCATCTCGCCGTCGATATTGCGCACTTCGATGATCTGTTCGCCCGGCGCGAGCTTGACTCTGCCCTCTTCATCGGCCTTTTCCGTGGCTGCGCGCGCGCAGGCCGGGCAGCCCACTTCGACAATGCTGGTCCGGGTGCTGGATGTCGCCTCGAACGATTCGATGGAACCGGCATTGGCCACTCCCGCGCCCGCACACAAGGTGGCGGCAATGATCATTCTCAGCATGGCGCATACTCCCGTTCTATCCGGAAATCTCCGGTTCTGGTGAGTGCACTCTAGCGCGGGGCCGTTACGATCCGGTTTTTGGAAGCGGTAAACGCCGCGTTAATTTCTTCCCTCGCGCTCGACCGCCCGCCAGCCGATGTCGCGGCGGCAGAATCCGCCCGGCCAGTCGATCGCCTCAACCGCCGCGTAGGCTCTTGCCTGCGCCGTGGTGACGTCGGGCCCGAGCGCCGTGACATTGAGCACCCGTCCGCCATTGGCCACCAGTTGTCCGTCATCCAACGCCGTGCCGGCATGAAACACCTTAGCGCCGGTTGCCTCGGCCGCTGCGAGGCCGGCAATCTTCGTGCCTTTCCTCGGCGTACCGGGATAGCCTTGAGCCGCCATCACCACGGTCAGCGCCGCCTCGTCGCTCCAGCTGGCGGAGAGATCCGCGAGGCTGCCTTCAGCGGCGGCCTTGAGCAGCGTGAGCACATCCCCCTTGAGCCGCATCATCAGCACCTGGCATTCCGGATCGCCAAAGCGCGCATTGTACTCGATCAGCCTCGGCCCGCTGTCATCGATCATCAGCCCGGCATAGAGCACGCCGGTGAACGGCGCGCCGAGTGCCGCCATGCCGCGCATGGTCGGCCCGATGATGTCTTTCATGGTGCGGTCGATCAGCTCCGGCGTCATCACCGGTGCGGGCGAATAGGCGCCCATGCCGCCGGTGTTGGGGCCGGTGTCGCCGTCGCCGACGCGCTTGTGGTCCTGCGCCGTGCCGAAGGGCAGGGCGGTGGTGCCGTCGCACAGGCAGAAGAAGCTCGCCTCCTCGCCGTCCAGAAATTCCTCGACCACCACCTCGGCGCCGGCTTCGCCGAACGCGCCCTCGAAGCAATCATCGATCGCGCTGAGCGCCTCTTCGACCGTCATCGCCACGGTCACGCCCTTGCCGGCGGCCAGCCCGTCGGCCTTGATGACGATCGGCGCGCCCTGCGCCCGCGCATAGGCCTTGGCCTTGGGTGCATTGTTGAACCGCTGATAGGCCCCGGTGGGAATGTTTTCGCGCGCACACAGATCCTTGGTGAAGCCCTTGGAGCCTTCGAGCTGCGCTGCCGCGGCCGATGGCCCGAAAACCGAAATCCCGGCTGTGCCCAGCGCGTCGGCCAACCCCGCCACCAGTGGCGCCTCGGGGCCCACCACCACCAGGTCGATCGCCTTGTCGCGGCAGAAGCTGACAACGGCTTCGTGGTCGAACGGATCAAGCGCGCTCAGCACTGCGTGCTCTGCAATGCCGGGATTGCCCGGCGCCGCATGAAGCGTGCCGATGAGCGGCGACTGGGAGATCTTCCAGGCCAGCGCATGTTCGCGGCCGCCGGACCCGATCAACAGCACATTCATCATCGGTGGTCTCCAGGCGCGTGGACGGGACGGGGCGGACAAGCCTTGCTGGCTCCGGGTTAGGAAAACATCGCCGCGGGGTCAAGCAAAGAACGCCATGGCAGGAGGCGCGCCCACAAAACTCGACGGGGCAAAACGAGAGCCCCCGCCTTCCTCTGAGGGGGTCCGAAGGACGCGTTGAGACCCGCGGCTCGACCCTTGCGAGCGACAAGTGCAGCGCAGGCGATCCGGGCGGGGGTATTTCCGGTTCGCTGCGCTCACGACGCCCACCCTCAATTCCTCCCCTCATGGGGGCAAGCGGCTGGATTTGAGATGCGCGAGGGAAAAGACCCTGTTCCGGATTTCCCGCGCGGCCCTGGCAAAACGCGTTGGCGATCAGGATGGCTGTCCGTTCCTCGGTGCAATCAGGGCCTTCAGCCGGATTTCCCGCCCGAGCGGGGACCGCGCTCCGGGGCAGCCGCGGCGTCTTCGCCGTTTCCTGCGCGGCCGCGGACAGCCGTCTTGACCTGACTTGCTTCGGGTGGCAACAGTCGGAGCATGTCCGCTGCACGCAATCCGATCCCTGAATCAAACGCCCGGGTGGCCGATGCACCCTCGGGTAATTGGGTCTACCGGGTCCTGCCCAGGGCCCTGTGGCCCCACGCCCAGCTGGCGCGCTGGGATCGTCCCATCGGCTGGCAATTGCTGATGTGGCCGTGCTTCTGGTCGGCAGCGCTCGCCGCCAATGTCGCAAGCTCGCCCACCAATGTGGATACGGTCTGGTTCCCGGCGCTCACGCTCTGGCATCTGTTCCTGTTCATGACCGGCGCCATTGCCATGCGCGGCGCGGGCTGCACCTGGAACGATCTGGTCGATCACAAGATCGACGCCAAGGTGGCGCGGACCCGCTCGCGGCCCTTGCCGTCACGCCGGATTTCGAAGGGTGCGGCAACCGCGTTCCTCGTCATTCAGGCGCTGGTCGGACTGCTGGTGCTCATCCAGTTCAACTGGTTCTCTATCCTGCTCGGCATTGCCTCGCTCGGCATCGTCGCCATCTACCCCTTCGCCAAGCGTTTTACCGACTGGCCGCAATTCTTCCTCGGGCTGGCCTTCTCCTGGGGCGCGCTGATGGGCTGGGCGGCGGTCTTCGCTGAGCTCGCCTGGCCGCCGCTGCTGCTCTATGCGGGCGCCATTGCCTGGACCATCGGCTACGACACGATCTACGCCCATCAGGACAAGGAGGACGACGCGCTGGTCGGCGTGCGCTCCACCGCGCGGCTGTTCGGCGACAACACGAAAATCTGGCTCGTTGTGTTCTACGGCATCTTCACCGCGATGGCCGCTGCAGCCTTTATCCTGACATCTGTCTCCTGGCCCGCTTTTGCCGGCCTGGCGGTGGCCGTGATCATGCTCGCCTGGCAGATCCGCGTCATCGATATCGACGATGCCGATCAATGTCTGAAGCTGTTCAAGGCCAACAGCCATGTCGGCCTGATCGTGTTTCTCGGCCTCTGCGCCGCGCTTCTCGTCTGAACGAAAAACCCGGTCGCCGTTTCCGGCAACCGGGCTTCTCCGCGTCTCGGGAGGTGGTTTCAGCGCCGCGCGATAATCTCGCGACCTTCGATCTTCATGCGGAACCCCATCTTGCCGGTGGTGCGGCGCACCAGGAACCGCGGCCGGCGGTCGGCGATCTGGTGATGACGGCGGCGTCGCGACGGAGAGGCGGCCGGCCGGCCGGCTCCGTCTTCAAGCGGGCGGGCCACGCCATCGGCTTCCACCATCATCATCGGCAGGCCGTAGAGTTCCGCCCAGGCGCGCCAGTCGGCGGCGATATCATCAAGGTCATGGGCGACCAGCAGGGGCACGCACAGGGCGAGGTCGGTGTGGTGCAGTTCGAGCGTCACGGTCACGGTGCCGTCGCCATGGTCGATGGCCCGTGCGGCAACGCCCTTGAAGGCGCGGGCCGGCAGGGCAATTGACAGCGGCAGCCCTGATTTTGACAGGACTTTGCGGATCACGGCGCCGCGGCTGTCGAGCGTCACGGATACCTCGTCACGTTCGTTGCGCGCCGCATAGGACACGCGTTGCGGGAAGTTGCCTGGATCGAGCCGCAACTCGAATCCGGCCCAGACGGGCTTCAATACGGTGTTGGTCATGGTATCGCCTCTGTAACTCTTGAGAGCCGGTTATCCGGTCTTCTCATCCGGGGCTTTTCGCCCTCTCACACGAAGCAACATGCCAAAATGCCGTTCAAAGCGGCTTAAAATTCTGGGTTAAGAAAAGCTATGTCTCGGAGATGGTTAGCGAACCCCCACCGTCCCATTTCCATTTTGGAAAGGTTACCGGGAAGCAACCACCTTGCCCGGATTCATGATGCCTTTGGGATCAAACGCCTGTTTGATCCTGTGCATCAGCTCCATTTCGACGGGCGACCGGATAGCGGCAAGCTCGTCGCGCTTGAGTTGTCCGATGCCGTGTTCGGCCGAGATCGACCCGTCCAGATCCAGAACGATCGCATGCACGATTGCGTTCATCTCCGACCAGCGCGCGAGGAAGGCCTGGGTGTCGGCGCCCAGGGGCTGGGAGATGTTGTAATGAATGTTGCCGTCGCCCATGTGCCCGAAGGCGACGATGCGCGCATCCGGCATAGCGGACTTCACTGCATGGTCGGCGCGCGCAAGAAACTCCGGCACGAGCGCCACCGGCACCGACACGTCATGCTTGATCGACCCGCCCTCGGGCTTCTGCGCCCAGGACATCGATTCCCTCAGTTTCCAGAAATTCCGGCGTTGTGCCTCGGTCTCGGCGGCGGCGGCATCGCGGATCAGGCCCTTCTCGTCGGCCGCCATGAACAGGCCTTCCAGCATGGCCCGCGCCGCTTCCTGCGATTGACCCGATGAAATGTCGATCAGCGCGTACCAGGGATGCGGTTCGCTGAGCGGATCGCGCACGTCCTCGATATGCCGGGTGGTGAATTCGACGCCGATGCGCGGCATCAGCTCGAAGCCGGTGAGCGACGCGCCGCAGTAATCCTGCGCGACACGGAACAGCTTCAGCGCGGTGTCCGGATTATCCACGCCCGCATAGATGGTCTCGTGCCCGCGCCGCGCCGGAAACAGTTTCAATACAGCCGCCGTGATCACACCCAGCGTGCCTTCCGCGCCGATGAACAGGTCGCGCAGATCGTAGCCTGTGTTGTCCTTCTTGAGCGCGCGCAGCCCGTGCCAGATTTCACCATCCGGCAGCACCACCTCGAGTCCGAGGCAGAGCTGGCGCATGTTGCCATAGGCGAGAACGGCGGTTCCGCCGGCATTGGAGGAAAGATTGCCGCCGATCTGGCACGACCCTTCCGATCCGAGCGACAGCGGAAACAGCAGCCCCGCGTCGCTGGCCGCCTGCTGCGCCTGCGCCAGCACCACGCCGGCCTCTGCCACCATCGTCTGGCCGACCGGGTCGAGCGACCGGATCTTGTTGAGCCGCGCCAGCGACAGCACGATTTCACCCTGTCCCGGACGCGGTGACTGCCCGCCCACCAGCCCGGTATTGCCGCCCTGGGGCACGATTGCCGTATCCGTCTCATGCGCCAGCCGCAGGATGGCCGAGACTTCCTGTGTCGTGCCCGGACGCAGAACCAGCGGGCTTTCGCCCTGGTAAAGGCCGCGCAGTTCGATCAGATGCGGGGCAATGTCGGCTGGCGTCGTCAAGGCATTCCGCTCACCGGTAATGGCGGCAAAACGGGCAATCAGCGCGGAATCGGTCAAGGGCGTTGGCATGATCAAGCATCTATCCCCGCGTCAGCTTCAAGTCGAGAGGTGCGACGATTTACTCCCTCGTGCCTTTCTGATGGAGACCGCGCCGCGGCGTGGGTTTGAGCGCAACCGCAAATCCTCAATCGGGGTGGAGGAGCGCAACGCCGGGATTTGATAAAATTGGAAATGCCGGTTTCAGCGTTCTTCAGGCTTTTAAGTCTAAACATGTCTCTATTCGAAAAGGAAAACGGCAATGCTTGGCTTTCTTGAAAACCGTTCCGGGAATTTCGGACTGATATTCGCCATTCTGCTTGTTCCGGTGATTGGCGCGGCGGGATTTGCGCTCGATTACGCCAATGCGAGTTCGGTCAAGAACCACATTCAGGGCGCGGCCGACGCGGCCGCCCTCGCCGCCGTCGCGGAAAGGTCGGAAGGGGTCAAGGCAGCCTTTTCGATGGCGGGTGACGGCGAAGTCTCGATAGGTGAAGCCGATGCCGTGACCTTCTTCAAGGCCCAGCTTGAGAACGAGACGGGATACACGGTCGACACAATCGAAGCCAAGGTCGTGAAGAAAGACGGCATTCTGTATTCGGTCATCAATTACGTGGTCTCGGTGCCGACCACCCTCGCCAGAGTGTTGGGCAAGGACAGTATCCAGGTCGCAGGCAGCGCCACCGTCCAGTATCAGACAGAGGTCTACCGGGACTTCTACCTGCTGCTCGACAACACCCCGTCGATGGGCGTGGCCGCCACCCCGGCCGATGTCACCAGATTGATGGCGAATACACCGGATACCTGCGCATTCGCTTGCCACATCGTCAAGAACGGCGTGGAAGTCATGACCAGCAACTACAATATCGCCAAGAATCTTGGCGTCACCATCCGCATCAATGTGGTGGCGCAGGCGGCCGCCGCCTTGATGGATACGGCCAAGGAGTCCCGCAAGTTTTCCAATCAGTATCGCATGGGCGTCTACAGCTTTGGCGAAAGGGCCGAAGACACCAAGCTGCTTGAGGTCATTGCGCCGACAACCAATCTGGCCAAGGCCAAACAGCAGGCTGCCAAAGTCGATCTGATGTCGATCCCGAAGCAGAATTTTAACAATGACCAGCAGACCGATTTTGACCGCGCCCTCACGCAAATCAGCGACAAGATGGGAGCACCTGGATCGGGCCTTACAGCGTCTTCACCGGAAAAGATCCTGTTCTTTGTCTCCGATGGCGTTGGCAACAGCTACAAGCCTGCGAATTGCACCAAGAAGACCACCGGCGGACGCTGCCAGGAGCCGATCGATGTCAAGCATTGCAAGGCGTTGAAAGACAAGGGCCACCGGATCGCGGTTCTGTACACGACCTACCTGCCGCTTCCGGCTAATGATTGGTATGAAGACTGGATAGAGCCGTTCCAGAATGAAATTCCGACCCGCATGAAAGAATGCGCCTCGCCGGGCCTGTTCTTTGAAGTTAGCCCGACCGAGGGCATCAGCGACGCCATGACAGCCCTGTTCAAGAAGATCATCAACACGCCGCTTCTGACCGGGTGACGCCCTTCGTGCGGGTCTTCCGATCTGCCGTCCGGTCGATGAAGATGTCTGGAGCGCCACGAGGATCCATGATCCCGTGGCGCTTCGGCGTTAGGGTCTCAGTCGCGCGGTGCTGCGGCGCGGGCCAGGCGGTCGTTGATGGCCTCGCCCAGGCCGTGAGCGGGAACCGGAGCCACGGCGATGCAGGCAGCGCCTGACGCATCGGCGCGCTTGAGAAAATCAAACAGGTTTGCGGCCGCCTCGCGCAGATCGCCGGATGGCGACAGGTCCAGGATCATCTTCGCCTGATCCTCCCCCGGAAGCGGCACGCCGCCGAATCTGATCACCGTTTCGCCGGACCTGGCGTCGGTCGCGTTCAACCGCACCGCCGCGCTCGGCGCATAATGCGAAGCCAGCATGCCCGGCGCGATCACGGCCCCCCCGGCCTGTGTTGCAGGGCGCTGGATCGCCTGACCGGCCACCATTTCGATGGCGTCCACCGGAATGCCGCCGGGCCGGAGCAGACGCAACCCGGCGTCGTCCACGGCCAGGATGGTCGATTCCACCCCGATGCGGCAGCGGCCTCCATCCAGGATCAGGCCGATACGCTCGCCCAGATCCTCCTCCACATGCCGGGCCGATGTCGGGCTGACGCGGCCCGACCGGTTGGCGCTCGGCGCCGCCAGAGGCTCGCCGAAGGCGGCGATCAGGTCCCGTGCAAAGCCTTCCGGCATGCGGACCGCGGCCGTGGGCAGCCCGGCGGTAGCGAGCGGATGGATCCTGCAGGTATCGCTCAGCGGCAGCACCAGCGTCAGCGCGCCGGGCCAGAAGGCTGCGGCCAGTTTTTCCGCAAGCGGCGAGACCCTCACATGCACTTTCGCCATATCGAGATCGGACACATGCGAGATCAGCGGATTGAAGCGCGGGCGTCCCTTGGCCTCGTAGATGGCGGCAATCGCTGCAGGATTGGTGGCGTCGGCAGCGAGCCCGTAGACCGTCTCGGTCGGCACCGCCACGGGCTCGCCGCGCCGCAAAGCTTCGATTGCCAGCGGAATTGCGGTCTGATCCAGGATTGGGAGAATGCGCGCCATGATTTGTCCGTTTTGCCCGCGCTGGCTCTATCAGCCGCACCGGAGGGAAGCAACAGGAGGCGATTCCGGCCGAAGCATCCGACAGCAGGAGAACCGGTTAAATCCAGGGCCGGCTGTTTTCCGTCCCCGGACGCCGGATGGCCGTTGGCCCTTGCAATGGGCGCGCCAAATTCCATCTCCCAAATTGACGTTTACGTCAAAACCACCTAGCCATGGCGCGGATAAAATTGCGTCGCAGTCGGACCTGATGGAGGAGACACCATGTATCGTGCGCCGGTAGAGGAAATCGCTCACACGCTCAAATCCGTGGCGGGCCTTGGCAAGGCGCTCGAAGCCGGCCGGTTCGGCGATCTGGGCGAGGATCTTGTCGACGCCATCCTGGCCGAGGCCGGACGCTTCGCCACCGACGAGGTCGCGCCCTTGAACGAGATCGGCGACACCCATGGCGCCATCCTCAAGGACGGCGCGGTCACCACGCCGCCGGGCTGGAAGGAACTCTACCGCAGCTGGATCGACGGCGGCTGGAACGGCCTGACCGGACCCGAGGAATTCGGCGGGCAGGGCCTGCCGATGCTGCTCTCGGTGGCCGCACTCGAGATGTGGAATTCCGGATCTCTCGCCTTCGGCATCGGCCCGACGCTGACCATGGGCGCCGTCGAGGCGCTCGACAAGCACGCCTCGGACGAGCTCAAGGCCAAATATCTCGAAAAGCTCGTCACCGGCGAGTGGATGGGGACGATGAACCTGACCGAACCGCAGGCGGGCTCCGACCTCAATGCCTTGAAGGCCCGCGCCGAACCCGTGGGCGACGGCACCTACCGGATCTTCGGCCAGAAGATCTACATCACCTATGGCGAGCACGATTTCACCGACAACATTGTCCATCTGGTGCTCGCGCGGCTGCCCGATGCGCCGGCCGGCACCCGCGGCATCTCGCTGTTCCTGGTGCCGAAATTCTTTGTCAGTGACGACGGCGCGCTCGGCGAGCGCAACGACGTGTTCTGCTCCGGCCTCGAGCACAAGCTCGGCATCCATGCCTCGCCCACCTGCACCATGATCTATGGCGACGGCAAGTTCGGCGACACGCCCGGCGCCATCGGCTGGCTGATCGGCGAGGAGAACCGCGGGCTCGCCTGCATGTTCACCATGATGAACAATGCCCGTCTTGCCGTCGGCATGCAGGGCGTGGCCATCGCCGAGACCGCCACCCAGAAGGCGATTGCCTATGCGAAGGACCGCACCCAGGGCCGCGCGCCGGGTTTTTCCGGCGAGGGCATGAGCCCGATCATCGAGCATCCGGATGTCGCACGCATGCTGATGACCATGAAGGCGCTGACCCAGGGCGCGCGCGCCATCTGCTATTCCTGCGCCGAGGCGCTCGACATGGCCCGCGTCAGCGAAGGTGACGAGGCCAAGGCCTGGTCCGAGCGCGCCGGCCTGATCACGCCCATCGCCAAGGCGTTTTCCACCGACATCGGCATGGAGGTCGCCTCGCTCGGCGTGCAGGTGCATGGTGGCATGGGTTTTATCGAGGAAACCGGCGCCGCCCGGCTGTTGCGCGATTCCCGCATCGCGCCGATCTACGAGGGCACCAACGGCATCCAGGCGATCGATCTCGTCACCCGCAAGCTGCCGCTCGCGGGCGGCGAGACGGTGGGCCGGCTGATCGCCGATTTCAAGGCCGACGCCGAGGCGGCCCGCGCCTCCACCACCCCGGCGCTCGAGGGTGTCGCCGACCGGCTCGACGCGGCCATCGCCGATCTCGAGACGGCCACCGCCTACATGCAGGCGGCGATGGCCGACGGCCGCCAGACCGATGCGCTCGCCGGCGCCACGCCCTATCTCAGGCTCTTCGGCCTGACCGCCACCGTCGCCATGCTCGCCCGCGGCGCGCTGGCGGGTTCGGACGCGCCGGAAGCCCAGGGCAGGGCGGCGCTCGCCCGCTTCGCCGCGGCCAATCTGGCGCCCCTGACCGGCGGGCTCCTGTCGAGCGCCACCGCCGGCGCCGCCTGCCTCGAAAACGCCGGCGCGGCGCTCGGCTGATCATCCCGAGCCGCCGCTTCCCGGTCCGATTATCCCGGCCCGATCACCCCAGGGGACAGACATGACCGACCACATTCTCATCGAGCGCGCGGGCGACGCCGGCGCCGTCAACGTCATCCGCTTCAACCGGCCCGACAAGAAGAACGCCATCACCCGCGCCATGTATGCGGCCATGGCGAGCGCGCTCGCCGACGGCGAGGCGGACCCTGCGGTGCGGGTGCACGTGATCCTCGGCACGCCTGGGGCATTCTCGTCGGGCAACGACATGCAGGATTTCATGGCCGTCGCCATGGGCGCCGCCACCGGGTCCGAAGTGTCCGATTTCCTGATGGCTCTGGCGAGCCTCGCCAAGCCCATCGTCTCCGGCGTCGACGGGCTGGCGATCGGCATCGGTACCACCATCCACATGCATTGCGACCTGACCTTCGCCACGCCCGGCTCGCGCTTTCACACGCCGTTTGTCGACCTGGCGCTGGTGCCCGAGGCCGGCTCCAGCCTGCTTGCGCCTGCCGTGATGGGCCACCAGAAGGCCTTCGCGCTGCTGTGCGCCGGTCTCCCGGTCTCGGGCGAGGAGGCCGAGCGCACCGGTCTCATCTACAAGACCGTCTCCGCCGACGAGCTCGAAGCGGAAGTCTTCGCCGCCGCCGATCACCTCGCCCAGAAGCCGCCCAAGGCGCTTGCCCTCGCCCGCCGCCTGCTCAAGCCCGACCCCGACCTGGTCGCCGCCCGCATCCGCGAGGAGGGCGAGCTCTTCGCCGCCCAGCTCAAGAGCGCCGAGGCGCTCGCCGCCTTCCAGGCCTTCATGGCGCGCAAGAAGTAGGGGGACGGGCCGCCGTCCGCGACTGCCCAATCTCCCCCCTTGCGGGGGAGATGTCGGCGTATCCGACAGAGGGGGGAAAGGCGGCAATCACGGAAGGCGGGGCTTCACCCCCCTCTGTCACTTCGTGACATCTCCCCCGCAAGGGAGGAGATCTGAAGGCCTCACCCGCAGCCCTTCGCCACCTCCAGCGCGCCGGCCCTGTCCTCTCGCTCCAGCTCGCCGATCCGGGCAACGACCGCGTAGAATCGCCGGTAGTCGCTCCCGCACAGCGCGAACAGCCTCAGGAAGGCGGGCACCAAATCGTTGTAGACGCCGGTTGCGGCAAGCCGTGCGTTGTTGACCGGCGCCGCGAACCAGCCGTCAAAGCCGCTGAATCCGTTCCAGCGGCCCTCGCGCATCCGCCGGAAGCGCTGCCCGAGCCGCGCGATCGCCGCGTCCTTTCCCGCCCGTTTTTGCGCCTCCGTGCCCGGGCCGCGGTAGACGGCTTTAAGCTCCCTGCGGGTCTGAGCGATGAGGCCGAGGAAATCGGCGCTGCGCGCGCGGGCCGCCTCGTAGCGGCGCAGGCCCTCGGCGTCGCCCTGAGCCCGCAGCCATTGGCGCACGCCGCTGGTCTCCACGGCCGTCGCGAAGGCCTCGTTGAAGGCGCTGTCGTCCTGCACATAGACGCGTTGATGGGCGAGCTCGTGAAAGATCAGCGCCGCCACCGAGGTCTCGTCGTCGCGGAACATTGTCGACAGCAGCGGGTCGCTGGTCCAGCCCAGCGTCGAATAGGCGGTGACGCCCGACACATGCACGTCGAGCCCCCGCGCCTGAAGCGCGGTCGCCTCTTTCCTGGCATTGTCTGACGAGAAGAACGCCTGGTAGGGCACGCAGCCGAACACCGGAAAGCATTTGGCCACCGGCGCCAGCGAGAATTCCGGCGCCGCATAGACCGCGATCGTCACGTAATCGCGGCCGATGTCGACATAGGAGCGATAGCTTCTGTTGTCGGGCAGGTCGAGCGCGTCACTGGCAAACTGCCTTATCGCGCTCGCCGAAACCATCCGCGCCCTCAGCGCCCCGGGCGTCTCCGGATCCGCCACCAGCCCCGCCACATCCTGCCGGGCCGCCATGATCCGCAAATGCCCGCCCAGCGACTCCGCGTAATAGCCCACGCCGGTGCAGCCGGCGAGTAAGGCGGCGAGACCGATGAGGAGGAGGGAGCGGAGGATGATGCGTGTCACGGCGGGCCCGGATGCGAGGAGCGGAGGCCTACGTGGTAGAGGGGGATGGGGGTTTGGGCAAGGTGGGGTGCTTTGCGGTTGCGGCCGCAGTAGGGCATTTTCGGCCCTAAGCGGACATTCAACTGGTTTCCTTTAGCCGCAGGACAGCAGGACAGCAGGATGGATAGCCCAAAATGCTTTTGACAAGGCAGTTTCGAGAGCAGTTACGGCCAGAATGAGAGTACTGGAACCACTAAGATCTAGAGAGATAATTGCGATTTAATTTTTGAGATAGTCTCTTGACTTTGAGTAAAAAGGTTAAGATGTCTCACCAATTGCAATTTTTCAAGTACTTGCTTTGAGCGTTCTAAATACTCAAGAATCCAATCCCTTTCTTCGCTGAAATTTACGCCTGACAAGTTTGAGTAGACGTCTGCAAGCTTAATAGTTTGCACCACGAAGCAAGTCGATCCCAATACATCAAGGTACTCAAGTCGACGGATTTTTTTTGGTTTTCTCTTATCCTCAGAAAGCAAGCCGACCCAATCTGCGACTTGGCGATTGGCCACGCGCAAGACGTCTTCATAGTCAGTCGCCGTGTCTTCGATGCTATCGTGAAGTAAGGCCGTTGCAAGAATATCAAATCGGTTGTTTTCACCTTGAAGACCGAATTCATTCTGTTCGAGCAATTGGCGGCATAATTCCTCGACCTCAATGAGATGATTAAAATACGGCTCGCCCCCCCTTCGGGTTTGCCCCCGATGTATCTGGTGCACGTAGTCTCTCAACTCTATGAGAACAGCGTTATCCAACGTGTCGCCTAAACGTCTTTATGACTGCCATCACAGTCTCGTACGCTCCATCCACATTGCTTATCTCAAAGAAAAGCCTTTTTGGGGCCGCAACTTTGTTAAGGGTCAGTCGGCCATCGTCAGTTGTCCATTTATAATTTGATACGAACAAGCGGTCTTCGCCAATCACAACAGCTGCAAACGGCATTAGTTCAGAGACCTCCTCAACTGAGAGTGAACCGAGCTTTCTTTCACTAAAAAGCGCCCTCCATTCATCCAACCTTTCTGATATCACCTGCACCCGATGTTCAAGCGACTTTTGTTCCGCGAAGTTCTCTAGAATGGTAGCCGCCTTCATGGTGAAGATGGTGACTTCCAAGTCCTTCCAAGGGTTTTCTTCAAGTCGCAACTTAATTGGATTCGCAAACCCGAGAGAGTAACCAATCAATTCGATCTTAATTTTTTTGTTGCGCTCCTTAAAAATTTCGTCGGCCAGCTGTTCGTAAGAGAAGCTTTTTTGGCCTTCGTTGGTGCACAGCAGACAGGTTCCAAAAATGACCACTGTGAGCAAGAATTTGAACGCGACATTGACCCACCAAACTAGATTGGCAAATCTTTCTTGGGCATTAGCCCCATGAATGAAGCCATCTATCCAACTTGAGAAATCTAATTGGGACCAAGCTGCGAGAGCAACTATGGCAGATATAACCCAAATGAATAGGCTAAATGTGCTACTAAAATATTTCATATTGCAGCAACAACCCTCGGAATATGTGGTTTAAAAACAGGGTGAGTGGTGAGCCTTAATGTTGAAAATCCATCAAACATCCTGAACCCGCAGTATCCAGGATGGACAAAATCATAGGCTATCAAAAAGTTTCCTATAAGTTCCCTCCAGCCATTTTCATCTATCATAAAATCTCCATAATAGTGAAAATGACGCCCACTGCTAAGCAGGTATCCTGATTTATTTGGGTAAATTTTGCGGATAAAATTCAAAATGTCCTCAATCAACACGCCATCGTTAGGATGTAAGTTCATCATAGGGATGTGGAAGGAACCGTTTTTGACCGAAGACGTCATAGACATGACGCCGCCACTGAATGCGGCCTCACAGGTCGCCATCAAGCCATCTGTCCCAAGCTTTGACACTTGCTCTGTCAAAAGACTTACCGATTGCCTTTCGGCGGTCTTGTACTCAAGGCACGCCTCCAAATTCTCCAGTCTTTGCTTTGTCGTCGTAAAGCGTTGACGCCAATTTGTGGACGCCGGATGGCAAAGCATTATTACTTCTTTGATATCGTGGCGTCGGCAGATATGCGCAACAACCTGAGATGCGTCTGCACCCAAATTCAAGGCGCCTGCTTCAAAAGCTCTCATCGATGAACCTGTAAGAAAATGTCGCGGAAAAACAAACCGTAGAGCACAACCACGCTCTGAAAGAAACTGAATTACCAATTTTGATGCGCAGAACAAGCTCACCATTATTCTTGAGGCGAACAAAGTTTCAGAACGATTTGTCTTGCAACCGATACCCCCGGTTAATTTTGTATCGAACGCCCCTATCGTATCCTGTTTCGCGTTGTAATCTAGTTTGAGATTACCGCCTAGACCAGTATCGCCCTGTGCGGGTCGTTGGTGAGGTACCAGTTCACGTAACCTGTTGTATAAAGCCGAGTAGCTACTGACTCCGACCAGTCAGTCACTATTGGCGATGGCCAGGCAATGATTTTGCAATACAGCGAAAGTCCGCTTCCCTCCCATACCGGTCGAAACATCCCCCAAGAAATTTCCCCCCAAATTTCCCCACACTTTCCCCCCATGCGATACTGGCCCCACCTTCCGTCCCAACGGATGGCCGGGGCGAACGGAGCCCTGGCCGGCGGAAGGCGGTGAGTTCCGGTTGGCGGGGGCCGTACCTGCGGGCCGGAAGCTTGCGAAGAGGACACCCCGGCCAGCGCGGGGACCTGCCGGATCGCGGTGGATCAGGGCAAGGGTTTTTGCGCGAATGGCTGGAACCGGTTGCAGGAAGCGGCGCCCGCGCCTTTCTCACGGGAGGCAGGGCGGCGCGATCCTCACCCGGCGGCGTTTGATCCGCATCCCTGTCCGGGCGGGCTGCCCGGCTGGGAGCCGCGGCGTCACCGCAAACGCCGGCCCGGCAAGTCCCTGCCGCGTCTGACGGGTCTATTCTGTCGGGGGCGGGTGGGAGAGGGCGGTGTTCGGTTCCCGAAGGATCGAACGCGACACAACCGCCAGGGCTCGCGCCATGCCTCGCAGGAAGAAGAGCCCGCCCGCGCCCGGAAGGCGTGGGATTTCCTCACCGGCGGGGCGCGGGCAACTGCGCCAAGCCCCTTTCTTATGCCACCCCGGGCCAGAGGCCCACGCGCCCCGCAAGTCCGGATTGCCTCCGGACGCCGAGACTGCCGCACACCGCCGGCGAGGTTTTCGCGCGGCGGGTTTTGGCGCGTGCGGGGGCAGGGCGCTCCCCCACCAACCCGGTAGCCTCCCCCGGCCGTCGTCATCCTGGGGCCCCGACCCCAGGATCCATTCCGTGATGCTTCCACCTGCAGTGTCCCCGGAGGGATCACGGAATGGATCCCCGGCTCGGGGGCCGGGGATGACGAAGCATAGGGGCAGCCGACATCTACCGCTTCGGCCGCTCCAAGAGCGCCACCACTTCCACGTGGCTGGTCCACAGGAACTGGTCGATCGGCGTCACCGACAGCACCCGGTAGCCGCCCGCAATCAGGATCTCGAGGTCGCGCGCCAGCGTCACCGGGTTGCAGGAGACGGCGGCCACGCGGGGGATGGTGGAGCGGGCGATGTCGCCCGCCTGCACCTCCGCGCCGGCGCGCGGCGGGTCGAACACCAGGCCCTGATAGGCCTTGAGCTCGGCCGTCATCATCGGCCGGCGGAACAGGTCGCGCTTTTCCACGCTCACGGGCTTGAGCCCCTGCGCCCGCCTTGCGGCCTTGTCGAGCGCTGCCAGCGACGGCGCGTCGGCCTCCACCGCATGCACGTGGCTGTGAGCGGCGAGCCGGAGCGCGAACGTGCCCGAGCCCGAGAACAGGTCGATCACCCGCTTGGCTTTCTTGAAGTGATCCGAGACCAGATCGCCCATCACCGCTTCCGCCTCGGCCGTCGCCTGCACGAAGCCGCCCGGCGGCGGGCTCACGAGCACCGAGCCGAAGGTCAATTGCGGCGGCTGCTTCTCGATCAGGATCTCGCCGTTGAAGGCGAGCCGCGCCACCGGCTGTTCAGCGCGCACCGCGGTGATGATCCTGAGCCGGTCGGGTTCGGAGAGCTTGAACGGCGCGTCCACCGCGATGTCGAGCCCCGGCACGGCGTCGAGCACGGAGAGATGGAACGCCTCCTTGCCCACCGCCACCGCGGTCGCGAGCCGCCTTATGCTGGGCAGCGCCTGGTTGATCCGCGGCGTGGCGATGACGCAGGTCTCGATTGCCACGATCTGATGGCTCATGGCGCGGTTGAAGCCGAGGATCGCGCCCTTGTCGGTGCGCCTTGCGGCAAACACCACGCGCCGGCGCGAGTGCGGCGCGCAGGCCACCAGCGGGGCCACCTCGGCGTCGATGCCGCGGCCCTCGAGCGCCGCCACCACCAGATCCCGCTTCCAGGCGCGATAGGGTTCATCCGCCATGTGCTGGACGGCGCAGCCGCCGCAACCGGCGTTTTCGTGATCGGGGCCGAAATGCGGGCAGGGCGGCGTCACCCGGTCGGACGAAGGCTCCAGCACCGACATCAGCGTCGCCCGGCTTTTTTCCACCGCCGCGTTGACCACGTCGCCGGGCAGCGTGAAGGGCACGAAGATCTGCCCGGAGGGCGTCTCGGCAATGCCGTCGCCCTGGCCGCCGAGCCGTATGATGTCGAGTTTCTGCGCGCTCATGCCTTGACGCCTCCAATGAGAAATTCGTGGTTGCCGTCCTGTCCCTCGATCGGCGAGGCGATCGGCCCGACGGCGCTCCAGCCCGGCTGTGCCCCAAGCCAGGCGGCGAGATCGGCGGCGATGGTCGGTCCCTGCGCCGGATCCTTGAGCAGCCCGCCCTTGCCGATGGCGGCGCGGCCCGCCTCGAACTGCGGCTTGACCAGCAGCACCGCGAAGGCGCCGGACGCGGCAAGCTCCAGCGCCGGCGGCAGCGCCAGTTTCAGCGAGATGAAGCTCACGTCGGAGACCACGACGCCGATCTCCCGGCCGCCCAGATGCTCCCGCGCCAGATCCCGCGCGTTAAGCCCCTCGCGATTGCTGACGCGCGGATCGGACGCCAGCGCGGGATGCAACTGGTCGTGGCCGACATCGACGGCGATGACATGGCCCGCGCCGGCCTCGAGCAGCACCTGGGTGAAGCCGCCGGTCGAGGCGCCGATATCAAGGCCCACGCGGCCTGCCGGATCGAACTCGAAGGCTTCCAGCCCGGCCTTCAGCTTCAGCGCAGCGCGCGAGACATAGTCGCGCGCGGGATCGCTCAGCGTGATGGCCGCCGACATCGCCACCGGGGCGCCGGGCTTGGTCACCGCCTTGCCGTCGACTTCAACGGCGCCGCGCGCAATCGCGTCCCGCGCCCGCGAACGGCTCTCATAGAAGCCGAGCCGGACCAGGATCTGGTCCAGCCGGTCCCTGTCAGGCGGCAGAGTGGAGGCGGGGGATGTCATGCGCCGTCTTCGCGCGGAAGGGGCGCGAGGGCAAGAACTTTGTGCGGGGATGGGCCCGTCAGTAGCGGATGAAGCTGCCCTGGCTCACGCCATGGGGCAGGGCGGCGGGCATGGCCGCTTCCTCGTGGCGCCGGGTTCGCTCGTTCAGCGGCGGGTACAGATGGTCTTCGGCCTTGAGATCCAGCGCGCCGCGCATGTCGCCGAGCTTGGGCTGCAGCATGCGGATCGCGGCTTCCTCGATGCGCCGGTCATAGGCTGGCTGCGTGTCCGCCAGGGCCGTCTGCACCGATCCGCAGATCAACAGCAATGCCGCCACAATCCTGCGCGCGCCAACATGCCTGGCGGTGTCCCTCGTCATCGCTCCAACGCCCCACTGTCCTCTCGTGTTGAACAAGACTAGCAGGCGCACCTTTCGGAACGACCAAGGGACGTGGTTAGAGACTTGAAAAGGCTTATGGTTTCAGCAGCGTTACCTGGGCTGTGTCACGGCTTGAGCTGGTCCCCGAGCCATTCAATGTGCGAAACACCGTGTCGACGATGCCCTTGCGGTCAAGGCCTGCGCGCGCATACATCGCCTCGGGCGAGGCGTGATCCATGAAGATGTCGGGCATCACCATGGCGCGCACCCGCAAGTCCCCATCGAGCAGCCCTTCGGTCGCGAGAAACTGCAGGACATGGCTGCCGAAACCGCCCACCGAGCCTTCCTCGATGGTGATCAGCACCTCGTGGTGACGCGCCAGCTGACGGATCAAATCATGATCGAGCGGCTTGGCGAAGCGCGCATCCGCCACGGTCGTCGAAAGTCCTGCGGCGTCGAGGTCCTCGGCGGCGACGAGGCATTCGGCCAGCCGCGTGCCGAACGACAAGAGCGCCACCTTGGCGCCCTGGCGGATGACGCGGCCCTTGCCGATTTCGAGGATTTCGCCGCGCTCGGGCATCTCGACGCCGACGCCCTCGCCGCGCGGGTAGCGAAACGAGATCGGCCCTTCGTCGTAAGCGGCCGCAGTGCGCACCATGTGCTTGAGTTCGGCCTCGTCGGAGGCCGCCATCACCACGAAACCGGGCAGGCAGGCGAGATAGGTGGTGTCGAAAGTGCCCGCATGGGTGGCGCCGTCGGCGCCGACGAAGCCTGCCCGGTCGATCGGAAACCGGACCGGCAGCTTCTGGATCGCCACATCGTGGACCACCTGGTCATAGCCGCGCTGCAGGAAGGTCGAATAGATCGCGCAGAACGGCTTCAGGCCTTCGGTCGCCATGCCGGCCGCGAAGGTCACGGCATGCTGCTCGGCAATGCCGACATCGAAGGTGCGGGCGGGAAACGCGGTGGCGAACTTGTCCACGCCGGTGCCGCCGGGCATGGCGGCGGTGACGGCGACGATCCGGTCGTCATGGCCGCCCTCCTGCACCAGCGCTTCGCCGAACACGGCGGTGTAGCTTGGCGCATTGGGCTTGGACTTGGCCTGGGTGCCGGTCACCACGTCGAACTTGGACACGCCGTGATACTTGTCCGATGCCGCTTCGGCGGGCGCATAGCCCTTGCCCTTCTGGGTGACCACATGGATCAGCACCGGCCCGTCGCCATTGTCGCGCACATTGCGCAGCACGGGCAGCAGATGCTCGAGATTGTGCCCGTCGATCGGGCCGATGTGATAGAATCCCAACTCCTCGAACATGGTGCCGCCGGTGACATAGCCGCGGGCATGGCCGACAGCGCGGGTGATGGCCCGGTCGATGTTCTTGCCCAGATAGGCCGTCAGTTTCTTGCCGGCCTCGCGAATGCCCATATAGGTGCGCCCCGAGGCCATACGCGCCAGATAGGCGCTCATCGCGCCGGTCGGCGGGGCGATCGACATGTCGTTGTCGTTCAGGATCACGATCAGCCGCGCATCGAGCGCGCCGGCATTGTTGAGCGCTTCATAGGCCATGCCCGCCGACATCGCGCCATCGCCGATCACCGAGATCACGTTGCGCTTCGTGCCCAGCAACTCGCTCGCCACGGCCATGCCGAGGCCCGCCGAAATCGAGGTGGAGGAATGGCCGGCGCCGAAATCGTCGTATTCGCTTTCGCCGCGCTTGGTGAAGCCGGACAGGCCGCCTTCCTGCCTGAGCGTGCGGATCCGCTCGCGCCGTCCGGTCAGGATCTTGTGCGGGTAGCACTGATGGCCGACATCGAAGATCAGCCGGTCATGCGGCGTGTCGAACACCTTGTGGATGGCGATGGTCAGTTCGACCACGCCAAGGCCGGCGCCCAGATGCCCGCCGGTGCGCGACACCGCGTCGATCATCTCGGCGCGAAGTTCATCGGCAAGCTGCGGCAGCAGCTTGTCGTCGATATTCCGCAGATCGGACGGGAACTGGACGGTATCCAGAAGCGGGGTTACTGGCGGATGTGTCACGTCTTGCCTCACAGTCACTCAGGGCCTAGCCCGGAAACTTGAATGTGTAAACCCGGATTAACGTTTGAACTGAGGCTTGTGTAAACATGTCACAGATCGGTTTGTGACACATCCGCGCCCGTTGGGCGGGCATTTCTCCGGCATCGGAACAAATTTTCCGCATCCTCCGGCACGACCTGGAGCCGGCCTTGCTCCGCCGCCACGCATCCTGCCGCTTGGGCAAAGCCCGCCATAGCGGATTGAGAAAGCCATGCCGTGCTCGAACCGCATCGATTCAGGCGCCACATGCTCTGTTCAAGACTCGACCGGCAAATACCCATTCAGGTGAGGATCATTCCAGTCGGCTCAGGAGTAACCCTGCTCCTTGAGTTTCGCTTTCCACATTTTGAAATTTTTGCTGCCGCCGCTGCCCAGGCGCTTCTTGGGGCCGGACTTGAACATGGAGATCTTCTCGCTGAGAAAGCAGCCGCTGTTGTTGCAGGCAAGCGAATACGACTTTCCATCCTTCTTGAGGGTTGCGTTTCCGGCAAGCGCTGGGACAGACATGGCCAGCACAAGAAAGGAAGAGATCGCTATTTTTCTCATGGCGGGATTCCTTTTTTGAGAATAACGATAAAATACTAAGGAAAATTCCCACAATTTCAACATTAGATCCGGCGCGCGGAAACCTATAGGAATCGTTGCTGCAATAGACCTGAAGTGATCCGCTGCAGTGGATAATCTGGACACTCGTCCGATAGACATCCGGAAAGCATGCTGTTTCGAGGCGATCACTCCGGCAGCGGAACGAATTCTTCCGCATCGCCGGGCACGATGTCGAACCGGCCGGAGCGCCATTCCGCCTTGGCCTGTTCGATCCGCTCCTTGGACGAGGAGACGAAGTTCCACCAGATGTGGCGCTTCGTCGGGATGGTGTCGCCGCCAAACAGCATCATCCGCGCGCCTGCCGGTCCGGCGGTGACGGTAATGGCGTCGCCGGGGCGGAAGACCATGAGCTGGTCCGGGCCGAAGCGGTCGCCGGCGATCTCGATCTCGCCTTCCAGCAGATACAGCGCGCGCTCTTCCCAGTCCGCGTCGAACGGAGCCGACGCAGACGGCGCCAGCGACAGATCGACATAGAGCGTCCCGACATGCTGCGGCACCGGAGAGACTAGCCCGCCAAAACCGCCCATCACCACGCGGGCGCGGATGCCGTCGTCGTTGAGTTCGGGCAGTTGCGGTGTGGCGGTGTGGGAGAACACCGGATCGGTCTCCTCCAGATGGTCGGGCAGGGCCAGCCATGTCTGCAGGCCGGAGATTGCCATCTCGCCGCCGCGCATCTCCTCGGGCGAGCGCTCCGAATGGACGATGCCGCGACCGGCCGTCATCAGGTTCACGTCGCCGGGCCGGATCACCATTTCGGTGCCGAGGCTGTCGCGGTGACGGATGGCGCCGTCAAACAGATAGGTGACCGTGGACAGACCGATATGCGGGTGAGGGCGCACGTCCATGGCTTCTCCGCCCCTCAGGATGGCGGGACCCATCCGGTCGAAGAAGATGAACGGGCCGACCATGCGCCGGCGCGCGGTGGGCAGCGCCCGCTTGACCGCGAAACCGCCGATGTCGCGCGAGGAGGGCACGATCAGCTGTTCGATCGCGTCACAGGCCGGCGCATCGCCGGGAACGGGGTCTTCCAGTCCGCCGAAATAGCTCATGCCATCCTCCCTGTGATGTGGGGTCTACTCGGCGTCGAGCGGTTCCGTCCCAGCCGGCTGGCCCTGCCGGTCAAGCCTGATCTTCTCGATCCGCTTTTCGGCGGCGGAGAGCAGTTTCTCGCAGTGCGCCTTCAGGGCCTCGCCGCGTTCATAGATCTCAATCGAGGTGTCGAGCGCCACATCGCCGCGTTCGAGCTGTTCGACGATGCGTTCGAGTTCTGCAACGGCCTCTTCGAAACTCAGCGTCGCGATCTCCCTGATCTCGCTCATCCCTCAGCCCTCCTGCAGCCGGATCACATGGGCGGCGGCCGATTCCGCCAGGCCCACCAGATCATAGCCGCCTTCCAGCAGGCTGACGACCCGATTGCCCGCATGACGGCCGGCGATTTCCATCACCTTGCCCGTGGCCCAGTCGAAATCGTCGGCGACCAGATTGATCTCGGCCAGAGGATCGCGGTGATGGGCGTCGAAACCTGCCGATATGATGAACAGGTCGGCGTGCGATTCTTCAAGGGCCGGCAGAATGCGGGTGCGGAACGCCTCGCGGAAATGATCGCTGCCGTCATTGGCCGACAGCGGCGCATTGAAGATGTTGCCCTTGCCGGTTTCCGACCGCGCGCCGGTGCCCGGATAGAGCGGCATCTGGTGGGTCGAGCAGTAGATCACGCTCGGATCGTCGTAGAAAATGTCCTGGGTGCCGTTGCCGTGGTGCACGTCCCAGTCGATGATCGCCACGCGTTCCGCGCCATAGACCTTCTGGGCGTGCCGGGCGGCAATTGCCGCCTGGTTGAACAGGCAGAACCCCATCGAGGTGTTTTTCTCGGCATGGTGTCCGGGCGGCCGGGTCGCGACGAAGGCGTTGTCGGCCTCCTTGCGGAACACCGCGTCGACTGCCGCCATCGCGCCGCCGACGCCGATCAGCGCCGCTTCCATCGAGCGCGGGCTCGCCACCGTGTCCGCGTCGATCTTGGCAAAGCCGCTCTCCGGAATGGCTGCGCGGATCCGTGCAAGATATTCCTCGGGATGCGCCAGCAGCACGGCTTCGGCTGCGGCTTCCGGCGCCAGGTGCCGCACCAGCGTGTTGAAATGCTCGTGTTCGAAGATGGCCTCGAGCGCCTTGAGCCGGTCCGGCCGCTCCGGGTGGCCGGGAGGCGTCTGGTGTTCGAGGCAGATCGGATTGTAATAATAAAATGTGGTCATGAACTCTATCTAGCGATGAAAACCGGCTGATGCCAGTGGCATGGGCGACCGCACTGGGGATTTTTCAATTTGCCCTGAGCCATGCGATACAGGCCCTCCTGCTCCTGATGATTTCCATGACAGGTGAACCATGAAGCTCTTCTACACGACCAACTCTCCCTATGCTCGGATCGCACGGGTTGCTGTCATTGAGGCAGGCATTGCGCGCTCCGTGGAACAAATACCGGCGCTCAATCGCCGGGACGACAATCCGGTTCTGGATTTCAGCCCGGTTGGTCGCGTGCCAACCCTTGTCGCCGATGGCATGGTTATTACAGAAACGAGGCATGTTGTGGAATTCATAGCTGCCGTTTCAGGCTGTGAAAGCCTTCTCGGGCCGCGGGCGGACAACTGGACGGCAATCGAGCAGGAAGGACAGATTCTCGGATTTCTCGACGCAGTAGCTTTTCGGGTGCGCGAGGACAGGAGAGGTGAACTGAAGTCGAATGAACTCATCGATGTGGAGGCGAAGCGCTGCGATCGGTGTCTGAAATACCTCGATACCGAAGCGTCGGGTGGTAAACTCAGCGCGTTTCCGGTGTTCCGGTCGGTGGCCTTGGCAAGCGCATTGGACTTGATGGAGTTACATTGCTTCTCTCCTTTGTGGAAAACCCGATTTGAGGCTTTGGCGGCTTGGTTTTCGGAGATCTCCAGTCGCGTCTCGATGCAAGAAACCCGTCCGGTCTTGGGAATGGATAAAGACCGGGTCATCAATGACAATAGGATATGAGCTCTGAGGTCTTTCGGGCGTGCGCCTGATCGTGGCTCCAAGTCGAGTTTGGGCGGGAAGCGAACTTGAAGTGCCCCCCGATTTTGGGCCAGCGGGAGCTGGAATTTTCCGGGGTTAGGGCTCATGCCGGCACCAGTGCCGACGAGCCATTCATGAGCGAAACCGGCACCTTGTTGCCGATCGCGCTATGTGGCCGGAATTCGTTATAGTCTCTACGCCAATCCTCCAGTTTTGTCCGCGCGTCGTCAAGGCTCATGAAC
>NZ_JACIYP010000549.1 GCF_014359905.1 Hoeflea sp. | reverse complement strand
GCGGGGACCGACACCACGTCCATCCGGACCACCGCCAAGCGCGTGGGCGACCGCTATGTCGTCAATGGACAGAAGGTGTGGATCAGCCGGGCCGAGCATTCCGACCTGATGCTGTTGCTGGCGCGCACCACCCCGCGCGACCAGGTGGAGCGCAAGACCGACGGTCTGAGCGTCATGCTCGTGGACCTGCGCGAGGCCTTGCGCGGCGGCCTGACCATCCGCCCCATCGAAACCATGATGAACCACCACACCACGGAACTGTTCTTCGACAACGTGGAGGTTCCCGCCGAAAACCTCATCGGGGAGGAAGGCAAAGGGTTCCGCTACATCCTCGATGGCATGAATGCCGAGCGCATCCTGATAGCCTTCGAGTGCATCGGCGACGCCAAGTTCTTCATCGAGCGCGGGTCCGCCTATGCCAAGGATCGGCAGGTCTTCGGCCGGCCCATCGGCCAGAACCAGGGCATCCAGTTTCCCATCGCCCGCTCCTACGCCGAAATGCGTGCCGCCGAACTGATGACGCATCAGGCCGCGGCGGCCTTCGATGGCGGGCGTCCCTGCGGCGCCGAGGCCAACATGGCCAAGCTGCTGGCTTCGGAAGCGTCGTGGAGAGCCGGAGACATCTGCTTGCAGACCCACGGCGGGTTCGGTTTCGCCCGCGAGTTCGACATCGAACGCAAGCTGCGGGAAACGCGGCTCTACCAGGTGGCGCCGATTTCCACCAACCTGATCCTGTCTTATGTGGCCGAGCACGTCCTGGGGCTGCCTCGGTCGTTCTGAGCCAGGAAGGGGAGCGGTCGAATGCAGGTGCCTGAACTGTCCCTCGTCGATGCGATAGACAGTCGTCGGTCGATCCGGCGGTTCCTGCCCGACGCGGTGCCGGAAGCCGTGGTGCGCGACATCCTGGAGCGCGCCGCCCGCGCACCCAGCGGCTCCAACATCCAGCCGTGGAAGGTCCGCGTCGTCACCGGGGCGGCGCGGCAGCGCCTGGTCGACGCGGTGTCCACCATCGGCGCACCGCCGCCCGAGGACGCGGAGTACCGCTACTACCCCGACGACTGGTTCGAACCGTATCTGTCCCGGCGGCGGGCCTGCGGCCTGGGCCTGTATCAATTGCTTGGCCTGACGCGCGAGGACAAGGCCGGCATGGCGGCCCAGCAGGCCCGCAATCATGTGTTGTTCGATGCCCCCGTCGGGCTGTTCTTCAGCATGGACCGGCGGATGAATCAGGGAAGCTGGCTCGACATGGGCATGTTCATCGGCAACGTGATGCTGCTGGCCCGCGCTCATGGCCTGGAAACCTGCCCGCAAGCGGCCTGGGTCGGGCATGGCGCCACCATACACCGCGTCCTGGAGATGCCCGACGACGAGATCTTCCTGTGCGCCGTGTGCCTGGGTGTCGAAGACGTCGGCGCGCCGGAAAACACCCTGCGTACGGACCGCGCGCCGGTCGACGAGTTCACCCTGTTCCTGAGGTGAAGGCCGGTTGCGGTTAGCCGTTCCACAGA
>NZ_JACIYP010000548.1 GCF_014359905.1 Hoeflea sp. | reverse complement strand
GGCTTCTCGGTGACCGCTTACCGGGTCGATGCCGAAACACTGACACGAGAATAATTCATGAAAACCTTCATAATTGCCATCGCAACGGTCGGCGGGTTGCTCGGAACGCCCGCCTTGGCCGAGCGCTCACCGGTCACCATGGGTCAGGACGCCCGCGTTCGCCACGTGACCTTCAACCCTACGGATGTGATCCGGATCGACACCCACCTTCGAGTAAACACGTCAATCGAACTCGGTCCCGGCGAACGGATCAATCAAGTCCTGATCGGTGACTCCGCGTCCTATGAAGTGGAGGTTCTGTCAAACCGCAATACGATCTCGATCAAGCCTGTCGAGGCACGGGCTGCGACAAACCTGACGATCTTTACCAACCGCCGCGCTGTCGCCTTCTATCTGACAGAGGGACGCTCGCGGACACAGTCTTTTCGGGTCGTTGTAAACTTTCCCGACGAGCGACCCGCCGGGCGCCAGCTTGCGGCTGGAGGCCGAGATACCGGCTATCAGTTCGCGGGCAGCGGTGCGATCCGCCCGATGAGGGTCTGGAATGATGGGCGCTCGACTTTCTTTGAATTCCGGCCCGGCGTGCGGCCCTCGATCTTCGGCTTGAACGCCCAAGGCTACGAGATCACCCAGAACAGCCAGACGCAAGGTGCGGTCGTGCGGGTCACCGGCGTGCGGGACGCCTACACGATCCGCATGGGCGACGATCATATCTGCATTACCCGTGAAACTGGTGGGTTCACGACCGAGGCTGCTGCCGTGGCCGCCCTGCGTGGACGGGAGTTCTGATCATGAGCGACGAGAAAACCGGGGAAAAGGAATACAGCTTCGCGCCCAAGCGGCGCGCATCTCTCGGGCTCAGGCTTGGTTTGGGTGCATTGCTTCTGGCAGGGACCGCCATCATTGCCTACCCGCTTGTGCAAGGCAGCGGCATCACTTCTGCCGTTGAAACATCGAAAGCCGACGACTTTCAGGATCAGGTCGACGGTGACGGGTTTGGCCGCATGACAGCCGACGCTGAACCGACCGAACAAAGATCGGAGCCGAGGTTCGATCCCGGACCAATCGAGGATGAACTCGCGGCGCAGCGCCAAGCCCTCGAGGAACAGAACGCCAAGCTTGCGAACGACGTGGTCGCCCTACAAGCCCAGTTGGCAAGACTGGCCGAGGCCCCTGCCCCCGACAATTCCGCCGAGCTGGCCGAAGCGCTGCGCTCGGTCCAGGAACAGAACACGGCGATCATCGCCCAGATGCAAAGCGAGATGGACACCCGGTTGGCAGAAGCCGATCTTGAAGCGCAAAAGCGTATCGCGACGAGGTTGCCGCACGCGCACGTGTTGCCGATGGCCGGATGGAGCAGTTGATGGAGCAAATGCTCGGACTGCAGCGCCAGAACGACGCCCTGCAACAGCAGATCGATGACGGTATGAGTGACGCTCTACGCGCGCAAACCGAGCGCGATCAACTCGCCGCCGAGGAAGCCGCGCGGCGGGCTGAACTGGACCGTC
>NZ_JACIYP010000547.1 GCF_014359905.1 Hoeflea sp. | reverse complement strand
CGATTGTAGCCTTCCGAGGCTTCGAGCATTTCCCATCGTTCGTCGCTCGCGTAGCTCTCCCGAAACATCGCCTCGGCCGCGTCCCAGGACGGGAACCGGGTCGCGCAGTCGCAGCTGCCGGTCTGGACGATGCGCTCGAGATTCTGGGCGCGATAGATGTCCTGAACCAGAACCCGCTGATAGGCTTGGCGCAGGGGGATCTCCTGCATCCAGATGGGCTCGGCGGGCCGGTCCGGACAGACGTCAAAGCTGCGATCGAGGGTTGGCACTAGGTCGCGCTCAGCGAAGGCGGGTGCCAACGTCAGGCCCAAGACCAGCGCAGTCAATACGAGGGTACAGCCCGCCTGCCTCATGCCGTGGCTCCGGCGGGTGTGGTCTCACGCTTCAGGAAGACCGTGTGTCCCACATTGGCGAATTCCGAGGAGCTGATCGACACCACCTCCCAGCCTTCCGCACCTTTGGCATTCAGGCTGGCCTGCATGTCGGCAAGGCTGGTTTTTCGGGTCATGGGAAAGGACAGGATATCGTATTCAAAGGTCTTCATGGGGAAATTCCAATCTCAGTTGCGCCGGGGAGGTAGAATTCGGTGATGCCGCGTTTGCCGTCATGGCGACCGGCCTGGATGATCACGTCGATGGAATTCTCGATGTACTGGATCATGTCGGCATAGGTCATCGGGATCTCGGTCTTGAGTGCTGCGATCGCGAGGCGCTGCACGGCCAGTTGCGGGGTTTCGGCATGCAGCGTGGTCATCGAGCCGCCATGGCCGGTGTTGATGGCTTCCAGAAAGGTCATGGCCTCCTTGCCGCGCACCTCGCCCAGGATGATCCGGTCGGGGCGCATGCGCAGCGTGGCGGTGAGAAGCACATCGGCGGTCTGGAATTCTGCGTCGCGATTGGCGATGAGGGTCACGGCATTTGGCTGGGTCGGCAGAAGCTCGGCGGCTTCTTCGATGGTCACGATGCGTTCCTCGGCCGGTACGTGAGAGAGGATCTTGCGCGCGGCTACGGTCTTGCCGGTGGAGGTGCCACCCGAGACGATCATATTGAGTTTGTTCTCGACGCAGAAGGCCAGCGCATCATCGATCAAACCCGCGGCCACCACTGCGCGCAAGGCGCGCTTTTTTTCGAGGCGCAGTTCCTCGAGTTTGCGTTCTTTGCCATAGAGGAAATCGAGCGCGATCCCATCGAGTGGCAGGCTTGAGAAGAACCGCAGGCTGATCGACATGGCCGAGAGCACGGCGGGCGGGGTGATGACCTGTGCGCGGATCGGGCGTCCCTTGTAGGTGATCGAGACCGAGACGATGGGGCGGTCCTTGCTCATCGTGGTATTGGCAGAGGAGGCGATCTGGTTGCCGAGGTCCCTGACCTGAACGCCCGTCAGCCTTTGATCCAGCGCGCGCATGAAGTGATCGCCCTGGAACTCGCCCCAACAGGTCCCGTCGGGGTTGATGCAGATCTCGATGACATCGTCGCGGGCGGCGGCGTCGATCCGGTCGAGTGAGGTTTCGAG
>NZ_JACIYP010000546.1 GCF_014359905.1 Hoeflea sp. | reverse complement strand
TTGCAGATGCTTCCGGGTGTATGGCAGTACGGAAGTACCGCTCGTCACGCAGGGTTTTTTGCAGCCAGAACATGCTCGGCTTGCCGCCGAAACTGATGGCCGTATCCATAATTATGATGTGCGGATCGTTGATGCCGAAGGCGGCGACGTGGCGCCAGGCGATGAAGGTGAGATTCTGGCCCGGGGGCCGTCCATGTTCCTCGGCTATACCGACTGGAAAGAAACCGAGAAGGCAATCGATGAAGATGGCTATTTCCATACCGGCGATCTGGTTCGCGCTGGCGAACAGGAAAGTATTCTCGTCAGCGGCCGGCTGAAGGACCTTATCATTCGGGGCGGCGAGAATCTGAGCGCGAAAGAGATCGAGGATGTGCTTCATCGCCATCCCGCAATTCAGGAGGCCGCAGTGGTTGCCATGCCGCACCCGCGGCTAGGCGAGGGTGTCTGCGCCTGGTTGATCCTGAACGACGGGCAACCGGCGCCTAGTGCCGAAGAACTGGGCCAGTTTGTCCGCGAACAGGGACTGGCTCCGCAAAAAGCCCCTGAACATATTGAAATAGTTAACGAGCTTCCCCGAACTGCTTCGGGAAAAATTCAAAAAAATATCTTGCGGGAAAATATCCGTGAGAAAGAAAAATCATCAAGGGAGATAATTACATGCTGAATAAACACTTATTTTTGTCCGGTTGCGCGATTGCGGCTTTCGGGTGGAGCGGAATGGCTACGTCGGCAAACGCGCAGGATACCACCGAACCGGTTTCAGAAGTCGCCGCGGACGTGGACGATACGCTCATTGTTGTAAATGCGCGCCGTCGCGACGAAGCGCTGCAAGATGTTCCAATTTCTATTGCATCCATCGGCGGCGAAGCGCTCAAGAAGTCACAGATTACCAAGCCTGAAGCACTGGCATCTCGGGTGCCGACGCTGAACATTGCTGTCGGGGGCTCTGGTTCGGGTGGACAGCTCAGCCTGCGCGGTATTGGCTCTTCCAACGTATCCGCTGCATTCGATAGTGCCGTTGCGCTTGACTTTGATGGCGTGGTGCTCAGTTCCATGCGTTTGGTTCAAGCCGGTTTCTTCGATGTTGCACAGATCGATGTCCTCAAGGGACCGCAGTCACTCTATTTCGGCAAGAGCGCGACGGCAGGGGTGCTGTCTATCCGGTCCGCTGATCCGACTACGTCGTTCGAGGCATCGCTTCGCGGGTCTTATGAGATTGAGGAAGAGGGCTATACCGTCGAAGGGTATGTCTCTGGTCCAATCAGCGATACGCTCGGTTATCGGATTGCAGGCCGTTATAACAAGGTCGACGAGCTCTATTACAATGCTGCACCAAATGTCGCCAATCCCTATCGCGGAGAGGAGAACATTAATGTGCGCGGTACGCTAGAATGGGAGCCCAGCGACAATTTTAAATTTAATATCAAAGCCAATTACGTTGGTCATGAGAATGACGGGGAGATCCGCCACACTCAGATTTCCTGTGGGGCGAACGGGGTGGCAGACCCCTTGGTC
>NZ_JACIYP010000545.1 GCF_014359905.1 Hoeflea sp. | reverse complement strand
GCGCCGAGATTCGACGCCCTGATTGGGCGGGAGGTTCCTGGTGCTATGACGATGTCATGTGATGATGCTGGCACCAGCGGGGTTCAGCGGTTCGAGGTCTTCACCGGCGCGGGCAGGCGCCGGGATTGGCCGCCGGAGGTGAAGCTCTCGATTGTTGCCGAGAGCTACTCGGGCGTCGAGACGGTCAGCGCCGTGGCCCGGCGCCATGGTCTTTGTCCATCTCAGCTGTTCACTTGGCGGCGTGAGCTACGCGAGCAGATGGAGGAACAGGGTCTCATACCAAAGCTCGCGGGTTGTGACTCTTGAGGGCTTGCCAGTGGCAGCGGGCGCTGATTCAAGATGGCAAACGATAGGAGTTTGCCATGCCCATTGCGCTTCGCACCGACTTCGACGCCATCGCCGTAAGGGCGGCCGCCAGACGGTCGAAGAATGGTGCGCAAGCCCGGCGCTTGCTCGCGCTGGCCGCGATCTATGAGGGGGCGAGCCGGACGGAGGCAGCGCGGATCGGCGGGGTCACGTTGCAGATCGTTCGAGACTGGGTGATGAAGTTCAACGCGGCCGGTCCTGACGGGCTGATCGACCGAAAGGCGCCAGGGCCGCAGTCGTTGTTGAAAGCTGCTCATCGCGCGGCGCTGGTCGAGGCGATCGAGCGAGGCCCCGTACCCGCCGCTCACGGGGTCGTGCGGTGGCGGATCATCGATCTGGCACAGATGCTCTGGGACGACTTCTCGCTATCGGTCTCGCGGTCGACGCTGAGCCGCGAGCTACGCGCGCTCGGCTACCGCAAGCTCTCGGCCCGGCCCAGGCACCATGCCCAGGATCCGGACGCGATCGAAGCCTTCAAAAAGGGGGTTTTGCCGCCGAGCTGGACAAGGTCAGAGCCTCCCTCCCGCGAGGCACTCCCATAGAGATATGGTTCCAGGACGAGGCCCGGGTCGGGCAGAAGAACAAGATCACGAGGCGATGGGCGAAGCGAGGAACGCGACCCTGCGCACCACATGATCAGCGCACCAGATCCGCCTACATCTTCGGCGCGATCTGCCCGCAGGAGGGGAAGGCCGCCGGCCTTGTTCTGCCGTTCTGCAACACCGACGCCATGAACCTGCACCTGGCGGAGATCGCCTTGCATGTCGCGCCTGGGGCTCATGCCGTGGTGCTCATGGACCAGGCCGGCTGGCACCTGACGCCGAAGCTCGAGTTGCCCACCAACATCTCGATCGTCGCGATCCCATCGAAAAGCCCGGAGCTCAACCCGCAGGAGAACGTGTGGCAATTTATGCGCGACAACTGGCTGTCGAACCGGGTGTTCGGCTCCTACGACGAGATCGTCGACCATTGTTGCGACGCCTGGAACAAGCTCGTCGAGCAACCCTGGCGGATCATGTCGCTCGGCCTCCGCGATTGGGCACATGGGTCCTGATCAGTGAATCTTGGTATGAGTCGATCTGCGCCACAGCGCAAAGGCGCAGCCGGTCGCCACCAGCACGCCCGCCGTTGCCCACAGCGCGTCGCCGCT
>NZ_JACIYP010000544.1 GCF_014359905.1 Hoeflea sp. | reverse complement strand
CGCGCCTCCCTGAACAGGATGACCTGCTGCGCCCGCGTCTGGTTGACATGATCGACCCGCGGCACGAGTTGGTGAAGCTGGCGGCTTTGATCGACTGGGAGGTGTTCGAGCGGGAATGGGCGGGGTTCTTTCCGTCCGGCAAGGGGCGGCCCGCGACGCCGCCGCGGCTGGTGGCGGGGCTGCTCTATCTCCAGCATGCCTATCGGCTGTCGGACGAGGCGGTGGTGGCGCGTTGGGTGGAGAACCCCTATTACCAGCACCTCACCGGCGAGACCTTCTTCCAGCACAAGCTGCCGATTGACCCCTCCTCGCTGACCCGCTGGCGTGGTCGCATCGGCGAGGAAGGTGTCGAGTGGCTGCTGACCCAGACGATCCGGGCCGGGCAGAGGTCCGGTGCCATCGACGGGGACAGCGTCAAGCGTGTGGCGGTCGATACCACCGTGATGGAAAAGAACATCGCCCATCCGACGGACGCCCGGCTCTACGAGCGGGCGCGGGATCAACTGGTGGCCCTGGCGCAGGAGGCCGGGGTGGAGTTGCGCCAGTCCTATGCCCGCCTCGCGCCTCGGCTGGCGCTGCAGGTCGGCCGCTACGCCCATGCCAGACAGTTCAAGCGCATGCGCAAGGCCCTGAAAAAGCTGAAGGGCTACACCGGCCGGGTCATGCGCGACCTGCGCCGACACCTGCAGGACATCCCCGAGGGGAACCTGCGGGACCGGATCATCGCCAAGCTCGCCCTGGTCTCGCACCTCCTGCACCAGCAGCCCAAGGGCAGCGGCAAGATCTACGCCCTGCACGAACCCGAGGTCGACTGCATCTCGAAAGGCAAGGCGAGAGTGCGCTACGAGTTCGGCTGCAAGGTCAGTGTCGCCACCACGCTGGACGAGGGCTTCGTGGTCGGCATGCGCAGCTTTCCCGGCAATCCCTACGATGGCCATACCCTCCGCCCGGCGCTGGAACAGGTGACGATCCTGACCGACCGGCGCCCCGATCTGGCCGTCGTCGACCGCGGCTATCGCGGCCACGGCGAAACAAGAACCCGCGTGCTGATCAGCGGCACCCGCCGCGGCCTCACACCGAAGCTGATCGCAGACCTGCGCCGCCGCAGCGCAATCGAAGCCGAGATCGGCCACATGAAAACCGACGGCCGCCTGTCACGGTGCCCCCTGAAAGGCCCCATCGGAGACGCCCTCTTCGCCGTGCTCTGCGCCTGCGGACACAACATCCGAAAGATCCTGGCCCACCTCAGGGCTTGGCTTGCCTGGATGATCGCCGTCATCTGGGTCGCCATCTACGCACCGGGTCGGCGCCATCAGATCGTCATGGCGGCCTGAGCGATTTGTTCAGGGTGAACTAACGAAGACCAGTTCCGTGCAGTTTTGGCTTACCTTCCGCCAGGCTCTGCAATCGCCTTACCAAAATCCGCAGGTGCCCCGCGTGAGATTTTGCGTGCCTTGGCAATGGTGACTGATGGGCCGATCTGTTTGCGAGTAGAATGGTTGACTGACGACGTTGCT
>NZ_JACIYP010000543.1 GCF_014359905.1 Hoeflea sp. | reverse complement strand
TTGGTCATGGAAGTCCACCGGAAGCGCAGTTTCGCGTCGCGGCCAAAGGCCATTCCCGCGAAGTCACCGT
The DNA here is from genome assembly GCF_014359905.1 of Hoeflea sp. Taxonomy (GTDB): domain Bacteria; phylum Pseudomonadota; class Alphaproteobacteria; order Rhizobiales; family Rhizobiaceae; genus Hoeflea. Next base: position 1,450 of record NZ_JACIYP010000543.1, on the reverse strand, counting down.
CTGTCCGGTCCCTGATGAGCAGGCCGAGAATGCTCCCATCCTCCGCCTCGTAGTAAGCCAGTTCCTCACCAGTCAGCGCCGCCCTCGGGTGTCGGGCATAGCCGGCAATTGCGTTGAAGCGGATTTCAGAAATTTCCTTCAAAACAGATCCTTTCGGCGCTGCTATTGATGCTCCCGCACCGTGTAAGGTTGAATGCGGATTGCCAATGTCGGCTTTGGCACAGCCTTCTGGTCGCAGTCGAGGTCTTCGCCGCAGCTGCGCAGGTCCGTTCCCAGCGCCATCGGAGCGGTGTCCGAGGTAACGTGGTCAGTGACACTGCACCTGCAGCGAACGGTTGGAAGGTCCCGCGTCGGCGACATTGCCCTGTCCTTCTCGCCGCAGCAAGGATGAGCGACTGGTCTGGGGAAGCCGTGCAGCAGCGGCGCGACCGTTTCGACCGGCAGGTTAGGGCCGATTGCACTGTTTCATTCCAGATCGACGTCGCCCAAGCGCGGCGCATGGACACGCGTTCGGACCAGTAACGCCGCGGCAGCGCCCGCGATGGCGCCGAAGAGATGCGCCTCCCACGAGACGCCGGGTTGGCCCGGAAGAACGCCCCAGAGAAGGGAGCCATAGAGGACACCGACCAGTAGTGCCGCGCCCAGCGTGATCGGGGAGCGATCAACAAGACCGCGCACAACGAGGAAGCCGAACCAGCCGAAGACCAGCCCTGACGCACCGATATGGATGGCGGAGCTTCCATGCAGGAGGGGCATGGCGATGACACCGTCCAACCCGCCGAGATATCTGGGGATCAGGCCGAAGGCCGGGTTCAAACCGTACCCGATGATCCAATTGAGGAGGTGAACCGCCCAGAGCAGTGCGACAAAGGCGACAAGCCCCGCGGCGCGCCGGAAGAAGGCGCGCATGTGATCCCGGTTCATCATGTTGGCGACAGTAGACGTCACCACAGCACCTTCAACGGCTTTCGCGCGCTCCACAGGGTGCCACCTCCGGGAAAGGGGGTTCGAGGCGGCCAACTTGGTCACAGCCCAAGCCAAGAAAATGGCCTCGATCTTACACGGTGTTCCCCGGGCGAAAGAGCTGCGGTTCACGCTCGGGGCGCTTCAGGGCTTCGGCGTATTTGCGGGCATTGTCATCGATCGTGCTGTGCCACAGCTTCGAGACGAACGCGCGGGCGTCTTGGACCGTCATGTCTTTCAGCGAAGAGGACAGCGCCATGAAAAGCTCATCCTCGCTAATCGCAGCAGCGTTATGCATGGCGTCCGCGTAAAATGACGGGTCGTTGAGAACCTGCTGGTTCAGCGGCATCCGCGCGAGGTTCTCTTCCGGGATCGCCATGAAGATCGTGTCCTGCAGGTCGGTCAGATACGCACGCCGCGATGTGGATACCGGCTTTCCAGCTGCCTTGGCCTCCAGATATGCCTGCCTTGTCCTGTCGAGCTTTGC
>NZ_JACIYP010000542.1 GCF_014359905.1 Hoeflea sp. | reverse complement strand
TCTGCCGGTCCCGCTCTATCCCCAACTGCCGCTCGCGCCAGATGATCAGCACCCCGGCCAGAATGATCACCGCCGCCCCACCGCCGAAGCCCACCACGCAGATCGAAGTAGTGCCCGACCGCGCGCATCTGGAGCTTCGCTGGCCGAACGTGCTGCGCGTGGAGACGGTCGTCAAACCGGAGCTCGCCATCGACTGGAGCAAGGTCCAGCCGCTCGTGCTCGATCCCGCCAGCACACCGATCAGCGCCGAACTTGCCCCGGCGCTCGGCGGCGCGACGGACATGGGCAAGGTCACCGCGATCGACCTTGAGAAGCTACCGGATGGCTTCCGTCTGCAGCGCCTCGTATTCCAGGCTGCACGGAAGGCATTTGCCGAGCTGAGCCATGGGTTCACCGGCACCCACGAGTATCTGGCGGCGCAGCTGGTCAGGATCGTCGAGGCGTTCCTCAACTCCGACCGACTCGACATCCCGTCGCTGTTTCACTCCGATCCGCTTCGGCGGCGTATCCTCATCGCGCTCAACATCGATCTCGTGGTCCAACATGTGCTGAGCAACGTGACCGAGCAGAACACTGAACGTCTGACGCCGGTGTTCGACGAGGAAAGCCCGATCGGTGCAACCGGGTTGATGCGCACCTGGTACACGACCAAGCCGTGCTTCCCGACGACCAAATCGCACATCAGCCATCTTGTTGGAGATTCTGCCTGGGAGGGTCACGCGGCCAATATCTTCGAGAAGCGCGAGGACGTTCTTGCCTACGCCAAGAACGATCACCTGAGCTTTCAAATCTATTACATGTGGGCGGGCTCCCGGCGGCGATATGTCCCGGATTTCCTCGTCCGCCTTGCTGGCGGTACGATCCTCGCGCTCGAGATCAAGGGCACCGACAGCCCTCAGAACAAGGCGAAGCGGGACGCGCTGAACGAATGGGTGAAGGCGATCAATGCAGCAGGCGGTTTCGGGCGCTGGAGTTGGGATGTCGCGTTCAAGCCGAGCGAGGTGCAGGACATCATCACGAGGCACGCTGCCGTCGCCGAGCCTGCAGAATAGAGCTCGTGTTTCGGCCAAAGCGCGACAGAGTTGTTCGATCCCGGTTCCGTCTCGATAGTGCCACTGGCATCGAAGTGTTCAGGTCAGCCTAAGATTTTTCCCCTGCTTTTCTGAGGCTTACAGGCTCTACACCAAAATCGGGCAGTCGAGAGGTCTGGAGACTATCGGCCCGGAGAGACCGCTTCCGGGCCTCCCGGCGCAGGTCCCAGTGCTCAGCCCCGGCCGCATAACCCTCGAAAACAACGGAAAAATCCGGCCGCAGCCGGATCGGGAGAACGCTTTCGCGGGGGCGAGTGGCGGAGGGGATGGGCCTGAAAGACAACAAAGGCTTAGGTCGATACAAGGTAACAGGGGCAAAACCCCGGGCGGCGTGAGGGTTGAGGGTGCGACCGATTGACTCGGTTGGTTGGCGGGATCTTTTCGATCGGGCGGTTTTCTGAATCGTTCGTGCGATGTCGAAGCCGCCGTT
>NZ_JACIYP010000541.1 GCF_014359905.1 Hoeflea sp. | reverse complement strand
TGCAAACGCACCCGTCTCGCCACCGATGGGATTCGACGTCTTGAGCGCCTGATCGACGATCTGCTTCGCCTGCATGCAGCAGGGCATCGGATGGCAGAGGGGCGATCACTACCGGACCTGCTTGGATCAGCCTGCTTTCAATTTGATGAACAGCGAATGTCCATCGCGCGCCTCCCCCATCGGGACCGCTATCAGCTATTTCGGCAACTGACGGAAGGGCGATCGACGCCGTTCGGAAAGCAAAGAAGTCCCGCGATCTCTTGCTGGAAACGCGTCGCCCAGACTGCACCAACCTGGCGCGGATTGGCGAAATCATTCACGGATGCCACCTTGTCTCGGCCCACAGTTGGGCTGTGCTCCGCCTCTGCAGGTCCGCGTTTGTCAGACCTTGTGCAGACGGCCGCGCGGCTCCATCAGAAGCGGCAGGTGTTCTGAGGGTCTGAGACGGGTTTCAGGGGCGCGCCGCCAGCCCGGCGTCACCCAGCTGTTCGGGGTCTGGCAGGTCGCGCAAGCTCTCCATCCCGAAGGCCGCGAGGAAAGCGTCCGTGGTGACGAAGGTATAGGGCGCACCACGACGCGGCGCGCGCGGCCCAGTTCCGATCAGCCCGTGCGAATGCAGCCGCCCCAGCAGGTCGCGGCTGATCTCATTGCCGAAGATATCCTTGAGCCCGTCGCGGGTGATCGGCTGGTGGTAGGCGATGGCGGCCAGCACCGCGACGTCGAATTCGCTCAGGTCCAGAATTTGATCCCCGACGTCTGCTGCGGCGCGGATGGCGGGCGCGTAAGCGGTCCGCGTCCGGAACATCCAACCGCCTGCGACCTGGGCAATCTCAAATGCACGTCCGTCCAGATCGGCTGCCAGATCCTCGACCAGCAGATCGACCGAAGCCCCCTGCCCCACAACGCGCGCCAGGTCCGCGCGCGACACAGGCGAGGCCGAGGCAAAGAGCACCGCCTCGATCCGTCGCATCCATTCCCGCCAACGCAATTCCGGCGGCAAGTCGAGCAACTCGCGGTCAAGCTGGGGTTCGGAGCGGTCCTTCGCCATTCCTACACCCCATAGAGCCGGAAGGTGTCGCGGCCGGTCAGCTCGCGCACCGCGCCGAGATCGACCAACCGGTCACAGAGCCGCCGCGCGGCGCGGTCCGGCAAGGGCAAGGCACCGGGTGCCACCGCGTCCTGTGTCAGGAATATCTCGACCGCCTCCCCGGCCCCCTTGGCCCGAAGCTTTGGTGCAACCGCTTTCAAAAGCGCAGCCCGACGCGCGAGGTCGGCAGCCAAACGGACGGCTTCGATCACCGAGGCTGCTACCGCCCGATGACAGGCCAAGCTTAGGTCTTTGCCTCGCTTGCGCAGGTCGGCGCGTTTCAGGCCTACGGCCAGAAGCGGCACGACATGATCCCAACCCAGCGCCTGAGCGAGGGTAGCGTCAGCGAGGACGAGCGCCGACACTTCTGCACGCGGTGCCTCCGTCAGCACTGCCTCCAGCACCGTCGCGGTACGGGTCACCGGTGCCCCATTTC
>NZ_JACIYP010000540.1 GCF_014359905.1 Hoeflea sp. | reverse complement strand
CGAGAAGAGAGGTCAGGTAGACTACATCAGCGTATCGGGCGCGGCTGAGATAATATTCCATAGCGACCCGACCAGAGTCGTCCAATTCAAGATCATTCGGAACGGTGCGCCGCTGCTGACGGATATATGCCTCCACTTCACCGCGCATTCTTTCGAATGTGCTCGCGCTTTCGCGTACATACCACGCGAACAGATTCAACTCTTCGTAGTCGAGCAAGTCGTCTCCCTTGCTCTGCTCAAGGCAAATCCTTTCGAACATCCGTTTGATTGAAGTATCTTCCACCATGATCTCAGCCACCATACGCAGCGGCCATGCCTGCTTTGATGCCCTCTCGAAACGGGGTGGAGCCAATTAGAGTGATCGGAGCGATTGGGCAAATGGGCACGATTACCATGTCGCCCTTGATTGATTTGTAACCCTCGCTGAACCCGATGCAGAATTCGCCCTGATCGTCCGCGAGTGCGGGTTGCGCGGCATACAGCAGTGCAACGGCAAGGGCCGCGATGACATGCTTCATCTGATCCTCCTCGTTTGCTCCCTTGGACAATTGGGTTGGTAGCAATCGAATGGGGCTTAAGTTTGGCGAGTATAGCCGGTGGGTCGAAGAGTCGACGTCGGGCTTCCATGCTGGCTTGTGGCAGTGCTTCGAACCCGGCGGATTGCCCCGCCGGGTCCAAGGGGGAGACCGGTCCTCAGAACGGGATCTCGTCGTCGCGGTCGACCAGCTCGGGGCTTTCGTTCTCGGCCGATTTCGGGCGGCTCAGGAAGTCGACCTTCTCGGCGATGATTTCGCAGCCGTAGCGGTCGTTCCCCATGCTGTCGATCCACTTGGTGTAGTGGATGCGGCCGTGGACGAGGACCTTCATGCCCTTTTCGCAATGCTCCGCGACCGTCTTGCCCAGACCGTTGAAGCAGGTGATGCGGTGCCATTCCGTGTCCATGACCCGGTAGCCGTTCTCGTCGCGCAACACGCGACCTTCCGAGAGGCGGGGGCGCGAGGTGGCGAGGCTGAAGTTGGTGATGTTGGTGCCGCCCTGGGTGGTGCGGGTTTCGGGTTTGCGCGCAGAAATATCCGGAGAACCCGGCTGACAGGGAGACTTGAACTGGTTGCGCCTATGCCCTGCGTCAGCAACTGAGCTTGCTGCTTGCCGTTCAGGAAGCCGAGGTCATTGTGCCCGGTGATAGACCTCCCCGAACACCCGCCCAACCTGTTCCTGCCAAGTCTCTCCCGCCAGAAAGCGCAGATCGTAAAGGCTGACCGTGCCCGAGGCGCGCCCGGCTTCGATGGTCTTCGTGAGAAGCCACTCGGCGCCCTCTTCGCCGATCCGGTTGCGCCACCGGGTCAGCGACGAGGGATCGATCGGCGGGCGGTGCTGGAAAAACGTCTCGCCGGTGAAATGCTGGTAGTAGGGGTTCTCGACCCAGCGGGCGATCACAGCCTCGTCGGACTACCGATAGGCGTGCTGGAGATACAGCAGCCCCGCCACCAGGCGCGGCGATGTGGCTGGCCGCCCTGTCGTGGA
>NZ_JACIYP010000054.1 GCF_014359905.1 Hoeflea sp. | reverse complement strand
GGTTTACAGCCAGGGCATCAACCAGTCCGACACCGGCACCGACAAGGTCAATGCGATTATCAATTGCCATCTCGCCACAGGCCGCATCGGCAGGCCGGGTATGGGCCCCTTTTCCGTGACCGGTCAGCCCAATGCCATGGGAGGGCGCGAGGTCGGCGGTCTTGCCAACATGCTCGCCGCCCACATGGAGATCGAAAATCCCTTACACCGCGACCGGGTGCAGCGCTTCTGGAGGTCGCCCGTCATCGCCGAGCGTCCCGGCTTGAAAGCCGTCGATCTGTTTCAGGCGGTGGGCGATGGGCGGATCAAGGCGCTCTGGATCATGGCCACCAACCCGGTCGATTCGATGCCGGATGCTGGCGCGGTCGAGGCAGCGCTTGAATCCTGCCCCTTCGTGGTCGTCTCCGACATCATGGCGGACACCGACACCATCCGTCACGCGCATGTGAAGCTGCCGTCGCTCGGCTGGGGCGAGAAGGAGGGCACCGTGACCAATTCCGAGCGCCGCATCTCGCGCCAGCGGGCTTTCCTTCCCGTCCCCGGCGAAGCGCGGGCCGACTGGTGGCAGATGGCCGAGGTCGGCCGTCGCATGGGCCATGGCGAGGCCTTCGTCTATCCTGACGCGGCGGCGATCTTCCGCGAATACGCCGCCCAGACCGCTTACGAAAACGACGGTAGCCGCGACCTCGACATCGGCGTCTGCGCCGAGATCGATGCCGAGGCCTATGACGCACTGGCGCCGTTCCAGTGGCCGCAGCCGGCCGGGCAGGGGGCAGACGGCGGCGACAGGCGCTTCTTCGCCGAAGGTGGTTTCTACACCGCCGACCGCCGCGCCCGCTTCGTGCCGGTCTCGCCACCGGCCGGCGGAGTGGCCCGCACCGATCTGCGCTTTACGCTCAACACCGGCCGCATCCGCGACCACTGGCACACCATGACGCGCACCGGCAAGAGCGCGCGGCTCTCAGCCCACATCGCGGAATCCTTCGCCGAAATCCATCCGCGTGACGCCAAGGCGCTCGCCATTGGCGAGGCCGATCTGGTGCGGGTCGAAAACGACCGCGGCGAGATCGTCCTACGTGCGCTGATCAGCTTGCGGCAGCAGCCGGGCAACATCTTCGTACCGATGCACTGGACCGATCAGTGGGCCTCCTCCGCCCGCGTTGACCGGCTGGTTGCGCCGGTGGTCGACCCGGTCTCCGGCCAGCCGGCGCTGAAAAGGACCGCAGCGACGCTCGCGAAATTCGAGGCGGGCCTCTACGGCTTTGTCGTCAACCGCGACCGGCCGGTGCTGGAGGGCGCCGACTACTGGGCGGTGGCCCGCGCCGCCGGCGGCTGGCGCGCCGAGTTCGCGCTCGTCGAGGCGCCGGCCGACAGCCAGGCCTTCATCTGCAAGCTGCTGGGCCTCGATTCCGGCACGTCGCTTCTCTCTTTCGCCGATCCGCGGAGCGGGCTCACCCGTCACGCCGCCTTCGACGGCGCGCGTCTCCTCGGTGCCGTCTATCTGTCAGGCCGCCCGGTGGCGGTGTCGCGCAGTTGGGCCGCCGACCAGCTCGACGAAGATTTCGCAAACCTCTCGTCCCGCTGGCGGGTGATCGCCGGCCGTCCGGCCAACGACATGCCCGACAAGGGCTCAATCGTCTGCGCCTGCATGAATGTCGGCGTCAACGACATCGTCGGCGCCATCCGCAATGGCTGCGCGAGCGTCGACGCGATCTCCAGGGCCACCACCGCCGGCACCAATTGCGGCTCCTGCAAATCCGAAATCAAGGGTCTCCTCGATGAACATCAGATCATTGCAGCCGAATGAGACGCCGCGCGGGCGCGGCGAGCGCGAACGCATGGGGCCGCTCGCGACCCTGCCGGTCTTCTACAAACTCGATGGCAAGAAGGCGCTGATTGCCGGCGGATGGGACGCGGCCGCCTGGAAGGCCGAACTGCTCGCCGCCGCCGGCGCCGAGGTCCATGTCTTTGCTGAAGAACTCGAACCGGTCTTCGCCGGCCTGATCGCGGACGGCGGCGCTGCCTATGTCTGGCACAAGCGTCCCTGGGCCTCCGACAGTTTCGAGGGCATGCAGATCGCTATCTGCGATGCCGCGACCGATGGCGAGGCGCAGGCCTTCTACTGCGAGGCGCGCGACGCCGGTGTCGCCGTCAATGTGATTGACAAGCCGGCTTTCTGCGAATTCCAGTTCGGCTCGATCGTCAACCGTTCGCCGGCGGTGATCGCGATCTCGACCGATGGTGCAGCACCGATCCTCGGCCAGGCGATCCGCCGCCGCATCGAAACCCTGATCCCGCCCTCGGTGGCGGCCTGGGCGAAGCTCGCACAGACGATCCGCACGGCTGTCAACGAGCGTCTCAAGCCGGGCGGCGAGCGCCGCGCCTTCTGGGAAGGCTTCGTCGACCGTGCCTTCGCCGCGGCCCCGACCGCCACAACCGCGCGGGAGCTGTTCGCCGACACCGCGGCGCTGGCGCGCGCAGGGGCACGCGGCACCGGCCGGGTCACGCTGGTCGGCGCCGGGCCGGGAGACGCCGAACTCCTGACGCTCAAGGCCGTCCGGGCGCTGCAGGCAGCCGACGTCATCCTGTTCGACGATCTCGTCTCCGGCGAGGTGCTGGAACTGGCGCGCCGCGAGGCCAAGCGCATGCTGGTTGGGAAACGCGGTGGCCGCGACAGCTGCCGCCAGGAAGACATTAACGACACGATGGTGAGCCTCGCCAGGGCTGGCAGGCATGTGGTGCGGCTGAAAGGCAGCGACCCGATGATCTTCGGCCGGGCGGGCGAGGAGATCGCCCGGCTGAAAGCCGAGGGCATCCCGGTTTGCGTGGTGCCCGGTATCACCTCGGCGCTGGCGATGGCCGCTGAGCTCGGCGTCTCGCTGACCCACCGTGATATCGCGCAGTCGGTGCGCTTTGTAACCGGCCACAGCCGCCAGGGCGAACTTCCCGGCGATCTGGACTGGGCCGGTATCGCAGACTCTAAGACCACAACGATATTCTACATGGGTGGGCGCACAGCTGGCGAGATAGCGGTCAGACTTACGGCCGCTGGCATGGATCCGGCAACGCCGGTGGTCGTTTCCAAATCCGTTGCTCGGCAGGGTTTTGAACGATGGTCCGGGCCCCTTCAGGCTCTACCGGAAGGTATTGCGATCACCGGTTACGAGGAACCTGTGCTCATCGGTATCGGGCTGGTGTTCGCACCGCTCATATCAAAAAAGTATTGCCAGGTACCGAGAGCGGTTTCCGACGGTCGCCAATGATCTTATGATCTCTTCAACCGCTATTGTTGAATGGTCGGCGCGTTTGTTCATTACAATCGGCTTCTATAAGATTGATAGTGGAGCCGAAATTCGTTTTCTGAATGTATTCTGTTTTCGTGGTGGTTTTAGACGCAATTCTGATTTGGGAGTCCTTGTGCAAGGGCTGAGTTTCTCAAGCTTCGTTAGGAGGAATTGACCTTCCGCCTGCTGGAACGCTTGCAACGGGTCAGGATCGGCGCTTTGAAGACAGTGTTCAATCGGATGAAATGTTGAAAAGCGTTGTGCTTGTCAATGCTATGACGTTGAAGCAAAACTGCAAATTTGCCACCGAATTCACCAAGGGTGTGGTGAGGATAGTCGATGTGGAGGCAGGGAAGGTCACCATCATTCACGAGGACCTCATCAACCTCGAAATGCCGGCCATGATGGCGGTCTTTGATGCCGCCGATGCTGCCATGCTGGTGCGGATGAAGGTCGGCGAGACCATCGACCTCGTGTTTCACAGACCCTGCAACGCCGGGCTATTCCCCCTTGATGCTGGGGCCGGCGCAGAGGGTCGACCTGATGGTTATCGCCGAGAGCGATTTCATGCTCGAGGAGATCTCCGGCGACACGGCCTATCCGATGGCCGCCTTCACGGTCTCCGGCGATGCTGCAGTGACCGCCCCGGCAGTCCGGCTGCAGCCCGGTGAGCTGCCGGAGCCCGATCTCGCGAATGCCCGCCGCATCCGGCTCGACATGACCGGCGGGGCGATGGGCGGCATGGTCGACATCGTCTACCAGGGTCGGAAGCTCGAGGGCCGCGACGTCATGACCGTCCGCCAGGCCTGGGCCTTCAACGCTGTCGCCAATCTCGCCGAAGAGCCGTTTTTCGCGGCTAGCCGCGGCGAGACCATCCTCGTCGAATCCGTCAACCGCACCGCCTAGGTCCATGCCATGCATGTTCACGGCCATCACTTCCGGGTTATGAGCCGCTCCGGATCGACCATCGACGAAGGCCGGCCCTGGCGCGACACCTTCCTGATCGGCCCGGAGCAGACCACCGAAATCGCCTTCGTCGTCGACAATCCCGGAAAATGGCTTCTGCACTGCCACATGCTCGAGCACGCCGCCGCCGGCATGAACACCTGGTTCACTGTCGGCTGAAATGACGATTGAAACGATCCCCGTCCCGGGTATTCTGGGCCCATGAACAAGTTGCTCGCATTCCTGGCCTTGATCTTTTTCGCCCACAGTGTGCTGCTTCCGGCGATCGCACAGACGCATGGCGCTGCCGCGGTGCTCTTTGTCTCCAACCAGGCCGAATGGTCGATACCGGCTGCCAAGTCCGAAACCGAGGCATGTTGCCAGGATCCGGAGAGCAGCGGCGGTCGCGGCCTGAGCAGTTGCTCTACCGATTGCCATTATCTCCCGGTCGAGGTTTTGATGCTGCCGATATCGGCAGTTCCGGCGGCAGTCAGTGTCGCGCCGCCGGCGGACGTCCTCCGCGACATGATACACGCCCCCATGAAGCCTCCCATCTTGTCCTGATCGTCGCCGCCTTTTCTAAAAGCCGTGTCTTTGGCAATCGGACTTGAGAGGTCATCCATGTTTTCCAGACGCAATTTCATGCTGTACGCGGCGGCGTCGGCGCTGCTTCCGGCAGCTGTCGCCCATGCCCACGAGCGCAACTTCAAACTCGATCCCCGTTTCGAGCCCCAAACCGTGAGCTTCTCCGGCCACAGCCCGGGCACCATCGTCGTCGATCCGCGCAATCATTTCCTGTATCTGCAGATCGACGCGGAGACCGCGCAGCGCTATGGCGTTGGCGTCGGCAGGGCAGGGCTGGCTTTCCGTGGTTCGGCCACCATCGGACGAAAAGCCAAGTGGCCAAGCTGGAGGCCGACCCAGAACATGATTCGGCGGAACCCTGGCAAATATGCGAAATACGCCAAGGGAGTTGCCGGCGGGCCCGGGAACCCGCTCGGATCGCGGGCGCTTTACCTGTACCGGGGCGGCCGCGACACGCTTTACCGCATCCATGGAACCACCGAGCCGTCGTCGATCGGCAGATCCGTGTCGAACGGCTGCATCCGCATGATCAACGCCCATATCGAGGAGCTCTACGAGCGTGTGCAGGTTGGCGCCAAGGTGGTGGTGATATGACATTGACCCGTCATGGATGCCCTGCCCCCGCCTCGGCAGGGGGAACAGCCGAAGCTGCCCAAGAGAGCGGGTCGACCCTGTTCATGTCGAAGGTGATGCCATGTCAATGAAGCGATTTCTGACGATTGGCCTTGCCGGGCTGGCGTTGTTGGCCACGGCCTATCTGACTCTCGGGGGGGCGGGGATTCAGGAAACGGACAGTGCCGGATTGTTCTTGCCGGGCGACCAGGCAACGGTCGCGCTCGGCCGGGAGCTTTATGCCAGAAACTGCGCTGCCTGCCACGGTGAGAACCTCGAGGGTCAGGTCGCGGACTGGCGGTCGCGGGGACCGGACGGGCTGATGCCGGCCCCGCCGCACGATGAGACCGGGCACACCTGGCACCATCCCGATCAGGTGCTGTTCGACATCACCAAATTCGGCATCGTCGCGGCGGCAAATCTGAAGGATTACAAGACCGCGATGCCGATCTACGAAGGCGTGCTTTCGGATGAAGAGATCATCGCGGTCCTGTCGTTCATCAAGAGCACGTGGCCCGAGGAGATCCGCGCGGGTCATGACGAGATGAACGCCCGCTATGCGCTCGAACCGCCCGAGACACGATGATCGCCTGGCCTATGCGCGAGAGCCCGCCACATGGCGCCGCATCAGCCAGAGCACCGAGAGCGGGATGAAGATCCCCTGCAGCAGCGGAGTCAGCCCGGTGCCGAACGGCGGCACCAGCGGCGTCAGCTCCGCAGGAGAAGGGCCATCCTGTGGAGGACAGCTCTTCCCCTTTATCGCTGAATGCAGGGATTGCATTGCCTGTCGCGTTACGCGGCTTCCCGCGACGCGGGATAGCCTGCATCCGCAAGAACGTTCTCGATTTCGGCGCGGCCCGCCGATGTCTCGACTTCGATCTTGCGGTTCTCGGGGTCAGCCTTGACCACGGCTGCCGGATCAACCGACTGGATGGCCTTGGTCACGCTTCGGGCACAGCCGAAGCAGGTCATGTTTTCGATGTGGAATTGCATGTTTGCCTCCTTTGTTTCTTGGCGAGACAAGATGTGGGCGTTCCCAGCATGGGAGGGTCAAGAGGGGTCTGCAGAATTTTTCGAACCTCGGCCTATCGCCCGATTTTCGGTCGTCTTGGGTATCCAGAACACGCGCGCGCGAGGCCGCGGCAGATGATGGCAGAAAGATGAAAATTATCGCTTGACCCTCCCATCATGGGAGATCCCATGACTTGGCGCATCAAAACCAAACCGAAGGGATTTCACCATGAATGCGCCAGCCAATTTCTCCCGGGAGACCGTCTCCCTTGCCATTGAAGGCATGACCTGCGCCTCGTGCGTTGGTCGTGTCGAACGTGCCTTGAAGGCCGTTCCCGGCGTTCTCGATGCCAGCGTCAATCTCGCAACCGAACGCGCCGATGTCCGCTTCGCCGGCCCGGTCGTGCGAGCTGACCTGATCCGTGCGGTCGAGAGCGCCGGCTATACGATCGCGACATCGACCATCGAACTCGCCATCGACGGCATGACCTGCGCCTCCTGCGTCGGCCGTGTCGAACGGGCGCTGCGGGCCGTGCCGGGCGTTAACGAGGCCACCGTCAATCTAGCGACCGAAAGGGCCACAGTAATGGGCAGCACCGATGCAGCCGCACTGATCGCCGCGGTCGCGGATGCTGGCTATGACGCACGCCCTGTGGATCGGGGCGCGGCGGCAAACGCCGAAGCGGAAGCGCAGAAGGACGAGGAGCGTCGCATCCTGTCGCGGGACCTGGCGCTGTCGGCGGCGCTCACTGCGCCGGTTTTCGTGCTCGAAATGGGCAGCCATGTCATCCCCGGCATGCACCACCTGATCGCTTCGACCATCGGCATGGGCACGAGCTGGCTGATCCAGTTCGTGCTGACCACGCTGGTGCTCGGCTTCCCCGGCATGCGCTTCTACCGGAAGGGCATTCCGGCGCTGCTGCGTGCCGCTCCCGACATGAACAGCCTCGTCGCTGTCGGCACGCTCGCCGCCTACGCCTATTCGCTGGTTGCGACCTTCGGGCCGGGCTTGCTGCCCGCAGGCACGGTGAACGTCTACTACGAGGCCGCTGCGGTCATCGTGACGCTGATCCTTCTGGGGCGGGTGCTCGAGGCCCGGGCCAAGGGGCGCACCTCCGAGGCGATCAAGCGGCTCGTCGGGCTTCAGGCCAAGACCGCCAGAGTGCGGCGCGGCGGTGCCGTGGTCGAGATCGAGGTGGTCGACGTCGCGCCGGGAGACATCATCGAAGTGCGTCCAGGCGAGCGTGTTCCCGTGGATGGAGAGGTGATCGAGGGCGACAGCTGGATCGATGAATCGATGATCACAGGCGAACCGATCCCGGTTGCCAAGGCTTCGGGTGCCTCCGTCACCGGCGGCACGGTCAATCAGACCGGCGCGTTCGCCTTCCGCGCAACCGCAGTCGGCGGCGACACGATGCTGGCCCAGATCATCCGCATGGTCGAAGAGGCGCAGGGTTCCAAACTGCCGATCCAGGGGCTCGTTGACAAGATCACCATGTGGTTCGTCCCCGCAGTGATGACCCTGGCTGCGCTGACTTTCGGCGTTTGGCTCTTCTTCGGCCCCGATCCTGCGCTGACCTTTGGCCTGGTCAACGCCGTCGCTGTCCTGATCATCGCCTGCCCCTGTGCCATGGGCCTCGCCACGCCGACCTCGATCATGGTGGGCACGGGCCGCGGCGCCGAACTGGGCGTGCTGTTCCGCAAGGGCGACGCCCTGCAGGGTCTGCAGGAAGCGAAGGTTGTCGCTCTCGACAAGACCGGCACGCTGACCGAAGGCAAGCCGACGCTGACCGATCTCGTCCTGGCGGATGGGTTCGACCGTGCCGGGGTGCTGTCGCGGATCGCCGCCGTGGAGGCCAAGTCCGAGCATCCCATCGCCCGGGCGATTGTCGAGGCGGCAGAGGCAGAGGGCCTGTCCCTGCCCACGCTGACGAGCTTCGACAGCGTGACCGGCTTTGGCGTGACCGCCGAGGTCGATGACACCCGCATCGAAATCGGCGCTGACCGGTTCATGGCCAGGCTCGGACATGACGTGAGCCGTTTCGCGCAGACGGCAGCACGCCTCGCAGACGAAGGCAAATCGCCGCTCTACGCCGCCATCGGCGGACGCCTCGCCGCGATCATCGCGGTTGCCGACCCGATCAAGGAGACGACGCCGGACGCGATCCGCGCGCTCCATGCCCTGGGTCTCAAGGTCGCGATGATCACCGGCGACAACCGGCGCACGGCCGAGGCCATCGGTCGCAGTCTCGGCATCGACGAGGTCGTGGCCGAGGTTCTGCCCGACGGCAAGGTGGCGGCCATCAAGCGCCTGAAGGCGCTGGGGGCAGTGGCCTTTGTCGGCGACGGCATCAACGACGCCCCGGCGCTGGCCGAAGCGGATGTGGGTCTCGCCATCGGCACCGGCACGGATGTGGCCATCGAAGCCGCCGACGTGGTGCTGATGTCCGGAAGCCTCAAGGGCGTGCCGACCGCCATCGCGCTCAGCCGGGCGACGATGCGCAACATCCGCCAGAACCTGTTCTGGGCCTTTGCCTACAACGCGGCGCTGATTCCGGTCGCCGCGGGCGTGCTGTGGCCGGTCGCCGGCATTCTGCTGTCCCCGGTCTTCGCCGCTGGCGCCATGGCCTTGTCGTCGGTCTTCGTCCTCGGCAACGCGCTGCGCCTTCGCAGGTTCAAGGCATCCATGGCCTGACCGCATCGCGTCCCCGGCATGCCCGGGGACGCGCCCCTCATTTCCGACAATTCACCCAAGGAGAACCGCCATGACCGATACCGTTGTTGTTTATTCCACCCCGACCTGCCCCGATTGCCGTTCGCTGAAGTCCTGGCTGGCGCGCGTCGGCATCGACTACGCCGAGCGTGACCTCACCGGCCAGGCGGTAATGG
The DNA here is from genome assembly GCF_014359905.1 of Hoeflea sp. Lineage (GTDB taxonomy): Bacteria > Pseudomonadota > Alphaproteobacteria > Rhizobiales > Rhizobiaceae > Hoeflea. The sequence continues at coordinate 26,086 of NZ_JACIYP010000054.1, read as the reverse complement.
AGGATGCCAAGCGGCGCTTCGGAGTTCGCGTCGCCCCGATCACCGAGATCAGCGACTGGTTCACCTACGGCGCCTTCGTGGATCAGAAGCCGCGGATCGAAGCCCATCTCAAGGAGTTGGGACAATGGCCGCTCTGACCTTCGATGCGATGCGGCGGCCCTCGCTCCCCGAAACACTCTGCGCCTGCGCCGCCGTCAGCGGCACCGGCATCGTCCACTGCGCGCCCGCGGGCACCCTTTCCTGCAACGGAGGACAAGAAAATGCCTGACGTCACTCTCCTGAACATCGGCCGGACCATCACGGTACCGGGCGGACAGACCATTCTCTCCGCCGCTCTTAACGAGGGCATCGACTACCCGCATGGCTGCAAGTCGGGCCGGTGCGGCAACTGCAAGACCCGCCTGGCCGGCGGCGAGGTCGACCTCCTCGATCACTCGCGCTTCGCCCTGACGCCCGAGGAACGCGAAAGCGGCCTCATACTGGCCTGCCGCACGGTGCCGAAGGGGCCGGCGAGCGTCGCCTGGCTCGAAGACGAGGACGCGGCGACCAGCTATCCGCTTCGCGAGTTGGAAGCGGAGGTCGTGGATCGGGAGCTTCTGACCCACGATATCCTCCGTCTCCGGCTGAAAACCAGCTGCTCGCCGCTCCGCTTTGCCCCTGGTCAGTACGCAACACTGGAGCTTCCCGGCGAGCCTGCCCGCGACTATTCGATGGCAAGCGTTCCGGGCGCAGAAGAGCTGGAGTTCCATGTCCGCCGGGTTCCGGGCGGACGGACCTCGGCTGCGATCCATGACCGCCTCAGAGTCGGAGACCGCGTCAGGGTGACAGGCCCGCGGGGATCTGCGCATTTGCGGTCCGGACACACCGGTCCCATACTTGTCGTCGCCGGAGGTTCTGGTCTCGCGCCGATCCTGTCGATCCTGGAAGGCGCGGTCGGGCAGGGCATGCGGCAACCGATCCGCGTGTATGTCGCGGGGCGGGATGAACGCGACCTCTATGGCCTGGATCGCTTGGCAGAGCTCGCCGCCCGGCACAACGACATGACCGTGGTGCCGGTTCTCTCGGCGCCTTCGACCGCGACCGCCCGGCGAACGGGTTTCGTTCATTCCGCGATCCGTGCGGACTTGGAGGATCTCGGGGGCTGGAAGTGCTACACCGCAGGTCCGCCTGTCATGATGGAAGCCCTGACGGAGGTTGTCCTTGGCCTGGGCCTTCAGCGGAACGACCTGCATGCCGACGTGTTCTTCACGCCGGATGTCGAACAGGGTGCTGGCGACATCGCCGCTGCCGGTTGAGATACGTGAAAGGCGGCGCGCCATATGGGCTTATGCCCCTTGGCGCTTCGCCTGCATCGAGCCGTCAGATTTCGGTGAAGTCAGGGGGAAGGTCCGGTGTGCGGGCAGAGGTTCCTGGGGCGGCTGACAATGAGCAGACTTACTGGATCGTTTCGCGCCGATGAGCCACCCGGGTTGCAACCGAAGCCGCGACCACATCGGCGAACATGCAACGCCTTCTTCGCAGGTTGCCCCTCTCGATGTCGCCGACACATGGCTTGCTCTCAAGATCAGCGGCCAGCGGCTGTGGGGGTAGCGTCGGATATCGGGCGACAGCCCGGCGGGGTCCAGACGCTGCGAGCCTCGACGATGAATGTTATGCTATTGCTTGCGACGGGGTTTCCCGCCTGGCAGCAACTGTTCCCGCGCTTGCCGGCAGACGTCAACCGGTGACCGCGAAACTCCGGCGCGAAGTCTTGTTGCGCCGTGGCTTCGGCGGGACCTCTTCTTCCTCGGCGCTCAAACCGCTCAGGATGGGACAGTCGGGTCGATTGTCGCCATGACAGTGATGCGCCAGATGTTGCAGCGTCCCGATCATCTCGTCGAGTTCGCGGCGGCGCTGCTCCAGGTCGCGGACATGGCTCAAGGCCAGCGACTTGACATCTGCGCTCGCGCGGCTTCCGTCCTCCCAGAGATCCAGAAGCGAAGAGATCTGCTTGACCTGAAAGCCCAGGTCACGGGCGCGGCGCACAAAGCGCAGCATCGAGATGTCCTTCTCGGAATAGACGCGATAGCCCGAATAGGCCCGCGATGCGGGGCGCACGAGGCCGATTTCATCATAATAGCGCAGCATCTTCACCGATATGCCGGTTGCCTTCGCGGCTTCACCAATGTTCATGACGCAGCTCCTTTGCCGTCCTGGATTGGACGTGGTCGAACACATTCTGAACCTTCCAGCCATTGGAAGGTCAACAGGCTTTCTGCGCAACCGTTCTCAAGACATTCAAAAAGGCGTTTGCAGCTCATTTGCGACAAAAGTTTGCCTTGGAGAATTGTGCTTCAGGCGTGTGAGCTGCAGTCAGGTTTGCAGATACGTGTCGTGTTCCATAGGGTTCGTTATGCGGTCCGGCTTGACGCAGTCTCTGTGAGCTGATGCTGCTTTTTGCGTCTAAGAATTTTCAGCAATTGCCATCTGTTAGGCTGCGCCGAGATCACGCCACTGCCAAAAGAGCCGTAATATCGCGCTTCAGGGCTTCGACCACGCTGTCCTTGGAAACCGTATCGGTGGCGATGAACTCGATGAAGCGCATGTTCTGCAAATTGAACAGGGCCTTGCCCAGATCACCTGGCTTTACTGCCGGATTCACATGACCCGCTGCCTGCAGAACCTTGATCTCGGTGATCAACACATAGGCCAGGCGTTCATCGAGCGCGGTGTAGACCTTGCCAAAGCGGGGATCGGTGTCATTGACGGAGGATGCGATGACCTGTCGCCATATGGCCTTGTCCAGATGCGTAAGCGTGTGCTGACAAATGATGTCCAGAAACGCTTCGAGCAGATCCACCAGATTGTTGGTCTTGCCCGCGAGTTCACGCTCCAGCGTTTCGATGAGTTGACGGTCACTTTGGGCGACCAGCGCAAGCAGCACGCCTGATTTGGTCCCGTAATAATTGTGGACGGTCACACTGGACACACCGGCGATCTCGGCGATTGCCTCGATCGTGATGTCTTCCAGCCCGGAACTGGCGAACAGCTGTCGCGCCGCATCGACAATGCGTGAGCGCCGGTCCTCCTTCTGCCGTTCGCGAAGACCCGGAGTTGCTTTCTTCTCCGGAGAGGGCTGTCCGGCATCCACCTGTGCTTGTCCGGCCATGAATTTTCGACTCCCTAAATTTTTTTATAGACTAAAAGTTTTTATATCATACACTGAATCCAGTCGACCACTTTTTTGGAGAACGTCCCCATGCGCTGTTTGACTCAATTCCTCTCAGTTGCCGCGGTTGGCACCGTGCTCATGTCCGGCGCCGCGCTTGCCAATGAAACCGTCAATGTCGGCGTGTGCGTTTCCTGGCCGGGATACGCCATGCTGGAAGTCGCCCGCCAGAAAGCGCTGATCCCGGGCTATGATCTCAACATCACCATTTTCGAGGACCCGCTTGGTGGCCATTCGGCACTGGCTGCGGGCCAGATCGATGTTTATGGCTGCACCGCGGAATATGTGCCGGTAGCCGTCGAAAGCGGCCTCAATGTCTCGAACGTGGCCTATCTCAACCCGTCCTATGGCGTTGATCACATCATCCTTGCGCCGGGCATCAAGCCGGAAGACCTCAAGGGCAAGAAGGTTTCAGCACCGCAAGCCTATATCGGCCACCTGCTGATGGGTCTCTGGCTCGACAGCAAGGGCATTGCCCCCGGCGATGTTGAATGGGTCAACCTCAATGCGGACGAAGCCGTCGGTCCGATGTTGTCAGGGGATTTGTCGGCAGCCTACATGTACGAACCATGGATTTCCAAGGTTCTGGAAGCAATGCCGGGTGCGGAAAGCGTCGTCAACACCACCGATCCGGACATGCTGAAGACCGGTATCTTCATGGACTCCATGTACATGAACAAGACCTTTATCGTAGAGCGTCGCACGGCAGCCATTGCCGTCCTGAAGGCCGAATGGGACGCGCGCGGCTACTGGCACGCAAATGTGGAAGAAACCAACCAGCTGATGGCTGACTTTCTGAAATGGCCTGTCGACGACATCAATTATGTGATCGGCACCAACGGCAAGAGCCTTGAAGGCGGCATCTACATGTTCGACTTCGACGAGGCGGCCCGCACCTGTGGCGTCCTTGACGGCGAGCCCCCGTTCGGATTGCCAAACGGCTCCATGGCAGGCTCCGAAGAGCTCACCAATGACTGGTGGATCAAGCTTGGCCTGATGAAAAACAAGGTCGATGTCAGCAAGGGTATCGATTGCAGCCTCATGGGTGATCTCGTGGCAAGCGGATACCGGCAGTCCTTTTCGGCCAATTAGGCGAGAGGGAACGTCCGGTGCGACGGAACAATCCTGTTTTGGCAAATATCCTGAAGGGAGATCGGTGAATGGGCGGCAAGCGCTGGTTTGAAGTTCGTTCTCCGGTCTCACCCCGACGGGCGATTTTGTCATCGGTGGGAATCTGGGTCGCCTTTTTTGCAGTCTGGATCATTGCGTCCAGCGCGGGCTGGGTGAATCCGTTGCTGGTGCCCACCCCCGCCAAGGTGTTCCTGGCCATCTACACCCTGTTCGCCGAACAGGGCTTCTCCACCGACGTTCTCATCTCCATCGGCCGGGTGCTGGCCTCCTTTGCGCTTGCCTGCATGGTGGCGGTTCCGCTCGGGGTTGCCATGGGGGCGTTTCCAGCGATCGACGCGATTTTCGCGCCTTTTGTATCGGCCTGGCGATATCTCCCCGCCCCGTCCTTCATTCCCATTCTTCTGATGTGGTTCGGCACGGGAGAAGCGCCCAAGCTCGCGCTTCTGTTTCTGGGCGTGATCTTTTTCCTGATCACGCTGATTGCCGACCACACCAAGGAGGTGCGCAAGGAACTGATCGAGACTGCGCTCACCCTGGGCGCAAACCGGACGGTCACCGTCTTCGGTGTTATCTTGCCCGCGGTCCTGCCCAATATCGTGATTGCGATGCGGCAAATGCTCGCCATGTCCTGGACCTATCTGGTGATTGCCGAGATTGTTGCCTCTACCACCGGCATTGGCGCGATGATGATGCGGGCGCGGCGGTTTCTGCACACCGACGAGATCCTCGCCGGCATCATTGTCATCGGTGTGCTGGGCCTGCTTTTTGACGTGCTCTTCGGCGTGCTTCACCGCCGCCTCTTCCCCTATCTCGAAAGGCAGCGATAATGACCGATCCGTTGCTGAAGGTTGAAAACGTCTCAAAGCGATTCGAGCTGCGCAAGGGCACCAGCATCACCGCGGTCGAGGATATTTCCTTTGATGTCGTCAAGGGGACGATCTGCGTTCTGCTCGGGCCGTCAGGCAGCGGAAAGTCGACCATATTGCGCATGGTGGCGGGCCTCGAAACCCAGACAAACGGCGACATTTATCTCAACCGCACGTCCATAGAGGGTCCGGGCCGCAACCGCGGCATGGTGTTTCAGGCCTATACGTCCTTTGACTGGCTGTCGGTTCGGCGAAATGTTGAATTCGGCATGAAGATCAACGGTGTCGCCCAAAGGGAACGCAGCGAAAGGGCTACCCATTTCATTGAACTTGTAGGCCTGTCGAAGTTCATCGACGCCTATCCGTCGCAGCTTTCCGGCGGCATGCGTCAAAGGGTGGCTATAGCCCGCACACTCGCCAACGCACCTGATATCCTGCTGATGGACGAGCCTTTCGGCGCCCTTGACGCCGAAACCCGGTGGCAGATGCAGGAACTGATGATCGACATTGCCGAAGCCTCCGGCACCACCATGATCATTGTCACCCATGACATTGAAGAGGCGATCTTTCTGGCGGACAAGATCGTTTTTCTGTCTAGCCATCCCGGACGGATCAAGGAAGAGATCATCCCCGATTTCAAGTCCTCCGGACGGCTGAAGAACAAGGAAGATCTGCTCGCCCTGCCGGGCTATGGCGGACTCGAGCGCAAGATCATGCGGTTGATGCGGGAAGAGGGGCAAAAATCATGATGAACCGATCAGATGAGGGGTCTATGCGCATCGACTACACCAACCGGAATGTGGTGATCACCGGTGCATTTCGCGGCATCGGGCTCGGGATCGCAGAAGGATTTGCTGCCGCTGGCGCTCGACTGCACCTGATCGACATCGAAGCGTCTGTCATGGACGTCGCGTCAAAACTGGGCGCGACGGCTTCGGTGGCCGACATTTCCGACAAGGCAGAAGTTGCTGCCGCGCTCAAGCCGCTCGAGCAGATCGATGTGCTCATCAACAATGCAGGGCTCGAATTGATGACGCCGCTTGAGGACGGAAGCGACAAGGCTGCTGACGACTTTCGCCGCGTCATCGAAATCAACATCATCGGCACCACCCTGGTTACGACCCTGGCGCTGCCGCGCATGGTATCCGGTGCAGCCGTCATCAACACGGCCTCCATTTGGGGCCGGGTCAGCGAGCCGCGCTTTGGAGCCTATGTGGCAAGCAAGCACGCCATCATCGGCCTAACCAAGACATGGGCCACGGAACTGGGGCCGCGCGGCATCCGCGTCAATGCGGTCTGTCCGGGCTGGGTGCGGACCGAGGCATCGATGCGCTCGCTCGGACGCATGGCGGCGGAAGAGCAAGTCCCCGAAGATATCCTTCTTGAGCGCATCATGTCGGGTCAGGCGCTGCCGGGCCTGATGGAACCCGCCGACATGGCCTCGACCTATTTGTTTCTGGGCTCGAGCCTCGCCGCCAATATCACCGGGCAGACCCTGGGCGTCGATCGGGGAGAAGTTCCATGGTGAGGCCGCTTGACGGAAAAAGCGCCTTGGTCACCGGCGCGGCAAGCGGAATCGGACTTGCATCGGCGATCGCGCTTTCACAAGCCGGTGCGCAGGTTGTCGGCCTGGATATAGCTCAATCGGATCAGGCATTTCCGATCCTCAACTGCGACCTGACCTCGGAAGCAGACATCATTGCAGCTATCCGGAATGCCGTAGAGCTGCTGGGCGGTATTGATATTCTGGTCAACAATGCAGGTATCCTGCAGGAGCGGGATCTCGGCGCGATTACCAGTGATCACATTGACCGGATGTTTGCGGTCAATGTCCGCGGCACCATCCTCGTCACCCGCGAAGTGCACCCGCACATGAGCGAGGGTGGCCGCATCATAAATATTGCCTCCGAACTCGCCTATCTGGGTCGCGCTGGCGCTTCTGTCTATGCCGCAACCAAGGCTGCCATGATTGGTCTGACCCGATCCTGGGCACGGGAGCTGAGCCCGGCCATTCTGGTCAACGCCGTGGCGCCCGGGCCGACCGATACGCCTCTGTTGAATTATGACAGCCTGAGCACCGAGCAAAAAGCGCTTGAAACCGCCCTTCCCATGGGCCGCATCGGACAACCCGCCGAGGTGGCCGCCGCCGTTGTATTCCTCGCGGGACCGGGCGCAACTTTTTTCACCGGACAATGCCTTGGTGCCAATGGTGGCGCGGTGATGACATGATGGACAAAACCATGACTGAGACTGTGTATTACGCCGAATTGCCCTGGCCGGAGGTCGAGCGCCGCGTTGCGGCTGGCGCGCCGGTGTTTCTGCCGCTGGGTGCAACTGAACAGCACGGTCGTCACATGGCGCTCAATGTCGATGTGGTGCTGCCGACGGCCATCGCGGCACGGGCAGCGAAGAAGGTGTCAGGGCTTGTCTTGCCGACCATTGCCTATGGCAACCGGAGTCAGCCCAAAACCGGAGGCGGCCCCGGCTTTCCCGGCACCATCAACCTGACTGCAAACACGTTCTCGCTCATCATTCGTGATGTCATCTGCGATCTTTACCGGCAAAACATCCGCAAGATTGTCACGGTGAATGGCCACTATGAAAACATAGCAGCCACAATCGAGGGAATCGAGCTTGCGCTTGACGTGCTTGGTCGCGAACGGGTGTCGGACCTGACCATCATACGGATCGACCATTGGGACATGGTCCGCAGCGAAACCCTCGACCGAATTTTCCCCGACGGCTACCCCGGCATCGAACTCGAACATGCGAGCGTCATTGAAACATCGATGATGATGGCGCTCAGGCCCGACCTTGTGGATCTGACCAAGGCGAGCCATGACGGCCCCGCCGCGTTTCTGCCCTATGACCGTTACCCGAAGCCATGCGATGAAGTTCCCCCCTCGGGCGTTCTGTCGCTGACGGAAGGATCATCGGCTGAAAAGGGCGAATGGCTGCTTGCCGATTGCGAGGCGGGCATTGTCGAAATCGTCAACCGCGAATTCTCAGGAAGGTAAGACCATGGCGCACAAGTTCAACCAGCCAGTGGATGCAGCCGATGTGCCGCGGTTTGCCGGCCATTCCACATTCATGCGGCTGCCAGCTGTGGTCACCGCCGAGGGACTGGATATCGCGCTGGTGGGAATTCCGTGGGATGGCGGGACGACCAACCGGGCGGGCGCACGGCATGGTCCGCGCGAAGTCCGCAGCCAGTCGAGCCTGATGCGACGGGCGCATCATGTCAGCGGTGTTGCCCCGTTCGATATCGCCAATGTGGCGGATGTGGGCGATTTGTCGGTCAATCCGATCAATCTGCTTGATGGTCTGGCGCGCATCGAGGCAGGCATGGCGGAAATCGTCGCCACCGGTGCACTGCCGCTTTCAGTCGGCGGCGATCACCTGACCACATTGCCCGTCATGCGCGCCGTGGCAAAGGACGCGCCTGTCGGCATGATCCATTTCGATGCCCATTCCGACACAAACGACACCTATTTCGGCGACAACCCCTTCACCCACGGAACGCCGTTTCGGCGGGCCATCGAGGAAGGCCTGCTGGATCCGAAGCGGGTCGTGCAGATCGGGATCCGGGGTTCGGTCTATGATCCTGACGAGCATGGCTGGGCGAAGGCGCAGGGCATAAGGATCATCTACATGGAAGAGTTCGTCCGGAGAGGTGCCGCAAGCGTGATGGAAGAGGCGCGCAGCATTGTCGGTTCCGGCCGTACCTATGTATCGTTTGACATCGACTGCATTGACCCATCCATGGCACCGGGAACCGGCACACCTGAAATCGGCGGTTTTTCAACCCGCGAGGCACAGGAACTCGTTCGGCTTCTGGACGGCGTCAACATCGTGGCCGCCGATGTGGTGGAAGTGGCCCCTCCGTTCGATCTGGCAGGCATGACAGCACTTGCGGGTGCGACCATCATGTTCGAACTGCTCTGCATCATGGCTGATATGATAAACAAACGCCGGTGTGTTTAAGCAGACTCTACCCGGTCTTTGGGTGCCGTTGACGTGGTAACCCCCTTTTTTTAGTGGGACGCTATTGTAGAAGTCACGCAGCCATTTGCAGTTTTTGTGCGGGTGTGATGCCGCCAATGGTCGTTTTGGGCCGTTCGTTGCTGTAGGTCCGTAGCCATTATGTGGCAAATTCCTATGCCTCCTCGTCGCTTTCGGTGGCAGGGTCAGCCGGATATCGCAAAAATTCAGCAAATCCTCATCGGAGTTTGATGCAGCATGCGAGGTCTTGCCAGTTCATGCTTTCAGCACAATCGATCCGGTGGTTCTGCTGTTTTCCAGATCGTCATGGGCTCGGGCTGCATCGGCCAAGGGGTATACCGTAGGCGCATCAATCTTGAGGTAGCCGCGTTCGAGCGCATCAAACAGCCGCGCGCTCTGCATCTGCATCTCGGCGCGGGTGCCAGTGTAGTGGCCGTAATTGGGCCGCGAAAGGGTGACGGATTTCGACGCCAGACCGCCGATATCTTTCTCGCCGATCGGGCCGGAGGCCTGACCGAAGCTGACAAGATGGCCCCGTATGGCAAGAGCTGCTATCGACCAGTCGAAGCTGTCACGGCCGATGGCGTCATAGATGACGTTAGCGCCTCTGCCCTGGGTGATGTCCATCACTGCGTCGACGAATTCAGCACCACGTCCGATAATGACATCATGCGCGCCGAGCTGACGGGCACGCTGAGCCTTGTCGTGGTTTGAAACGGTGGCAATGACATGCGCACTGATTGCGCGCGCCCATTGCACCACCAGAGAGCCGACACCGCCCGCAGCGGCATGGATGACCAAATGCTGGCCTGGCTGCACCGAATGTACGTCATGCAGCAAGAACCCGGCGGAGACGCCCTTGAGCAGGCCAGCGGCGGCGATCTCGTCTGAAAACCAGACGGGGATGGGTACCACCAGTTCCGCGTCCATGGTGCGGCAGGCGGTATAGGCGCCGACGGGGCCGCAGGCATAGGCAACCCTGTCGCCAGGCGAAAGATGGGCCACACCGGGCCCGACCGACTCCACCGTTCCCGCGGCCTCCATTCCCGGCACACCGGGCGGCTTGAGCAGGTCGAAATACCCGGTCCGGCAATAGACGTCGATGAAATTGACACCGACAAAGGACTGGCGGATGCGAACCTGACCCGGTCCCGGGGCAGGGACCTTGACCTGCCGCAACTGCAGAACCTCGGGGCCACCATGACGGTCCATCACAATGGCGTCGGAAGTCATTGTTTCGCCAGAACCGGCAGTCACCTGAGGCACGTGGACCAGTTGGCGAGTGTCGCCGGTGTCCGGCGAGGCAATGTCCGTGATCCGGGGTGAAACCGCAGGCCCCGGATGGGCAGGACGCGGGGCAGGCGTACTCAGATAGGCCTCCAGCGCCCGCATGCCGGCCCGGTAGATTCCGTTCGCCACCAGATCGGAAAGCGTGGCCTGTTGATCCTTCGGCGTGGTGAAGCTGGATTCCCATTGCCAGAACGTCTGACCGGTTTCAGTTACAGGGCGGAGCTTGATCTTCGCGACATAGCCGTAAAGCGGCAATGGCGCTTCCAGCAGGCAATAGGTAAGTTCATGATCGCGGTCGTTGAGGCGCAGCAATTGTTCTCGCAGGCGGCCACCGTCGGTGAGCGAAAACGACCGCACAGCGCCCACCATGTCCGCCGGATGCCCGTCCTCGATGCGGCTTTCGGCAATTGCCGGATGCCATTGATCGTGGCTGTTGAAGTCGCGCAACAGCCGCCAGACCTCATCCAATGGAGCGTCGATGACTGCGGATTGGACAACGCGGACCATTGCGCTCACAGGCCTCGCGCTACTGAAACCGGATCAATGACGGTGGCAGACAGGGTCACCGCCCGGCCGCTTTCAGCTTCAGCGCATCGAACGCCGCCTTGAACACGTTGACGCCGATCTGCTGGGTCAATTCGCGTTCCTTCTCCGCCGGGCAATCAAAATCCGCCTGCCACTCCGCGAATGTGGTGTTGGTATCGGTGACCGGGGTCAGCGACAGCTTTGCGACATAATTTTCCACCGCCATCGGGCTTTCGAGGATCGAATAGGTGCAGCTCATCTCGTAATCCGAGAGCCCCAGAAGCTGCTCGCGGATCCGGCCACCATCCTTGAGGACGAAGTTTCGGATGCAGCCGACCTTGTCCGACGGCAGGTTCTGCTCGATCCGGCTGTCGGCGACGAACGGGGTCCAGCGCGGGAGCGCATTGAAGTCGCGTACCCATCCCCAGACAGTCGATGCCGGCGCCGGGATCACGGCTGAAACGTACACAGTGGTCATGATCCTGCCTCAGCGATCCCGGTCATCATCATCGGACGGCTTGTCCAGCTTCTTGCCTTCGGCTTTCTGAACCAACGAAGACATGTCCTTGGCGTCGCGCAGCACGTCTGTCATGCGTCCCATCGAACCGCCTTCGATGCCGATCTCCTTCATCAGATTGTCGATCATCGGCGCCTGCACCCGGTAGCGTAGAGCGGAATCGATGACCTCATCGGTGACATTCTTGCGGCCGCCTTCGCCGCCGCCATGCATGCCGTCGACATGAAGGATCTTGATGCCTTCGATCTTCTCCATCGGCTTGACGCTTTCGCGAACGATGCCCTCGATCTTGTCGAGCAGTTTCTCGCGGATACGGGCCTGGCGAGCGGGTTCGGAGAGAACGTTTTCGGAATCGTTGAGTGCCCGCCTTCCGGCAGCATCCACTTGATAGCGCTCGGCTGCCGCGAGAGCCGAAATCTTCTCGGCTTCCGCATTTGCGACCGCTGCGATCTTGTGCGCTTCGGCCAGGCTCTTGGCGGCCTTCATCTCGGCGTCGGCTTTTGCCGTCACCCGCAGAGCCTGTGTCTCCGTCTCCCGCTGGGTGGCGATGATTTCCGTCAGCTTGCGACGCTCGGCGATCTCGGTTTCGCGCGCCGTCAAGGTCTGCTCCTCGGCCTGGATGGCCTTGGTGCGAACCGCTGACGCCGCGGCAAGGGCGGAAGAGCGCTCCTGCGATTTCTTGGCCAGTTCGATGGCCTTTTCCATTTCGGCCATTTCGACAAAACGGTCGCGGTTGACGCGCGCGGTGCGGATTTCACGCTCGTTGAGGATGGTGGCTTCGGCCACGGCGCGCTCGGTGGCGAGACGCGCCCGTTCGATTTCCTCGCCCATGGCGATTTCGGCTTCCTCGAAGGCCTGCCGCTTGGCGATCTGCAATTCGTCGAGTCGGCGTTCGCGTTCAATGCGGACCTCGTCAAGCGCGCGTTCCTGGGCAATGCGCTCGGCTTCGTTCAGCTGCGCCTGGACGATGTCGTTGCGCTTCTTCTCCGCTTCCGCGGTGGCCAGTTCGACCGCCTTGGCGGCGACCGCGATCTGGCGCTCGAGTGCATAGATCTCGACGGATTTCTCGCGGGCGATTTCCAGCTCGCGCTGCTCGAGGTCCCGCTTGATCCGGGCCTTTTCGAGCTCGAGTTCAAGAGCGATTTCCTCGCGCTCGGTCTTCTCGCGGGTCTTCATCTCGGCTTCATCGATGGTCCGCCGACGTGCGATCTCGCGGCGCTGGGTATCCTCTTCGGACTTGATGCGTTCATCGGTGATCGCGCGCTCCTGGGCGAGCCTTGATTTCTCGATCGCCTCGCGGGAGGCGAGTTGCGCCTGCTCCGATTCCTGATCGCGCAGCGCGCGTTCGCGAACAAGTTCGGTGCGCTGTGCTGCGCGTCGAACCTCAAGCTCCCGTTCCTGTTCAAGCCGCGCATATTCCTGGTCGCGGTCAATGTCGTAGACCTGCTTCTGGGCATGGAGGTTCTGGGTGCGGATTTCCACCAGAGTGCGCTGTTCGATCTCGTTGCGCATCTTGCGCCGCGCCTCGATCGATTCGGTGATCTGGGTCAGGCCATCGGCATCAAAGGCGTTCGAGGGATCGAAATATTCCAGCCCGGTTTGGTCGAGATCGACGACGGCCACGGATTCGAGATCAAGGCCGTTGTGCGCCAGCGATTCAGCCGCAAGATCCCGCACTTCCTTGGCAAATTCTCCGCGCTGCTCGTGCATGTCTTCCAATGCCATGCGCGCGGCCACAGTGCGCATGGAGGATGCGAACTTGCCTTCCAGCAGTGTGCGCAGGCCGTCTTCCTGCATGGTGCGGCGGCCGAGTGTCTGGGCGGCGGACGCTACCGCGTCGCGGGAGGAGCCGACGCGGACGAAGAATTCGGCGGAAATGTCGACGCGCATGCGGTTCTTGGTGATCAGCGCGTGATCGTTCTCGCGCTTCACCTCGATGCGGATGACATTCATGTTCACCGGGGTGGTTTCGTGCAACACGGGAATGACGAAAGCGCCGCCGTTGACGACCACCTTCTCACCAAGGAAACCGGTCCGAACGAACGCGATTTCCTTTGTCGACCTGCGATACAACCACCGCAGGATATAGACCGCGATGACGACTGCGATTGCAAAGCCGATGAGCCACAGCAATGCTGTTCCAAGCATTTCGCCAGACATATTTCATTCCTCCCAGTATTCAAGTCTTCGTTCTTGGCGTCCCGGGCATGTTGCCTAGAAGGTGACCGCCTTGAATTTGCGTGTTTGTTCCGTCAGCGCCTGCTCCGTGGGCAGTCGCTCCATTGATGATGCACCATAGAACCCATGGCAATTGCTGGTGCGGTTGAGCACGAAGCTTGCATCATCGGGGGACGATACCGGGCCGCCATGCACCAGCACCAGCACATCCTTGTTGACTTTCAATGCTGCTTCCGACCAGGCATCGACCATCGCCGGACAGTCCTCGAGCCTCAGCGAGGTCTCCGCACCGATGGAGCCGCCTGTGGTCAGGCCCAGATGGCAGACAATGATGTCCGCACCGGCCTTCGCCATTGCAGTGGCGTCGTCCTCGCAGAAGACATAGGGCGTGGTCAGCATGTCCAGTTGATGAGCGGCCGCAATCATGTCGACCTCGAGCCCATAGGACATGCCGGTCTCTTCGAGATTGGCGCGGAAGGTGCCATCGATCAGGCCGACGGTGGGGAAGTTCTGTACCCCGGCGAAACCGAGATCCTTGAGGTCGCCCAGAAACTTGTCGAAGATACAGAACGGATCCGTGCCATTGACGCCTGCCAGAACCGGCGTGTTCTTGACCACGGGCAGGATTTCGTGCGCCATTTCCACGACCACGTCATTGGCGTTGCCGTAGGCCATCAGACCCGACAGCGAGCCGCGGCCGGCCATGCGGTAACGGCCCGAATTATAGATGACGATCAGATCGATGCCGCCCTGTTCCTCGCATTTGGCCGACAGACCGGTTCCCGCGCCACCGCCGATGATCGGAACGCGGTCGCGCTTCATCTGCTGCAACCGGTCGATAATTGCCTTGCGCTCAAATCTTGCCACTATGCCGTTCTCCTAAGCGGGTTCGCGATTGACCTGAAGGCGTTTGCCACTGCGATGGAAAACGCCTCGTCATTGATGTTTGCGTTGACGCGGACGATCTTGCGCCGCGCGGTCTGGCGCACGGTGGCTTCGAGCGCATCAAACAGCGCCTTGTCGGCTGCCGGATCGTGAAACGGCCCGCCGGGCTTGTCGAGAATGGAGACGCCACCCTCCGGAATGAGAAAGATCGCCGGACCTTCCATCAGGTTCATCCGCTCACCGATCCATTCGCCCATTGCCTGGTTTTCCTGCGCCGTTGTGCGCATCAGCGTGACAGCAGGATTGTGGATGACGAAATTGCGCCCGTTGAAGCGCTCGGGCACTGTCGCGCGCGCTCCGAAATTGCACATGTCCAGCGCACCGGCAGAGCCAACCCAGGGCAGGCCGGTTTCAATGGCTGCGCCAAAGCGGTTTTCATCCGCCGGGAACACGCCGCCCACAATCATATCGGCGACTTCGGTGGTGGTGATGTCGACAAACCCGGCCAGCATGCCGGAATGGCCGAGTGCCTCCATGGCGCGGCCTCCGGTACCGGTGGCGTGAAAAACCAGGCAGTCGTAATCCGGCTCGAGGATTTTCTGCACGGCCTGAACGCAGGTCGTGGTGACGCCGAACATGGTCATGCCGACCGCGGGCCGGGCGGCAGCGCGCCTGGCCATCATCTCGGCCCCGCTCGGCAGGCGTGCGATCATGCCTGCGAGTGCATGAGCAGCGTTGGCAAGCACCCGCTCGGTGATCTGGTTGAGACCCTGAACATCAGCGACCGAATGGAACATGTTGATATCGGTCGAGCCAACGAAGGTAGCCGTGTCGCCGGAGGCAACTGTCGAGACCATGATCTTGGGAATGCCGACGGGCAGGGCGCGCATGCCGGCGGTCGCGAGCGACGTCCCGCCGGAACCGCCTGCGGAAATGACGCCGCCAATGCCGGTCTCGCGCGAGATCCAGCGGGCGAAGGCATCGGCCATCGCCGTTACCGACTGGCCTCGATCATTGCCGAAAACCGCGCTGGTGCCGCCCGGATGCATCGATGCCACCTGCATCGGCGTCACATCGCAGCGCGACGGCTTGCCGGAGGTCGAAAGGTCAACGGTCTTGACCGGAATGCCGACCGATTTCAGGCAATCGCGGATGAAGCGCAATTCCTCGCCCTTGGTGTCAAAGGTTCCCGCAACAAGCGCCGTCTTGCCGATCCGCTCCGATAGAGGCAGCGCAAAGACCTTGTCCAGGGCATTTTCCGGCTGTTTTTCCCGAAAGGCGGTGTCGCGAAGGCTGGCTGCTGGCAGGTTCCAGCGGTTGGGAAGCGCATCCATCGTGCGATAGTTGCCGCCCGCTGGCGATTGCGGATCCTGCTGCGCGCCGCCGCGCTCGACCGAGTAGACCTGGGCCAGCAGTTCGCTCGCGGCGGGCCCGGCGCCGGGCTGCTCCGGCGCGATGTCGTCATTGTGGCGGCCGACGCCGAGGAGCCGCTGCTGCAGATCTCGGTCCGCCGCGAGCGCCCGGGAGTCCATGATCCGGTTGATGCGGCCATTGACCATGATCGCCACGGTGTCGGACACCGCCGTTGCCACGCCAATATTCTGCTCGATCACCAGGATCGCCATGTCGCCCTCGTGCCCGAGCATGGAGAGCATCCCGGCCACCTGGTCAACGATGACCGGCGCGAGCCCCTCGGTTGGCTCGTCCATCACCAGCAGCTTTGGATTGGCCAGAAGTGCGCGCGAGATCGCCAGCATCTGCTGCTCGCCGCCCGACAGCTGCGAGCCGCCATTGTTACGGCGTTCGGCAAGACGTGGAAACGTCTGATACACGCGCTCAAGCGTCCAGGCGGCTTCCTGATCGCTGGAAGCCACAAGCCGCAGATGTTCGTCCACCGACAGGCTGGGCCACACCCTTCGCCCCTGCGGCACATAGGCAATGCCTGCGGCATGGATCTTGTGCGGTTCCAGCCGGGATATCTCGCGACCGTAGACCCGGATCGAGCCGGAGCGGGCCTGCTTGAGCCCGGTAATGGTGTTGCATAGCGTCGTCTTGCCCATGCCGTTGCGGCCGACGACGCTCATGACGCCGCTGTCGAGCCTGAGGGACACGCCCTGGACCACATGGGCTTCGCCGTAATAGACGTGCAGATCGTCGATCGTCAGTGCCGCTTTGGCAGATCCGGTCTTGCCCTCAGCCATGACCGCCTCCGAGATAGATTTCCTGCACCATCGGGTCGTTTTCGATCTCTTCGGGCGTGCCTTCCTTGAACAGCTTGCCGTTGTGCATCATCGAGACATATTCGGACACACGCAGCGCCACATCGAGGTCATGCTCGATGATGATGTAGCCGATATACTTCGGCAAAGCGTTGAGAATGGCGACGAGGTCGCGGCGTTCGGTCGGAGACAGGCCGGCGGCAGGCTCGTCAAACAGGATGAAGCGCGGCGCACCCGCGAGCGCCAGGGCAATTTCGAGCTGGCGCTGCTGGCCGTGGGAGAGGGTGCCCACCAGCTTGTCGCGGTCACCATCCAGATGCACCACATGCATGATGGATTCTGCCTGCGCCATGTTGGTGTCCGACGGCGAGGGGCGCAGCAGCGAAAAGCGCCGGCGCGAAACCCCGCGGCAGGCCAGATAAATTGAATCCAGCACCGACAAATTGGTGAACAACTGCGAGATCTGGTAGGTCCGGCGCAGACCACGGCGAATGCGCTCATGCGGCGCCAGTTCGGTGATGTCCTCGCCAAAGAAACGGATGCGTCCGGCTGTGGGCAGAAAATCACCCGTGACGGCGTTGAACAGCGTGGTCTTGCCCGCGCCGTTGGAGCCGAGGACCGCGCGCCGTTCGCCGGGCGCGATCCTCATGTTGATGCCAGTCAGGGCGACCAGTGCGCCAAAATGACGAGCCACGCCTTCAAGCTCCAGCGCGTGGGCGCTGGTTCCCTGCAAACGTGAGGCTGCAACATTGTGTTCCACGGGTCTGGTCCCTGACAGGTTAGGTTACGGGCAGCTTGGGTTTTCGCGGCTGACCGCGCCAAGCGCACGGAATTCAGCCTCGTCGATGCCGAGCGTCTGGTTCACCTGTTCGACGGTCTGGATCATCTTGTTGACCAGGTTGCCGTCAGCATCTTCCGTGACTTCGGTCAGGTAGATGTCGGCGATGGCATTGCGATTGGCATCAAGCGACACCTTGCCTGTCGGTGTGTCGAAGGACAGCTTGGCGAGCGTCTCGCGGTACTTCTTGCCACCATCGGACAGATCGCCGCCGACTTCATCCAGCGCCAGGATCGCTGCCTTCATGCCGATGTAGTAGGCATGGGCGAACAGTGATGGCGACGGGAATGCGCCGGGCTGCTTCTTGTAAGCCTCGACGAAGTCTTTCCACGCCTGCGAGTCATTGGTATCCGCCGTAGGCCCTGCCGCCGGGGTGCCGATGAGAACGTCGCGCAACTTGCCCTTCGAGGTCAGAACGGTCTGGTCGACGGTGATCGACCCACCGATCAGCGGCGCCTGGCCACCGGACTGCTGATACTGGCTCAGGAAGTTGACCGCGTCGGCCCCGCCAAGCGCGACATAGATCGCGTCGACTTCATCAGGAATGGCGGCGATGACCGACGAGTAATCCTTGTTGCCGATCGGCACCCAGGATTTCGACGGCACCTTGCCGCCGGCCTTGCAGAACTCGGCCATGAAGCCGAAGACCTGCGTGTAGGGGAAGGAATAGTCTTCCGCCACGGTGGCGACCGTCTTGTAGCCCTTTTCGTTGTAAACGTAGGTCCCGAGACCCGCCATCCACTGCGCCCCGTCCGTCGAGAAGCGGAAAAAATTCTCAGCCGGCTCGCGGAAGGTGGTGTCCTGTGCGGCCGATGAGCCGTTGATGAAGGTCACGTCGGGCTGGGTCTTGGCATATTCCTTGACCGCAATGCCTTCGTCGCCCGACAGCGGGCCAACGAGGATCTTGACGCCATCCTGTTCAACCAGCTTGCGGGCCGCACGAACCGCGCTGTCGGGGGATGCGTCGGACGATCCCTTGACGATCTCGATGTCCATGCCGGCAACCTTGTCGCCAAGCTCGTCGACAGCGGTCATTGCACCGCGCTCACTGTCTTCTCCCAAAACAGTAAATGCGCCTTCGAAGGTGGCGAGCAGGCCGATTTTCACGGTTTCGGCCTGGGCCATTGTGATGGATGGGGCGACCAATCCCGTCGCCAGCGCCAGTGCCAGCATGGTCCGTCTCGTAATGCTCATGTATTCCTCCCTAAGATCCTCAACAGTTACACTCCCGTACCGTCCGGCCGCGAGTGCCAGCTATCCCGGTCCGAGGACGGTTTGAAACGTTCCCAGAGTCCGAGAATTCCATCTGGCGATACAAACACGATCACCAGGAAAAACAGGCCGATCAACGTGTTGAAGCGCTCGGCTCCGACAATATCGATGGCAAAGGTCTGCATCAGCACGACCACGACAGCGCCCAGAAACGGGCCAATCGGATGGCGAAGGCCACCGATGATCGCGATGATGAGGATGTTGATGGCCGGCCCGACCGAGATGGTTCCGGGCGAAATACGGCCGTTGAACCAGGCCAGCAGGACGCCAGCAGTCCCGGCAATGATGCCTGCGATAAACCATGCAAACACCTTGTGGGCGGTTACATCGTAACCGATGGCGCGCATCCGGCGCGGATTGTCACGGATCGCCTGCAGCGTCAGCCCGAAGGTCGAGCGTGCCCCGTAAAGAACCGCCGCATAAGCAAGCACGGCGAAAGCCAGGCAGAGATAGTAGAACGGCACCGGCTCGCGCCAGTAGAGGCCAAAGGCTTCAGGCGCGCGCAGCCCGCTGTAGCCGGGAAAGCCGTTGAACAAGGTGTAGTTCTGCTGGGCAAAATAGAACGCGGCCGTGGCAATCGCCAGCGTGATCATGATCGTGTAGATCCCCTCGGTCCGGACCGCAATCCAGCCGAAAATCGCAGAAAACAGTGCCGCCAGAAAGATGCCGAGCGGGGCCGCGATCCACCAGGGCCAGCCGAAGCCATGGACGTTGGAATTGTTCTCGCCGAAGATGGCGATGACGTAAGCGGCGATGCCGGCGATGGTTATCTGCGCCAGGCTGACCATGCCGCCGTACCCTGCGAGCAGCATCAGGGACAGCGCGATCATGCCAAGGATCATCGAATATCCGCCGATCGTCGTGAGGAAAAAATCCGACGCGATCAGCGGATAGATGATGAGAAACAGCCCCAGCAGGATGTGGCCGATCCCAAGCCGCTCCAGCCAGCTCTTGCGGGTAGTTTGAGGCTGGGTGAAATTCGCCAGCGTCATAGGCTTCTCCCCATGATGCCTTGCGGCCGGACAGCCAGCACCCCGACCATGATCAGGAAGGTCAGAACAACGCCGTAGGTCGGGAAATAAACCAGGCCGATCTGCTCTGCCAGACCGATGATCAGCGCACCGATGGCAGCTCCGGTGATCGAGCCCATGCCGCCAACGATGACGACCACCAGCGAGGCCAGCAGATAGCGGACGTCTTCGCCCGGCGACACTGACAGTGCCGAGCCACCAACCACGCCAGCGAGGCCTGCCAGTCCGGCGCCGAGCGCGAAGACAAAGGCGAAGATGGCATGGACGTTGGCGCCCGACGCCGAGAGCATCTCGCGGTCATCGACCCCGGCCCGGATCATCATGCCGATGCGGGTCTTGTTGAGCATCAGCCACAGCCCGATGCCGATGACGATGGCGACGAGCAGGACAACCAGCCTGTAGAACGGGTAGGTGAGAAACACGGCCGCGCCGTTTGACCGGTAAGCCGTGACAAAGGGCGTCTTGATCGCCCCGTCGAGCCATTCAGGCACCAGGATCTGATAGGTGGTGCCGGTCCAGGCGGCCAGCATCAAGTCGGCGGCCACAATGGAGATGCCGATGGTAACCAGCGTCTGGCGCAGGTCGTCGCCTTCCAGCCGCCGGAACACCAGCACCTGCATGACAAGCCCGACAAGCGCCAGCACCACGAAACCGGCAGCGACGCCGAGCAGCCAGTAACCGGTCCAGTTGGCAACCTCGTAACCGATATAGGCGCCGAGCAGATACAGAGAGCCGTGGGCCAGATTGACGTTGCGCATCAGCCCGAAAACCAGCGTGAAGCCGCTCGCGACCAGGAAATAGAGGCCCGCCAGCGTCAGTCCGTTCAGGACGGCGCTCAAAAACGCCTTCTTGGAGAGAAGAACTGCGTTGAGCCAGTCCGGCCATTGGGCAAAGAACAGCCAGAGCAGCAATGCCGCGGCAAGCAAGGCCACCACGCCCCAGCCCTGCCGGCGTGTCATGCCGGGGCTGGTGGCCAGTGGATCGCTGTTGGCTTCGCCGGGCGTGCTCATTGGTGGATCACGCTGTCAGCCGGCGGCGCGCGTCATTCATGCGCGGCGCCTTGTGGAACTTGCCGTCCTTCATGATCGCAAGCAGCCGGTTTTTGTCCTGCAGGATGCGGATGTCGGCCAGCGGATCGCCATCGACCAGCAGGATATCGGCCAGATAGCCTTCCTTGATCATGCCGAGTTCATCACCCATGCACATGATCTGGCCGCCATATTTGGTGCCGGCAAGAATGGCTTCCATCGGCGAGAAGCCAAACAGTTCGACAAAATACTGCAGGTCACGGGCGTTGGTGCCCTGCGGCGTCCAGGCAAAGCCGTAGTCGCCGCCAATGCAGATGCGGATGCCGCGACGGTGCATCTTCTTCATTGTCTGGGTGCACATTTCGAGTTCGCGCTCGTATTCCATGGTCACCGGAGAGCCGGGCTTGATGCCCCATTCGCCGGCGTGGCGGGCGGTGTTGATCAGCCAGGCGACACCCGGTGCAACAAAGTGCTTGTCCTTGGCCGCTTCCAGCATGTCGAGGCTTTCCTCGTCAGCAAAAGAGGCGTGATAGATATTCTGGATGCCGTGGCGAATGCATTGCTTGACCGAACCTGAGGAGCGGGCGTGGGCAGACACCACCTTGTTGCGGCATTTGGCTTCCTTGACCGCCATCGCCACTTCCTCTTCCGCCATCGGCGTTTCCTCGGCGCCCATGCCGGTGATTGCTTCTCCCGACAGATTGAGCTTGATGGAATCGACACCGTACTTGATCAGTTGCCGCACGGTGCGGCGGATTTCCTCGGGACCGGAGACGACCAGACCGAGGTTGAGCCCCTCATGCGGAATGTGGCTCGGTGCTGCATCGCCCAGACCGCCGACGGTGGTGATTTCCGGTCCGGCGGCCAGATAGCGCGGACCGGGGAACCGGCCCTCATTGATGAAGCGCTTGGCGACGACATCGAGCCGCGGCTTGGCAGCAGCTGCGCCGCGGCCGCCGGTGAAGCCCGCATCGAGGACCAGCTTGGCCATTTCCATGGTGACCAGCATATGCTCCTCGAGCTCCATCATCTGGATCGGGTCAATGCCGGGCGCATTGTTCCAGGAGAGGTGGAGGTGGGCATCGATCATGCCCGGCATCAGGGTTGCGCCCATACCGTCAATCACGGTTGCACCGCTTGCAGCACTGGCGCCATATCTTGACGAGCCGCGGGTTACCGATTTGATGCGGTTGCCTTGAACCAGAACCTCGCCGGTAAATGGGTTTTCACCTGTCGCATCCAGAATGCGGACATTTGTAAACAGGACCGACCCATTGGCGCCGTAGCCGTTTGCAGTATCCATGATATTGAACTCCTCCCGAGGTCCCTCCGGCTTGTTCAGCCGCGTAAAAATTCACTCAACAACTGCCTGCATTCATTCGGTTTTTCGACCGGCGCCCAATGTCCGCATCCTGACAGGATCTGCGCCCTGGCGCCCTTGATCTCGTCGGCAAGCTGGTAGGCGTTACCCGGCGGCGAGACGGCGTCTTCATCTCCCGCAACAGCCAGAACCGGGCACTTGATCGCCGATGCCGCAGCACGGTCGGCGCCAGCAAGCGCTTCACAGGATTTGGCGAAGCCTTCGGCGTCCTGGCGCATATGGCTTTCTCTGACGAAGGCCAAAGCAGTTGGATTGTCCTGTGCTGCCGAGCTGGCCAGGCCGGCAGACGCAACCTGATCGGCGACATCCGCCATGCCGTGTTCCCTGACTGCCTTTGCACGTCCGCGCAGGCGTTCTCGTGCCACGTCTGCGGGCTCGATGATGGGGCCAAACAGCGTCAGAGACCGCACCAATGCTGGCCGTGTTGCAGCTACATGCTGCGCAACCAGAGTGCCGAACGAATGTCCAACCAGATGCATAGTCTCGATGCCGAGCTCTGATGCGAGCCGGATCAAGGCGTTCGCCAGGAAGGGTACATCGATCACCCCCTTCGGGGTAACAGAGCGGCCGGCGCCAGGCAGATCAGGGCGAATGACCCTCATACCGGCCAGGGCGGGCAACAGCGGTTGCCAGGTATTGGACGTTCCGCCAAGACCGTGCACCAGCATGATGGGCTCGCCGTCACCCTCGATCTCGACCATCATGCCTGCAAGGGTCCGGCTGCTCATGCGCGCCGCTCGACAAAACGATTTTCCAGCGCTCCGATGCCGTCAATCTCGACGCGGACGACATCTCCGTCACGGAGATATCTGGGTGGCTTGAAGCCGATGCCGACGCCTGCGGGCGTGCCTGTGGCGATGATGTCGCCCGGGATCAGCGTCACGCCGGCGGAAATGGTGGCGATGATGGTGGGAACATCAAAGATGAGATCCCGGGTATTGGCCTGCTGACGGACTTCGCCATTGACGATGCAACGCAGCTCGGTGTTCGCCACATCGATTTCGTCGGCCGTGACCGCGACCGGGCCCATCGGGCAGAACGTGTCCTGGGACTTGCCGATCAGCCACTGGCTGTATCGGCCCTGCAGGTCGCGGGCGGTCACATCGTTGACGATGGTGTAGCCCCAGACATGGGACATCGCATCTTCAGCCTTGATGCCGCGCCCGCCTGTTCCAATGATGACGGCCAGTTCGGCCTCATAGTCCACCGCTTCCGAAACTGATGGGTCTATACGCACATCATCGCCATGCGCGATCACGCATTCAGGCACCTTGGAGAATATGATTGGTTCCTTGGGCACTTCGCCCATGGCGGCGCTTGAATCAAACCCGCTGCGGGAAAACTCCTTCGCGTGCTCACGATAGTTCTTGCCGACACAGAAGATATTACGCGAAGGGCGAGGGAAGGGAGCTTCAAGAACCACCGATGCAAGCGAGATGGCAGAGAGCAATTCGAGCGAGTCTGGGTCCCGGTCCAGAAGCGCGCCAACACCCTTGTCCGCCTCAGCAGATGACATGCTGATCGGCCTCAAGGACAAGTCTGCAGGGTCATACACACCAACCCTGCGCTCGCCGCCAACGCGGAAAGTGACAAATTTCATAACCCCTCCCAAGGTATACCAATAATCTTATTGGCTTACTTGATTGGTAGCCTATGAGGGAATTCGCCCACGATCAAGATCAAATATTCACTATTTACTATACCATTTGTGGATTTATATTGAAAAATGGTCTACTTCGTATATACCAAGATGCAATTGGTATATTTTGATTGAGGATAGCATGCCGAAAGGAAAATCAACCCGGATTGAGGCCGATCTGCGGCTACGGCTGGAGCAGGGGGAATGGGCTGCCGAAGAACGCATGCCTGACGAGCGTTCGCTTGCCGCCCATTACGAAGTTGCCCGCAACACCGTTCGGCGTGCATTCACAAAGCTGGAAAACGAAGGCCTGATCATGCGTCAGGTTGGGCGAGGGACCATTGCAAGGGGCAAGCCGGATTCGCATGCGTCGGGCATTCTCAAACGCTTCCAGGGGGCAAGCCCGCTCGACATTCTCAATCTGCGGCTGTTCATCGAGCCGAATGCGGCTGCCGCGGCTGCGCGAAACGCGAGCGAGAGTGATCTTCGCTCAATCCAGCAGGCCAAGGCGATGGCCGAACAGCACACCGTACTCGAGACCTACGAATATTGGGACAATGAATTCCACCGGCGGATCAGCCTGGCATCGGGCAACAAGTTCATATCCGAATTCTTCAACCTGATGACGATCATCCGCTACGCGGCGCCAATGATGGAGATCCGAAAATTGTGGTTCACCGAGGATCGTCGCAAGGCCTATTGTGATGATCATGACGGTATAATGAGCGCACTGGAAAACTGGGATGCCGAAGCAGCCAGAACTGCAATGCGCGATCATCTTCTGGCACGGCGCAAGAACTATTTCGGTCAATAGGTATTCTGATGAGCGTTTCAAAAATTCTGCAGACTGTCGGCGCTTCGGAGGGGACAACCGATGTCGGCGTCATCCTGCAAAGGTTGACCGGCGCGAGCCCGATGGATGTCATGAACGTTCGGCTGATCATCGAGCCACAGGCGGCGGCGGCGGCGGTTTCCAATGCAACGGTGGCTGATATCGATGCCATTCGCCACGCCCACGAGATGGCCCAGGCGCAGGATGATCTCGAGGGGTTCGAGCAATGGGACGGCGAATTCCACCGGCTGATTTACAGCGCGACCCGCAATGATCTGCTGATGACGCTTGAGGAAATTCTAGATGTGATTCGCAAGCGTCCGCAATGGCTGCGAATCAAGCGCGCCCATGTCACCGAACAAAGACGCCGGGAATATTGCCAGCAGCACGCTGAGATTGTCTCTAACATCGCCAACCGAAATACCAACGGCGCAGCAGAGGCCATGCGCAGGCATTTGGTCAGCGTGCTAAACGGTATGTTTCCATGATGCCCAAATCGTGGGAGACCGATACATAGCTCTATTCTGCAAAACGCTACCACCCATTGGAGAGGTGGCTCGGGAAAACTGCACAGCAGGGATGGGTGGAATTTCTGCCTGAGTTTGGCTTGGATGCCGGAAACAGGAGATACCATGACAAGACGGCCGCGCCGGAACCACACCCCGGCTTTCAAGGCGAAGGTGGCGCTGGCCGCCATCCGTGGCGAGCAGACGCTGGTGGAATTGTCCCAGCAGTTCGATGTCCACGCCAACCAGATCAAGCAATGGAAAGAGCAACTCCTTGAGGGAGCGACGGGCGTTTTTGGCGGTGAAGCCAAGACAGAAGCGGCGACCCCGGCCGTAGACATCAAAAGCTTCATGCCAAAATAGGCGCACTGGGACTGGAGAACGATGCTCCGCGGAGATGAGTGTCTTCGCTGCGATGTCCGGTGCGCTCGGCAAAGCGGGGTTGCTGGGCGGAAAGAAATGATCGACCGTTATCACCAATTATTCATTGTACGCCAGGCCAAGCTTCTGGGCTTCAGCCGTGGCTGTGTCTACTATCTGCCTCGTCCTGTGCCTGAATGCGATCTTGCCCTGATGCGGCGGATTGATGAACTGCATCTCGTGAAGTGCCCCCCGATTTTGGGCCAACGGGAGCTGGAATTTTCCGGGGATTGACGTGCCCCCCGATTTTGGGCCAGCGGGAGCTGGAATTTTCCGGGGTTAGGGCTCATGCCGGCACCGGTGCCGACGAGCCATTCA
>NZ_JACIYP010000539.1 GCF_014359905.1 Hoeflea sp. | reverse complement strand
GTGGCACCGGTGGGTGAGACCACAACGGCCACCCTGATCCAGCAGTTCTACGACGCGGGGGTCTATCCCGACTGGTGGAAGCTGGAGCCGTTCAAGACCGAGGCGGCTTGGCAGAACGCCGTGCGCGCGATCGAGCGAAACGATCCGCGAACCCGTGGAATCGTGGTGCTGGGGTTGGACGCGCCCGAAGAAGATCTGGCGGCGAGCTTTGCGCTGGCTGCGAAACAGCCTTTGGTGAAAGGCTTCGCCGTGGGCCGCACGATCTTTGGCGATGCGGCACGGGCCTGGATGAAGGACGAAATGACCGACGCCGAGGCGGTCGCTCAGATGGCCGGCCGCTATCTGCGTCTTTGTGAAATTTGGGATACGGCACGGAAGGCTGCGACATGACGAAGACGATCCGACTGACTGCCGCGCAGGCCATGGTGAAATACATCGCCGCGCAAATGACCGAGAGCGGCGAGCCGTTCATCGCAGGCTGCTGGGCGATCTTCGGTCACGGCAACGTCGCGGGTCTGGGAGAGGCGCTCTACCACGTGCGGGACGCGTTGCCGACCTATCGCGGCCATAACGAACAGACCATGGCCCATGCTGCCATCGCCTATGCCAAGCAATCCGGGCGCAAGCGGGCGATGATGGCCACCTCATCGATCGGGCCGGGGGCGACGAACATGGTGACGGCGGCGGCGCTGGCGCATGTGAACCGCATTCCGGTGCTGCTGGTGCCCGGGGATGTGTTCGCCAATCGCGGCCCAGACCCTGTGTTGCAGCAGATCGAGAGCTTTGGCGACGGCACGATCAGCGCCAATGATTGCTTCCGTCCAGTCAGCCGCTATTTCGACCGGATCACCCGGCCCGAGCACCTTCTGACCGCACTGCCGCGCGCCTTCCGCACGATGACCGACCCGGCCGATTGCGGTCCCGTGACGCTGGCCTTCTGCCAGGACGTGCAGGCCGAGGCCTATGATTACCCCGAGAGCTTTTTCGCGCCGCGGGTCTGGCGTCAGCGCCGCATCCGTCCGGACGCCGGCGAATTGTCGGCAGTGGCTGCGCTGGTCCTTGCGGCAAAGCGTCCGGTGATCGTCGCCGGTGGCGGGGTGCACTATTCCGGCGCGACCGGGGTTTTGAAAACCTTTGCCGAGGCGCACAACATTCCCGTCACGGAAACCCAGGCCGGGAAGTCGGCGCTGCCATGGGATCATCCGCTGAACCTCGGCCCCATCGGCGTGACGGGCGGCGAACCCGCCAATATCGTCTGTGCCGAGGCGGATCTTGTCCTGGGCGTCGGCACCCGGTTCCAGGATTTCACGACCGGCTCCTGGGGGCTGTTCGCCAACCCCGCGCGCAAGTTGGTCAGCCTCAATGTCGCCGCCTGTGACGCGATGAAGCACGGGGCCGAGCCCTTGATGGCCGATGCGCGTGTCGGGCTGGAGGAACTGGGCTCGGCGCTTGCCGGACACAGGGCGCCGGGCAGCATCGACGGGCTGAAGCCCGACTGGTTCGGCAAGGTCGACCCGCTGACGGACGCACC
>NZ_JACIYP010000538.1 GCF_014359905.1 Hoeflea sp. | reverse complement strand
ATGATCGAGAAGGCGAGATCGCGCATGCTCTCGGGATTGTCGCCGGGATCGGGGCGCCGCACCTCTCCGGCGCGGGGCACCTTGATATCGGAGAAATCCGGCTGGTCACCGGGCCGGAGCGCCGGTTCGGGAACATGAAGACGTGGCGGGACTTCCTCATACATGCTGCGGCTCCATCTCCAGATCGAACAACAGGCTGATCCGCGCGGCAAAATTCCGGGCGCGCAGCGTGTCTGCCTCATTGAGCGCAAAGCGCACCAGATATCGCTCGTCATCGATGCGTTCGAGTTGCAGCGCCGAAAATCCCAGATCCAGCCGTCTGGCCGTGTCGATCATCCGGGTGACCGTATCCAGCGGGTCGCGGCAACAATAGTGTCCATCCATGGCAATATCTCCCTCGCAGAACGCTATCCCGCAAGACGGAAAATGTCCTTCCATTCTGGATCGCTTATGGATAGATTTGCAGCAGGAATGACTGCGCATGCGCCCAGTCAGAGAAGAGGATTCTGAATGAAGGAATTTGACCGCCTTGACCTCAAGATCCTGGACATTCTCGCGAGGGACGGAAGGATATCGAACGCCCAGTTGGCGCAACAGGTGGGCCTCTCCGCAAGCCCGTGCTGGCAGCGCGTGCGCCGGTTGGAAGAGGAAGGCGTGATTGCCGGATATCGCGCGGTCCTGGACCAGGCCAAGCTGGGGGCGCCAGAGATCGTGATGATCGAGGTCATTCTCGAGCGCCATGACGACGAGGTTCTGGAAAGTTTCGGTCAGGAAATGCAGCGCATGCCAGAGGTGCTGGAGGTGCTCCTGACCACCGGTGAATATGACTATCTGCTCAAGGTGGCGGTGGATGGCACGCGCGGCTATGAGGAGTTCCTGCGCAAGAAGCTCTATCGGGTGCCAGCTATCCGGCATTCGCGGTCGAGCTTCGTACTCCGTTCCCTGAAGAACGAGCAGGCGTATCTGCCGCCGCTTTAATGACCGTCACCCCCGGATTGCGTGTCGGAAGGCGGCGTTGATCCCGCGGCCTTGATGATCGCTCTTGATGCCGGCTGGCGGGGCACTCGTCATCCTGTCCGCCTAACCGAAGATCAGATCAAGCACTGCCGCCGCGCGCCACGGCGTCGAGCATGTCGCGGGCGGCCGCCGGGTCGAAGCTGTCGCGCTCGCCGATCAGCACCAGCCGGCATCCGGCGGCCCGGACGGTCTCCGCCGGGGCCAGCGTCGCCCGCTGCCCGGCCATCTGGAACACCAGCGTCCGGTCACCCTGCTCGTCAAGCCGCAGGAAGCCCTTCACCCTGAGCAGGGACGGCGACAGCTGGCCGATGACGGACTGGAACCGCGCCAGCGGCAGGGAGCCCGGATGCTCCCACTCCAGCGAGGCGAAGCGGTCGTCGGACATGATGCCCGGCTCGCTGCAACTGATGCGGCTGGGTCTCGTCTGCCCCAGGATCGCGGTCAGCGGCAGCAGCGGATCGGCTGCGTCGAAAATCCTCGTCTTGCCCGCCGCGGTGAGCATTTGCCGCACGGCCGCGGCC
>NZ_JACIYP010000537.1 GCF_014359905.1 Hoeflea sp. | reverse complement strand
GCCGAAACACGACATGCTCAAGAACGCGCTCGCGGACTATTCAAGTTTGCACCCCGACCCGCCCGATGCGTGCCATTTCATGCCACCCGCGCTGCGCGCGAATCTCCTGGCCGACTACGAAGAAGGCAATCGTCGCGTTGCCAGGGAGTTTCTCGGTCGGGAGACACTGTTCGCCGGGCCGCCACCTGATCCGAATGCCCCTTGGATCGCCCCAAAGAGTTTGACGACGCAAAGGGCGGTCGAAATTGCCGAATTCATGTTGGATGCGATCTTTAACCGACTAGCGAAAGAAAAATGAATGTCTGAAAATCCTGAGAACGCCCAAGTCAATTTCCCGGTGGTTTTCGTCGGCGGTGCGCCGCGCTCGGGCACTACAGTGACTCAAGCGCTGCTTTGCACCTCTGACCGGGCCAATGCCTACTGCCCCGAGATTTCCTTCCTCTTCCCAATTGTGAATAGCTATGCAGTTGGCGTGCGGAATTGGAATATCCACACACATGCCTTCTTCAAGGCGCCCGATGATTTCCGTCTGCATATCCGCGACCATGTACAGCGTTCGCTAAATAAAGTGGCAGAGGCGTTGGGTAATCCCGAAGTGCTGGTCGTGAAAGATCCGCTTATTACGCCACTGTTCTATTGGCTGAACCGGCTGTTCGGCCCGCAGATGAAGTTCGTAACGGTAGTGCGCAATCCCAATGACGTGGTGCGTTCTCGCCAGGCAGTCATAGAGAAGAATGGTGGTCAGTTCACCGCGGCTGTAGCGCGCGAGGCCGCGGCTGAATACATGAGATCCTATGCGCATCTCGACGTGCCAGAAATGCGGGACGCCGTCTTCACCCTCCGTTATGAAGATCTGACCAGCGACACGAAGATTGCGGCGTTAAGCGCCTTCACCGACTTGCCCGACGTCTCGGTGGACAAGGTCTGGACCGAAGAGCGAGCGGTGAGCGAAAACGAAGCCGCCGATCCGTGGTTCTCGCCCAAATATCACAAGCCCATCAATACCGCGAACCGGCTTGATCCGCTGGCTCCGCAGTTCCGCGACATAGTCTCCGAGGTCTGCAGCCCGCTAATGGCCCGTTTCGGCTGGGCCTGATCGGCGACATGGTGTCGCGAACGTGCCAGGTCCAATTGCGCGATTGAATGGGAGGGTTTGCGTGGAGCTTCTGGTAACAGTCGGCTGCCCCGACGAAATCGCCTGTCGCCGTGGATGGAGCACCCCTGCCAAGCTTGCCTCAAGGGCCGACCTCGTCCGCAAGAACGACGTCGGTCGGTATCTGGTCGAGCTATCCCTCCACCCCGAATGAAACCCATTGGATCTCAGCCGGCCGACGGGACCGTTCCCGCCCATGTCGCCATCCTCATGGCCACCTATGATGGCGAGGCCCATCTTCCGGCGCAGCTTGCGAGCCTTGCTGCCCAGGATCATCCGAACTGGTCGCTTGTCGTATCGGATGACGGTTCGCGGGATGCCACCCGGCGCATTCTTGATGATTTTGCCGCAGCCGGCCACCGAGTGACGGTTCTGCCCGGTCCGGGGCG
>NZ_JACIYP010000536.1 GCF_014359905.1 Hoeflea sp. | reverse complement strand
GCGCACCGGCGACTGGATGACCCAACGATAAGCCTCGGTCTGCGCCAGCAGCCGGCCATAGGCCGATGCCGCAAAGAACTGCGGATCGAAATATTGCGGCTTGATCAGCTTGTGGAGATCCGTCGGTATATCGGACGGATCGAACGGCTCCCGCTCATATGCCTTGCGCGCAACTTCATAATACGCGTCTTCGATAACGGACCGCGCCAGGCCCGGCACGCCGTAATAATTCTCGAAGGAGAACGCCGACAGGATGAAGAGGCTGTTCACCCAGGATGCATCGTTCGGTCTTGGAAAATTGAGAAAGCCGTTCAGCGCAACGAACACGTCCACGGGTGCGCTGGCCGTCGCGGCGGCGTCGACCGTCACCTGAGCGGATTCGAGCTTCTCCAGGAAAGCCATGGTGACGAAGCCGCCCTGCGACCAGCCCGCGACGAACAGCTTCGTGCTGCGGATATTCATATGGTCGAGCACGGCCCGGCTCGCCATCAGCATATCGTAGCTGGCCTGCTGGTGACTGGCCTTGACCATGTAGCCCTCAGGTTCCGCCGAACCGCCCATGCCGAAATAATCGGCGCCGATGGCGATGTATCCCTGTCCGGCGAACTGCGCGATCATCAGCTTCGTTTCCGGCGATTGATCCGGATAGGACGGCACCTCCTGCTTCCCGTACACGGTGCCATGCTGATAGGAGACCAGCGGGAATGCCGTCGCGCCGGTATCGGGAACCGCGATGAGACCGGTTGCCATGATCGGCGCGTTGCCGCGCTCCGGGACGACCGAGGAGTAGGTCACGCGGTAGAGATCGACGGCGTTCACCGCGGGGGTATAGGAGACCGGGATGCCGGAGAAATCGGGCGTTTCGGTCCGGAGAATCTGATTGAGCCGCGCGACGTCCCAGTGGGCGAGGAACTGATACTGGACCCCGGACGCGACCTGCACGGCTTCGTCGTCCGCCGCACGGGACGGCAGCGTCCAAGCCAGTTGCGCGGCAATGACGATCGTCGCCAAGGCCCTGATCAAGATCGGCATTAGGTTTCTCCGGTTGGGCGGTTCCACGCATTTTCGCTGCACGCCGGCTGATCCGGCAGATCGGCCGCCAACGTTGCCGCTACCATCCGCCTTACCGCAACAGCCTGCCGGTTGTGAGTCCGGATGCTGACTTCGATCGCCGAACGGGGGCACGGCTTGTTCTGGAGCCTCTCTCGACCAAATGCCGCCGTGACCGCAACTGGGTGCCGGAGGGCCCAACGATGTGAGAGGGCTCGGCATATTTCTCGGCACAGCCTGCGTGTTCTGTCGCTCCAGTCGGCGGCTTGGTGGGCGCTTGCGTTGGTCTGGCGATTGCTCTTTTATGTTTATGAATCCGATTCAGGAGGGTTAAATGATCGAGTGCGGCCCGCGGAAGCACCCGACGGCGCCGGCCGCCACCTGATCCGCCCCTGAAGCCGCGGTGCGCACGCCAGTCACCTGTGCGGACCGGCCCGCGTCGTTCCCAGGCGATACGGGGCAGACACACCAAGAGACGAGCGCGGCTGAACCGCGC
>NZ_JACIYP010000535.1 GCF_014359905.1 Hoeflea sp. | reverse complement strand
GCCGATGGGCCCGAAGTGTCGGCAGCCTTGACCATCGCGGCACGAACGGTCTGGAAGAATCCGACCTCGTCACGAACTTCGCGGGCGGTGTCGTTGGCGGAACAGAGCGCAAACGCCTTGGACAAACCCAGCACCGCATCCTGATACCGCCGGTGCGCCGCCTTCTTGGCTTCCTTGTCCGTTTCGCGCTGGGCTGCCTCGTCCTGTTTCGCCAGTATCCAGTCAAGCGCCTCGGCCAGTGTGACAAGACGCTGGTGCGGGGTGCCGGTCAGCCCTTTGGAATAGTCGAAGCCATGGTACATGGCGCGCACGACATCCAGCCGCTCCAGGAGGGCCGCCACGGCTTCTGCCTCGTCGATCCCCGCCTGTTGCTGGTCAGACGTGGAATACTGGCCCAGCGCGGATTTCAGGTTCTGCGCAATGCCGATGTAATCGACGATCAGCCCGGCGGGCTTGTCGCGGAACACCCGGTTCACCCGCGCGATGGCCTGCATCAGCCCATGCCCGCGCATCGGCTTGTCGATGTACATCGTGTGCATCGAGGGGCTGTCGAAGCCGGTCAGCCACATGTCGCGCACGATCACCAGCTTCAGCGGGTCGCTCGGATCCTTTGCCCTCTTTGCCAACAAGTCCCGCCGTGCCTTGCCGCCGATATGGGCTTGCCAGGCTCCCGGGTCCGAGGCCGAGCCGGTCATGACGATCTTCACCAGCCCGGCGTTGTCGTCGTCGGAATGCCAGTCGGGGCGCAGGGCGACGATCTGGTTGTAGAGGTCCACGCAGATGCGGCGGCTCATGCAGACCACCATGGCCTTGCCGTCCATCGCCTGCATCCGCGCCTCGAAATGGGCGACAAGGTCCTCGGCGACCATCCTCAGGCGTTTTTCAGACCCAACCAGCGCCTCGACGGTGGACCATTTGCGCTTGAGCCGTTCCTGCTCGCTGACGGCTTCGTCCTCGGTCAGTTCCTCGATCTCGGCATCGACCTTCGGCTTTTCCTCCTCGGGCAGTTCGATGCGCGCCAGGCGGCTTTCGTAGTAGATCGGCACCGTCGCGCCGTCCTCGACGGCACGGCTGATGTCGTAGACGTCGATGTAATGGCCGAACACGGCTGGCGTGTTCACGTCGTCCTGTTCAATCGGCGTGCCGGTAAACCCGATGAAGGACGCATTCGGCAGCGCGTCGCGCAGGTGCTTGGCGAAGCCATAGGCGATCTCGCCGGTTTTTTCGATCCGCGCCTTGAACCCGTATTGGCTGCGGTGTGCCTCGTCGGCGATCACCACCACATTGCGCCGATCTGTCAGCATCGGGTAAGCCTCGCCCTTTTCAGGGGCGAACTTCTGGATGGTCGTGAAAACCACCCCGCCCGATGCCCGCGCCAGCGCCTTTTGCAGATCCTCGCGGCTGTCAGCCTGCACCGGGGTCTGACGGATCAGGTCCCGGCACATGGAAAAGGTGCCGAAGAGCTGGTCATCCAGGTCGTTGCGATCGGTGATGACGACGATTGTCGGGTTTTCCATCGCCGGTTCGCGCACCAGTTGCCCGGCGTA
>NZ_JACIYP010000534.1 GCF_014359905.1 Hoeflea sp. | reverse complement strand
TCCGACCGCGAGCGGATCGAGGCCTTTGCCGACATCATCTACAAGGCAGGCTATGCCAGCCCGATCCGCACCCCGCGCGGCGAGGACATCATGGCGGCCTGTGGTCAGTTGAAGTCCGCGACCGAGCGCGTGCGCAAAAGCCGGGCCGCGATGGAGGCGGGTACGGCGCTGTAACTGGTGCTCCGGGTCCTTCGGTTGGCGGCGGCACTGGACGCCGCCTTGGCGATGTGGTTACAACGCCGGCGCGATCCGACAGATCGCAGACTCCGCCCGCCGCTGCAGGCCGGCTGGAAGCGTGGCCGAGTGGTCTAAGGCACTAGTCTTGAAAACTAGCGTGCGGGGAACCGTACCGTGGGTTCGAATCCCACCGCTTCCGCCATCATACCTGTTGTGAACACGGACAAGCGCCCGTCGTGGCGCGGAAATAGTCGTGTTTTCAAAGGGCTTTGCGTACCCCATGCGAACCTCTGAGACTGCGCGCCGGGCCCGATCCGGGCTCTGAACGGCCTTTCGTCTCTGTTCGGGCGAACCTCGTCGAATTCGGTTCGGTCGAATTTTTCCACGCATTTCCAATGGCCTGAGTTTCCACCCCGCCAAAACTTCGGGCCTTGTGTTGATCCCCTTCGAGGGGAACAGAGCCGCAACACGCGAGAGGCGCAGCCCGTGGGTGCGCTGGCCGAATGGCGCGTAGCGATGACGGTGCTCTAAGCTTGCCGAAGGCGAACTCGAAGCGGGTTTGCGTAGTCACCGTTCCGATCCCAAAGCCGTCGTGCGCGAACGGATATGGCGGAAAGGAACGGGTTCCGAAGATCGGTTTCACCAGCGAGGATGATGAGGTGCGCTTGAGCACGGGACGCAGCAACGTTGATGAGCCGCCGACCGGTCTCGCTGTTCAGAAACGGGCTCCCAGCATCGACGGGATCGAATATCACGATTTTTCGCTCGCTACCCTGTGCTCGATGGACTGTACTGACACGAACTTCCTTCTGCCCTTGGCGTCCAAGCATCGACCTGATGAGAGCTCGCTGAGCGCGGAACGGCGTGAGGATCAGGATATCGTCCGCTTCAACATAGGAACCGAGCAGCTCGTGGACCAAGGCGGCAATGATCTCGGCGGATGCGAAACGGATCTTGCCGTTGTACTTTTTTGACCAGGTCGCGTCGCCAGCACGATCATCTATGAGCACACGAGGGATTTCACGACCATCGAGATACCAGGGCGAACGGGCTCGCTTCCATTCCGGATCCTGCGCGGCTTTCCGGCACACGATGAGCTCGCCACGGTAGAATGTGTGAGAGACAATATCGCAGACGCCCTGGCACATCCGCGATTGCTCATTGAGGAACACGCTGGGTGCATCCTTGAATACGTCAAAAGCTGTCCGGCCGAGAACGGACTGTGTTGACGGATCGTCGCTCTGGACGATTGGAGCCAGCTGTTGCGGATCTCCAGCGAACGTGGCGCATTGCGCGATGCTGGCGATCATCAGGGCCGCCGGCAACATGATCTGGCTGGCCTCGTCAGCGATTGTAAAATGCCAAACCCCA
>NZ_JACIYP010000533.1 GCF_014359905.1 Hoeflea sp. | reverse complement strand
CGTTACGCACCCGTAGCTCAGCTGGATAGAGCGCTGCCCTCCGAAGGCAGAGGCCACAGGTTCGAATCCTGTCGGGTGCGCCATTACACATTTAGCGGTTGAAATATCCCCCAACACCTTGAAAGGGAAGGATATTTGCGGGGTTCGAACACCCCGATCACGGCAGTACCGAACAGGCTCCACAAATGCCAGTCGGAGCACGGTTTTCTGCCATGCTAGTGTTCCACGCCTGACATAGGATTCCCAATCGCGCTCTGCGGTGGCATAATCGGCGGATGAGACGCTCCGACATTTGCCTTTACCTTGGCCCCGCCGACCGCGCTGAGCTTCGAGCTCTGCTGACCAACCGCAACACGCCGCGCAAGCTCACTTGGCGGGCGGGCATTGTGCTCGCGACGGCGGACGGTCAGGGCACCGTCGAGATCATGCGACGGACGGGCATGTCGAAGCCGACGGTCTGGCGCTGGCAGGAGCGGTATCTCGATGAGGGCGTGCCCGGTCTCAAGCGCGACAAGACGCGGCCTTCGCGCGTGCCGCCCCTGCCGAGGGAGATCCGGCTGAAAGTGATCGCGAAGACCGTACAGGAGACGCCACCCAATGCCACGCACTGGAGCCGCGCGACGATGGCCGAGGCGGTGGGCATCTCGCCCTCGAGCGTGGGGCGCATCTGGGCGGATGCGGGTCTCAAGCCCCATATCGTGAAGGGGTTCAAGGTCTCGAACGATCCGATGTTCGAGGAGAAGGTCACCGAGATCGTCGGCCTCTACCTCGACCCGCCGGACCGCGCGGTCGTGCTCTGCGTCGATGAGAAGTCTCAAATCCAGGCGCTCGATCGGACCCAGCCGGGCTTGCCCCTCAAGAAGGGGCGCGCCGCCACCATGACCCACGACTACAAGCGCCATGGCACCACCACGCTCTTCGCCGCGCTGGACGTCAAGTCGGGTCTGGTCATCGGGGAATGCATGCCGCGTCATCGCGCCAAGGAGTTCCTGAGCTTCCTGCGCCGCATAGACCGGGCGGTGAAGAAACCGCGCGATATCCATTTGGTTCTCGGCAACTACGCCACCCACAAGACGCCTGAAGTGCAGGCCTGGCTGGAGAAACATCCACGCTTCAAGCTGCATTTCACCCCCACCAGCGCGTCCTGGCTGAACCTGGTGGAACGCTTCTTTGCGGAGATCACCACAAAACGCATCCGCCGTGGCAGCTACTCCAGCGTCGATGACCTCGAAGGAGCAATCCACGATTACCTCGTGCAGCACAACATCAAGCCGAAGCCCTTCGTCTGGAGCAAGAGCGCCGAAGACATCATCACCCGCGAGCGCCGCGCGCTGAATGCGCTCGATGAAATCAGGGGAAATCGGTAGCAAATGTCGGACTCGGAACACTAGAGAGCTATTTTTCCATATATACCAATGGCTTGACAGGAACTGAAGGGCGAGTTCGAACGACTCCTCCAGAGTATGCAGCGGTTTGCCGGATTTTGCGACCTGCTCTTCGATCAGAATCTTTTGCTCTTCCAGCTTAGCGATACGCTTCTCATAGGCCGCGACCAC
>NZ_JACIYP010000532.1 GCF_014359905.1 Hoeflea sp. | reverse complement strand
TGGCGCTTCTTTCTGACCGAAACTCTGCCAATATAAAAAATATTTTGTCGATGTAATATTGAACGACTCAATAACGGAAAAATCCGATCAGCAGAGACGAGGGGAGCATGGCGGCACAACCGATCGATGATATCGAAGTCTGGTCGAAGAAGCTCTCGCCGTGGCGGCAGGATGCCTTAAGGCGGCTCGCGGTCAGCAATGAACTAACCGATATCGATATCGACGAACTGTTGGCGATGATCAAGCAAGCGGCCGGCTTCGAACTCGCCACGCCAGCGCCGAAGCCCGTGCCATTCGCCAAGGCGCATTTCGGTGGGGGAAAGCAACAACCGATCGTGCTCAAGGGCATTGCCAATGTGCAGAATGTTAATCGGCTTGTTGCGAAGGCCGGACTTGATTTTTGTCCGAAGGCGCTGACCGTCATCTACGGTCGCAATGGCAGCGGGAAAAGCGGCTTTGTACGCATCTTGCGCACCGCGTGCCGGACCCGCATTGAAAATCCCGCCAAGCTTAAGGTCCTCTCGGACGTTTATGGCGGCGGCACCGAACCGCAATCGGCCGAGATCATCATCGATGCAGGCAAAGGCGACACGCCTATCACCTGGACGACGGGAATGACGGCCTCACCTGAACTCATGCAGATTGCGGTGTTCGATACGCCTTCCGCGCAACTCTATGTCGATGGCGGCAACCAGATACGATATCTACCCTTCGGCCTCGCGCTGCCCCACCGGCTCAATGGCATCGGCCTCAAGCTCAAAGAATGCCTCGAAGCCGAGCGGGCGACAGCCGTGGGAAACAAGGTCAGCCTCACGACGACCGTCTTCCCCGTCCAGCGCGCCACAAAGGCCCAGATGTTTGACCGCACGCTCGGCAAGGCCACAACCGATGCCAAGATAGACGAGGCGGCCACATTCTCGGCCGCAGATCAGGAGCGCCTCGACGAGGTCACAGCGATCCTGTCCGCAGGTGCTGCGGCCGTCGCCGACCTGACCGCACTGATCAGCTGGGTCGAATCGATCGCAAGCGAATGCGAAACCGCAGCGACTGCCTTTTCGGACAGGGCTCTGTCCAGTCTCACGACCTTACGCAATAACGCCGTTACCGCACGCCAAACAGCGCAGTTATCTGCAGGCGCTCTGTTCATCAACGAACCGCTTCCCGGCGTGGGAAGCGAGAGCTGGCGCGCGCTATGGGCCGCAGCCCGCGACTATTCGGTGAGCGAAGCGTATGTCGGTGCCGACTTCCCGGTCACGTCGCGCGAAGCCGGACCGGCGGCCTGCGTGCTGTGCCAGCAGCCGCTGCTTCCCGACGGTGCCGCGCGGATGCAACGCTTCCAGAAATATATGGACGATACGCTCGATGTTGCCGCCACGAAGGCCGAGCAGGCAGTCACCGATGCCGTCGGTGCGCTTGCAGCACTGACACAGCTGAGCGCGGAAGGCTTCTTCGATCGTGTCGAGCAGATTCGACAGCGCGACCCAAAGCTTGCTGACGCCTTATCGAGTTTCCAGCTGTCGGCAACGCAGCGGCGCAAGGATGCCGTCGCGAGGTTGGC
>NZ_JACIYP010000531.1 GCF_014359905.1 Hoeflea sp. | reverse complement strand
TTTTCGAGTTACCGGCAATCAGTTTTTTCATCAGGTCCTTCTCCTTTGGTTATAAGACACTACCATTATGAGTCAGAATTTCAATCACCTGTTGCCCGACAAAGCGGTGCGCTTTATATTGCGACAGAATTGAAAAGCGTTAGGGGTTTACAGTTATGCTGAATGCAATGCGCGAAGGCGCAAAATCGGGGTTCCTCAAATTTATCCTGTTTGGCCTTATGGTTATGGCCGTTGGCGGGCTGGTGCTGATGGATGTCGGCGGATTTTTCCGCGTCGGCGTCGCGCAGACAAGTGTCGCCGAGATCGAAGGCGATGAATTGTCTATTGTGACCTTCGACCGGTCGCTGCGGCGTATCCTCGCCAATCAGGGGCTCGACGCGCAGACCGCATACCGCCTCGGCTTTATCAGCCAGGTTCTGGGCAGTGAAATTAACAACAACCTTTTGCAACGCTACGCTTCCGATATGGGCCTGCGGGTCGGGGACGAAGTGGTCCTCAAGCAGGTCAGCCAGTTAATCGAACCCTTCGTTACCGAGGGCGTTGATCGCAAAACCGCTTTGAACAATATCCTGCGCTCCCAAGGAATGTCGGAACGGGAGTTCATCCGCATGATCAAGGCGCAGATGACCAATACGCTTTTAACCAACGCCGTCCAGATCGGAACCGAGGTCGCGCCGGATACCGAGGCGCGTGATATTTACCAGTACCGTAATGAGGGCCGCACCGTGCGCGCGATCTACTTGCCCCATAGCGGCATTGAAGAAGTGCAGGAGCCGACGGAAGAAATTTTGTTGTCATTCTATCAGGCCGGGCAGGAACGGTACGCCATTTCCGAAACCCGCACCTTTACCGTAGCAACGCTTAATCAGGAGCAGCTGGCAAAGACGCTGGATATTTCGGAAGAAGAATTGCGCGCGATTTACGAACGCGATATCGCCGCCTATTCCCTGCCCGAGCGCCGCGTGCTGGAGCAGGCGATTATCGACAATCAGGCAACGGCGACGGCTATCGTTAACAGAATGAGTGAAGGCGGCGACCTGAAATCCGCTGTTGCGGCCGAAACAGGAAGCGAAGACGCTTATCTCGGCGAAGAGACGTTTGAGCAGGAAGGCTTGCTTGAAGATGTCGCCGCGCCGGTGTTTGCAGCGGATAAAGGTGCCGTGGTCGGGCCGGTGGAATCCGCGCTCGGTTGGCACGTGATCAGGGTCGCTGACATCGTCGAACCGGAAACCCGCCCATTCGAAGACGTACGGGACGAATTGCGGCAGGAGCTTGTCGAGGTGCGGGTGATGGATGAGATGTTCGCCCTTGCCAATGCGATTGACGACGCTCTCGCGGGTGGCGCGCCGCTGGAAGAAGTGGCGGAGAATATGGGGCTGAACCTGAAACAATACGGCCCGATCAAGGAAGATGGCTCGACCCCGGACAATAAAGACGGCGTCAAGGATTTTGGTCCGGACTGGGGCCTGATGACGGAAACGGTTTTTGAGCTTCTGGAGGGCGAGGTTTCGCCGGTGATGGAACTTGCCGATGGCCGCTATGCGGCGATAAGAGTCGAT
>NZ_JACIYP010000530.1 GCF_014359905.1 Hoeflea sp. | reverse complement strand
AATCGCGGCCACCAGTAGTCCAAACGCCTTGTTCATTCCCAGTCCTCCCATTTTATCTGATTCAGGCTGCCTCGATCAGGGGAGCAAGCCTGCGCTCCGCCCGATCTCGGTCATCTCCGACACTTCGTCGGGGTTTTGCTGCCCCGCCAGGGCAAGCACACCCTCGAACCACGAGACATCCAGCGTCGCCACCCGCGCCTCGTCGAGTTCGGTCACCTTCATGCCCTCGGCGAGCAGCGCCGCCTCTTCGGTTTCGACCATGGCATCGAAGGTGGCCCCGACCGAAAGTTCGTAATCCGCGGCGGCCTGGGCAAGTCGGTCGCGCAAGTCGTCGTCCAGCGCGTTCCACCTGTCGAGAGATACGAAAACCGGGTAGCCCACCCGACCGAACGCGGGTCGCATCATGTAGTCCGTCACTTCGAACCAGCGGAAGCCATAGGGGCCAACCAGCGGCCATGCCGCCCCATCGACCACACCGCGTTCCAGCGCGGGATAGATTTCGCTGGCCGGCAGCACCACCGGCGCCCCGCCAAGTGCCTCGATCAGCGGGTGATAGACCGGTGTGCCGCGGATCCGCCTGCCGGCCAGTGCGTCCCCGCTCAACGGCTCGCGCAGGATCAGGGAATAGCCGTTGGGGTCCACCAGATAGGCCAGCAACTTGACCCCGAACTGCTGGTAGTGGCGGTCCACGTAATCCCAGAGGCCGGAGCTGCGAAGCGTTTCGGGGGTCACATCGAAGGCCTCGACCGCCATGGCGACGGCGCTTTGATTGTAGTGATAGGCGCCGTTGGTGAACAGGAAGTCGAAAACGCCGCGCCCGACAGGGTCAAGTTGCTCGAAAGGCGGAATCGTTTCCGGCCCGAAACGCTGCAACGTCAGGTCGCCTTCGGCCGCGGCCTCAAGCGCATCCATGAGTGGCACGACAACCTGCGTCACGACCTCCGACCGGTCATCCCAGCCGGTCAGCAGGCGCATCTCGCGGGACTGGGCGCTGATCGGCCCTGACGTGAGCCCCAGAACGGCTGCCGCCGCCGATGCGAGCAAGGTTCTTCTGAACATCATGGTTTCCCCCCAAATATCAGTTCCAGCGGACGCGCTGATCCGACGCGTCTCGCGACAGTTGCGATGTCAGTCGTTGGGAACGTACGTCATCGAATCCGCGGCGGCACCGGCCATTGCAAATCCGGCGGGGCGTTCCATCTCCTCCACGAGATGCGCAAGCAGGCCCGCCGTGCGCGCCAGAATGGGTATTCCCCGCATCGCACGCGCCGGGAAACCCACATCCAGAAGGACCGCGGGAATGGCACAGGACACATTCAACACCATCGGCCGCCCGAATGCCTCATTCGCCGCCTGCTCGATCGCCATGGCATACTGGCAATGCAGCCCCGCCGTCCCCAACTCCTCCGCAAGCGCGAACAGGCGCCTCGCCCTCGGGTCGGCCGGGCGATGCAGCGGGTGGCCGAAACCCGGCAGAAGTTTTCGTTCCGACCGGATTCGGTAAAGGCTGGGCCGCATCGGCTACCTAGAAGCCATGGCTTACCAGGAGAAGCTGGTGGCCCTAAGA
>NZ_JACIYP010000053.1:22439-35487 GCF_014359905.1 Hoeflea sp. | reverse complement strand
CCGACTTCATACGTATTAAAGAGCAAACCATCCTTCATATCGCTTAAAATACCAAAGAATGGCACAATCACAGCGACGAGCATAATAAGCATTCCCAGCCTTGAGTCTGGATCTTGGAATACCGTTTTCAAAGTAATTTTTGATTTCAAATTGATTCAC
Source organism: Hoeflea sp. (assembly GCF_014359905.1). Classification (GTDB taxonomy): domain Bacteria; phylum Pseudomonadota; class Alphaproteobacteria; order Rhizobiales; family Rhizobiaceae; genus Hoeflea. The sequence continues at coordinate 35,328 of NZ_JACIYP010000053.1, read as the reverse complement.
CCTTCTGACCCGGGCTGATCGTCGTTTCGTTTGATGATTGAGCATTTGTGGCGCCCAGCCACATTGTCCCAAAGGATCTTGCTCATGATCAATTTTACCTGCGCCTACCGATCCCGGAACCTGTTCGTGATCGGATACCTGCGGTCGCGGCCGAAGTTCTTGCGGGTGATCTTCACGCCCGGCGCCGACTGGCGGCGCTTGTATTCGGCGATGTACAGGAGATGCTCGATGCGGTGGACGGTGGCGATGTCGTGGCCGCGGGCGACGATCTGCTCGACGCTGAGTTCGTTCTCGACGAGGCTTTCGAGGATGTCGTCAAGCGCCGGATAGGGCGGCAGCGAATCCTGGTCGGTCTGGTTGGGCCTGAGCTCCGCGGATGGCGCCTTGTCGATGATGTTCTGCGGGATGACCACGCCCGAGGGACCGAGCGCGCCGGGCGGCACATGGGTGTTGCGCCAGCGGGCCAGCGCATAGACCTGCATCTTGTAGAGGTCCTTGATCGGGTTGAAGCCGCCGTTCATGTCGCCATAGAGCGTGGCGTAGCCGACGCTCATCTCGCTCTTGTTGCCGGTGGTCACCACCATCGAGCCGAACTTGTTGGAGATCGCCATCAGGATGACGCCGCGCGCCCGGCTCTGCAGGTTCTCCTCGGTGATCCCCTCCTCGGTGCCCTCGAACATGTCGCCGAGTGCTGAGAGAAACCCCTGCACCGGCTCCTCGATCGCCACCGTGTCGTAGCGGCAGCCGAGTGCTGCGGCGCAGGCCTCGGCGTCGGTGAGCGAACTCTGCGAGGTGTAGCGGTAGGGCAGCATGACGGCGCGCAGCCGCTCCTCGCCCAGCGCATCGACGGCCAGTGCCGCGCAGATCGCTGAATCGATGCCGCCCGACAGGCCCAGCACCACATTGCGGAAGCCGTTCTTGTTGACGTAGTCGCGAAGCCCGAGCATGCAGGCGCGGTAATCGGCCTCCTCGCGTTCGGGGATCACCGACACCGGCCCGCCATTCGAGGCCCAGACGCCGTCCTCGCCGCATTTCCAGGTGCTGACCGCCACCGTCTCCTCGAACTGGCTCATCTGGAAGGCGAGGCTCTTGTCGGCGTTGATGGCGAAGCTCGCGCCGTCGAAGACCAGTTCGTCCTGACCGCCGACCTGGTTGGCGTAGACCAGCGGCAGGCCGCTTTCGATCACCTGGCGCAGCACCACCTGGTGGCGGACATCGACCTTGCCGCGGTAGTAGGGCGAGCCGTTGGGCACCAGCAGGATTTCCGCCCCGCTTTCGGCCAATGTCTCGCAGACGCCGAGATCGCCCCAGATATCCTCGCAGACCGGAATGCCGAGCCGGACGCCCCTGAGCATCACCGGACCGGGCATCTCGCCCACATGAAACACCCGCTTTTCGTCGAACTCGCCGTAATTGGGCAGATCCACCTTGTCGCGGCTGGCGACCAGCTTGCCGCCGTCGAGCACGGCGACGGAATTGAAGCGCTTGAAGCCGTCGGCGCGCGGATAGCCGATGATCACCGCCGGGCCGCCATCCGCCGTGTCGGCCGCAAGCTCTTCCACCGCCTTCAGGCAGGCTTTCAGGAAGGCGGGCTTGAGCACCAGATCCTCCGGCGGGTAGCCGGCGATGAACAGTTCGGTGAACAGCACCAGATCGGCGCCATGGCGGGCGGCCTCGCTGCGCGCCTCGCGCGCCCTGGCCAGGTTGCCCTTGATGTCGCCAACTGTCGGGTTCAGCTGTGCCACCGCGATACGCAGGATGTCGGGTCGTGTCGAAATGTCGCTCATGAGTCTGACTTAGCGCGTGCTGCGCGCCTTCGCAATGTCGGCGGTGATCGCCGCCGATACCGCGTCGCAACGTGATCGCCAGACTGCATGCGCGGCAGTCCGCAAGGTGCGAGTTCATCTGGCGTCCATGACGATTATGTGACACTTATATGACAATTCTAGTAAACTCGTTTTCACCGCCGGAGAATGTATTGGCCGAGCTTGTTTCCAGGCAGGGTAGATCCGCGGCGGCACTTGCCACTGCGCAACCCGCCAAACCGCGCCGGCCGAGCGCGGCGGCCTTGCGTGTGATCAGCCGTCTGTTGATTTCGCTGACGCTGGCGCTGGTGACCGTGGTGCTGACGGAATGGCTGGCCCGTGGCTCGCTCGCGGGCGTTTCCGACTACCTGCTGTCGACATCACGTCCCGGAATGGTGGCCGTCGCGGTCGTTTTTCTGCTGTTCCTCACCGCCGATGCGCTGATCGGCCGGGCGCATCAGTCCTGCCTCATTCTCATGCCGCTGGCGCTGCTGCTGGCGTTCCTGTCGATGCAGAAGCAGCAATATCTTTCCGATCCGCTCTACCCGAGCGACATGCTGTTCGGCCGCCAGATCGGCCAGCTCGTGCCGGTCATCTTCGCCACCCGCCCCTTTGCCATGATCGGCCTGGTGGCAACCCTCCTCGCGCTTCTCGCCGGTCTGTACTACCTGCTGCTGCCCGGCAGGCGTCATTTTCCGGCGCTCTCGCCGATGGGCAAGCTCGTTCGCCTGGCGGTCGCCCTGCCGCTGATCGGCGGCTTCCTGCCGCTGATTGAGCCCAATTCCTTCGTCTATTTCCGCGACCGCCTCAACATCGTGCCCATGATGTGGGACCAGCAGGAAAATTATCGCCGCAATGGTTTTCTTCTGGCCTTCGCCTTCAACGCGCCGATGGCCAATATCCATGCGCCGCAGGGCTATGGCCTCAACGCGATCGCCGGCATCCCGGTCGATCGGATGCCGGCTGGATTCCTGGCAGGACGCGATGCCGATATCATCGTGGTGATGAGCGAATCGCTGTGGGATCCCACAAGGCTCGCAAATGTGACGCTGTCGCCCGACCCGATGCCGACGATCCGCGAGAACCAGTCGGGCACTGTGTTCTCGCCCGAATTTGGCGGCATGACACCCAATGTCGAATTCGAGGCATTGACCGGCTTTTCCAATGCCTTCCTGCCCTATGGCAGCATCCCCTATCAGCAATATGTGCGCCATCCCCTGCCGTCGCTCGCAACCTTCTTCGCCTCCAAGGGCTACGCGACCCGCGCTTTCCATCCGTTCCAGAGCTGGTTCTGGAACCGCGGCAACGTCTATCAATGGCTCGGCTTTGATGCTTTCGAGTCCCAGGAAACCATGCCTGTCATGGACAAGCGGGGAATTTTCGCCGCCGACGAATCGCTGACCAGCGAGATCATCCGCAGTGCCGAGGCGGCAGAGGAACCGTTCTTCTACTTTGCCGTGACGCTGCAGGGCCATGGCCCCTATGAAAAGGACCGGTACGCGAAAAACACGATCGGCATCCGCTCCGACGTGCTCAGACCAAAGAGCCGGGACAGCCTGGCGACCTATGCCCAGGGCGTGCGCGAGGCCGACGACAGCCTGAAGACGCTGATGGACTGGGCCAGGACACGGCATCGGGAAACCATCATCATTCTGTTCGGCGACCACCTGCCGCCCCTGGGCACGGTTTACACGGAAACCGGCTACATGCCGGACGTCGTCGCCACGCGCAAGGCTTCGCTCCGGGTGATGAAGGAGGAACACGAGACGCCGCTGGTCGTGTGGTCCTCCCGCCGCGGCGCGCAGAAGGGTCTGGGCTCGGTCAGCCCCTCACAACTGCCCTATTACATCGTCAAGCTGGCGGGCTACCGTCATCCCTTCTACACAGGCATTCTCGGGAAACTGAACCAGCGCTATGCCATCATCGACCGGCACCAGCTCGTCGGCCGCGACGGCCATCCTGAGGCCGGCTGGGCCAATTCGGGCGCGCCGGTCGACCCGCTGATCCGCGACTATCGCTACCTTCAGCACGACCAGATGTTCGGCGACAGCTTTGGTACCGAGCGCTTTTTCCCCGAACAGCTCGACCGCACCGACGCCAACGCCAGCTGAACCAGCCTCAGCCGCGCCTTTGCAGCGCCGCGCCTTTAATTGGACACACAAGCGATCGACCTACTCGGCCTGATCGTCTTCTTCCTGGGCCAGGCCTACCACCGCGCCGGTGACGGCGCCCGCGGCCTTGCCGGTGAGCTTGACGGCGCCGACCGCACCGCCGACGGCAAGTGAGCCTGCGCCGGTCACGGTCTTTGTCACCAGATAGGCGCCGCAGCCCGTCAGTGGCAGCAAGATGAACAGGCCGGCCATGATGCGCAGCAACAGGAAAAGCAAAGTACTCATCAGCACTTAATAGCCAATCAGTGCTGAAGGCCGGGTTAACCGGCCTCGGCTGTGGCCCTGGCATGATCAAAGCGCCACATGGTCATGGCCAAGACGCCGAATTCGGCGCTGTCATGCACGAGCGTTGCCGTCCCCGCCTCGCCGCTTGCCCCCATTGCCACATAGAGCGGCAGCAGATGCTCGTCGGTGGGATGGTTTTTCGCGGCAAAGGGCGCGGATTGGCGGTAATTGATCAGCGCCTCGACATCATTGGCCGCCAGCCTTGCCTTCATCCAATCGGTGAATTCCTGCACCCAGGCGGGAACGGCAAGCTGGCGTTGTCCGGATCTCAGCGCCTTGAAGGCTTCGCCCAGATTGTGGGTGAACGAGCCCGAGCCGATCACCAGAATGCCCTCGGCGCCGAGCCCGGCGAGCGCCTGCCCCAGCCGGACATGATATTCCGGACCCTTGCTCGGGTCGACCGACACCGAGACCACCGGGATATCGGCGTCGGGATAGATCAGCTTGAGCGGCACCCAGACGCCGTGGTCGAAGCCGCGGGACTCGGATGTACGGGAATTGAACCCCGCCGCCAACAGGTCGCGCACGATGCGCCGCGCCAGCTCCGGATCACCGGGGGCCGGGTACTGCATGGCGTAAAGTTCCGGCGCGAACCCTCCGAAATCATGGATGGTTTCAGGATTGGGCGCCGACGAGACCATGACGCCGCCGGTCACTTCAAAATGCGCGCTCGCCACCACGATAGCGCGCGGCCGCTGCAGATCCGCCGCGAGCTTTCTGAGCCAGGCGGCAGCTTGCGTGTCGGCTATCACCGTATCGGGCGAGCCATGCGAGATGAACAGTGCGGGCATTGCGGTGGACTGGGTCATGAACTTTCTCCTTGGCCTCAAGATAGGCCACGACCCCCGTTCACGAAAGTCCGCCGATTGATCACATAGCGTTCAGGATTGATGGACAGTCGGGCGAGGACAGAGCGTCCTCGGAAGGTCCCCTTCGGGCCACCTTCTCCCCGAGAGAGAAGGGAGGCATCTGGCATGCGCCAATACCCCCGCGCGGGCTTCCGCCGGGGTGAAAGGGTAGAAACAATCCGGAGGGCCGCACGCGGGCTTTGCCTTCGGAAATTTGGGTATGTGGTGCACGTCCGAGACATGCACCGGGGTGGCGCAACGCGCGCGCGGCCCGAGATTTGCCGGATGATGTCCGCATCCGACAGGCGGCTGCCTTGCCCTGCCGCTTCAGCCTGGACGAGGCCGGGCTGCAGGGAGTTGAACGCGTCCGGCACGAATCCCGGGGTCAAAAACCCCACAATCCGCCACAGGCCCGTCCCGCCGTCCATACGCTTGCTTCGCGCGAACGCGAAACCCGTATGCGAGGGCGGGTCCGGTGGCTGGCTTGGCCCCTCCCGAAGGACGGGCTGCCAGCGGAGCACGCCGGCCTCCGCCTCCTCCCGGGGTCCCGCCGCACGTTACGACGGGGCCGGGAGGCCTTCCTCCCGCCCGGACCGCAGCGTCTGCGATCCATCCGGCGGCGGGAGTAGCATAAGTGTGGCACGGGTGCGGAAGGCGGGGACGAAATGGGTGCAAAATTGGAGTAAGGTGTTGGAATTGTTGAGGGTGGTGTGGAAATTCGTCCACGTTTGCACGGGGGGCGAGGCGTCCTCCCTTCTCCCTCCGGGAGAAGGTGGCTCGACGCGAGAGCGGCGAGACGGATGAGGGCAAGCGTCAGCGGGTGGAGCGTACCCTCATCCGTCAGCTTCGCTGACACCTTCTCCCGGAGGGAGAAGGGAGAACCCCCGCGAGCGCCGGGCCTGGGGTAAATGAGGCGGCCGCCCCCCGCCCTCAATCCGCCACCAATACGCCGGGCGAACTCCTGTCATACTGCGGCAACCCGTCGGTGATCTCGTAGAAATCGCCCTTGTCGACGCAGAAGATGTGGCTGGTGATGGCAAGTCCCGAGGGCTGGTCGAAGGCGCCCGCCAGCACCGAGATGTGGGCGTCGTCGCGGTGCTTCCAGAACAGAGCCGAGCCGCACGAGGCGCAGAAGCCGCGCCGGGCGGCCTCGGAGGCATGGTACCAGGTGATCGCCTCCCCGCCCTCGATCTCGATGTTCCCGTCGGCCACATTGGTGGCGGCGTAATAGAGCCCGGTCTGGCGCCGGCACTGCGAGCAATGGCAGGCGATGACGTCGCGCACGGCGCCGCGGGTGGTGAAGCGGACGGCGCCGCAGTTGCAGCGGCCGGTGCGGATCTGGGTGTCGGGCATGGGGGGCTCCGGGACTTGGGTTGGAGGCGATCAAAGCACGGGCGGGGGTGACATTCGAGGGCCAATTGCGACGTGGGGAGGCGCGGTTTCACAGCCAGAGTTCCGGGCCCATGCGCCCAAGCAGGATGCGGATCAGGATGCAGGCTCCACCGTCGTCGTCCTCGGCCCCCGAGCCGAGGATCCATTCCGTGATCCATCCGCGCCCGAAATGTGGATACAGATTGCGGAATGGATCCCAGGCTCGGGGGCCTAGGATGACGAAACGAGAGGGTCGAGTGCGACAGCGCAGAGCCGGAAAACTGCCTCGGTCGGGTGAAAGAGTCCCTCACCGCGCCGACGCGCGGTGCCTGGATCCCGGCTCAAGGCCGGGATGACGGCGGCGGGGTTAGCCCTCCGGCCCGAGCAGCAGTACCGCGAGAAACGTATCTATATCCAGCACTGCCGCCTCGCCTGAGGCGAGGCCGACATCGATCTCGCGGCGGAGTTCGGCCAATCTTTCTTCGTATGTCGGATTGGCCGAGCTCATCGCATCTTACCCGTTGACGACCGCCTTCTGTTCATCCCGGCCGCCCTTCATGCGTTCGGCGACGAGGAAGGCGAGTTCGAGCGCCTGGTCGGCGTTGAGACGCGGGTCGCAATGGGTGTGGTAGCGGTCGCGCAGGTCGTCGCCGGTGAGCGCGCGGGCGCCGCCGGTGCATTCGGTGACGTTCTTGCCGGTCATCTCGATGTGGATGCCGCCGGGATGGGTGCCCTCGGCGCGGTGGATCTGGAAGAAAGAATCCACCTCCGACAGGATCCGCTCGAAGGGCCGGGTCTTGTAGGAGTTGAGCGTGATCGTGTTGCCGTGCATCGGATCGCACGACCACACCACCTTGCGGCCCTCGCGCTCGACGGCGCGGATGAGGCGCGGCAGATGATCGGCCACCTTGTCGTGGCCGAAGCGGGCGATCAGCGTCAGCCGGCCGGGCTCGTTGGACGGGTTGAGGATGTCGATCAGCGTGAGCAACTCGTCGGCTTCCAGCGACGGGCCGCATTTGAGACCGATCGGGTTCTTGATGCCGCGGCAGAACTCGACATGGGCATGGTCGGTCTGGCGCGTGCGGTCGCCGATCCAGATCATGTGGCCGGAGGTCGCGTAATAGTCGCCCGAGGTGGAATCATTGCGGGTCATGGCTTCCTCGTAGCCCAGGAGCAGCGCCTCGTGGCTGGTGAAGAAATCGGTCTCGCGCAGATTGGCGTGATTGTCGGCGGTGATGCCGATGGCCTTCATGAAGTCCATGGTCTCGGAAATCCGGTCGGCGAGCTTGCGGTAGCGCTCGGCCTGGGGAGAATCCTTGACGAAGCCCAGCATCCACTGGTGCACATTGTCGAGATTGGCGTAGCCGCCCTGGGCAAAGGCGCGCAGCAGGTTGAGCGTGGCCGCCGACTGCCGGTAGGCCATGATCTGGCGTTCCGGATTGGGGATCCGGGCCTCCTCGGTGAACTCGATGCCGTTGACGATGTCGCCGCGGTAGCTCGGAAGCTCCACGTCGCCCTGCTTCTCGATGTTGGACGAGCGCGGCTTGGCGAACTGGCCGGCAATCCGGCCGATCTTGACGACGGGCTGCTGCGCGCCAAACGTCAGCACCACGGCCATCTGCAGGAACACGCGGAAGAAATCGCGGATATTGTCGGCCTCGTGCTCGGCGAAGCTCTCGGCGCAATCGCCGCCCTGAAGCAGAAAGCCCCTGCCTTCGGCGACGCCAGCGAGCGCTGACTTCAGCCGGCGGGCCTCACCCGCAAAAACCAGCGGCGGAAACTTGGCGAGCCGCGCTTCGGTCGCCTTCAGCGCCTCGGCGTCGGGAAAATCCGGTACCTGCTGGATCGGCTTGTTGCGCCAGCTGTGGGGGGTCCAGTTCTGTGCCATCTCATTCACCGTGTTGGACGGGCGTGCCCGCGGATCTGTCGATTTGGAGGCGCTTATAGCGATCATTTCGCCCCCTGCAAACCCGGCATCAGCGAATCAGTCCCGGGCGCGCCCGCGGGACGGCGCAAGCACGGCGTCAAACAGCGCGATCTCCCCGGGCGAGAGCGCAACCGCGCGGCCATAGAGCGGCGCTTCCCGGTCCTCGAGCACCGGCCTGTCGAAGGCCTCGGTCTCGGCCACGAAGCGGCTGAGGCCGGTCTCGCCGAACTCGCAGAGGAAGCCCTGCATCACCGTGTCGAGATAGGACCTGAGGATCGGCGACGGACCCGCGACCGGCGGATGCTCGATCCGCGCCTCGTAGACATGGAGAGGGATCTCCGCCCGGCGTGCGAGCGCGGGGATCTCGCCGCCGAAATCGAGAGCGTCGACGCCGATCAAGCGGCGATGATAGCGGAATTCGCGGGCATCGACCGACGTGAGGTTATCCGCCAGGTCGATCACCAGGAGCCCGTCGATGGCCGACCCGGGGTCCGGATGGGCGCTCAGCAGGCAGGGCGCAGGCCCTGGGGCGAGCACCGCAAGCGGCGTCGGCCCCATGTCGGGACGCGCCCGCCAGGTCCGCCGCCAGCCGCGGAGCCGCGCCGGCCAGGCCGCCACCACGCCGGGCCCGAGCGTGGCCCGGTTGACGAGCGAGCCATAGCCGAAATAGCCCACCAGCCGGTTCGCGCGCGCCAGATGCTCGAAATCGTCGACGGAGGCCATCGCTGCACCCTCTTGAACGGTCCGGCGCCGCCAACCGGCGCCCGAGGCGTCCCCCAGGCACATGAGGGATCCGGCGGTGGATGTCAAAAAAAGCCATCATTCCGATGAAGGAAGGTGCATCATAGGCAACCGCGTGGCCGCCGACAGGCCCGATTCCCCTTGGCGGGAAAGGACAGAGCCGTTGCCAGAAAGACCGATGCAGTTGGACCCCATGACCCAGATTTCCCAGACCGTCGCCGATCTTCGCGCCACCTTCGACACCGGCAAGACAAAGCCGATCGAGTGGCGGCGGGGACAGCTGCACCGCCTCAAGGCGATGATCGAGGAGAACGAGGGCGCCATTCTCGATGCGCTTCACGCCGATCTCGGCAAATCCGCGTTCGAAGGCCGGCTGACCGAGACCGGCACGGTGCTGGCCGAAATCGACCACGTGCTCAAGCATCTCAAGCGCTGGATGCGGCCCGAGCGGGTATGGACGCCGATGACCAGCCAGCCGGGCCGATCGATGATCCGGTCCGAGCCGCTGGGCGTGGTGCTGATCATCGCGCCGTGGAATTACCCGTTCAATCTGTTGGCCACGCCGCTGATCGGGGCGATTGCCGCGGGCAATTGCGCGGTGCTCAAACCCTCGGAGATTTCCGCCCACACCTCGCGGGTGCTGGCCCGGCTGATCGCGGACTATCTGGATCCGCAGGCGATCCGGGTGGTGGAAGGGGCTGCCGAGACGGCCAAGGAGCTGCTCGCCGAGCGCTTCGACCATATCTTCTTCACCGGCGGCGAGACGGTCGGCCGGATCGTCATGACGGCTGCGGCCCGGCATCTCACGCCGGTGACGCTGGAGCTTGGCGGCAAGAGCCCCGCTCTCGTGCATGAAGACTGCGATCCCGCCCTGGCCGCCCGGCGGGTGGCCTGGGGCAAGTTCCTCAATGCCGGCCAGACCTGCATCGCGCCCGACTATGTGCTGGTGCAGGAAAAGGCGGCCGCAGCCTTTGTCGCCGGCCTGAAGACGGCGGTTACCGCGTTCTTCGGTGCGGACCCGCAGACGAGCCCCGACTATCCGCGGCTCGTGAGCGACAAGCACTTCGCGCGTGTGAGAGACCTGATCGCCGGCGGCGAGATCGCGATGGGCGGCGACAGCAATGCGGACACCCGCTACATCGCGCCCACGGTGCTGACCGGCGTGGACCTGGAAGCGCCGGTGATGCGCGAGGAGATTTTCGGCCCCGTGCTGCCTGTCCTGACCTACCGCTCCATCGAGGAGGCGATCGGCTTCGTGAATGCACGGCCGAAGCCGCTGGCGCTCTATCTGTTTTCCAATTCGCGCGCGGTGCGCGAGCGGGTTCTCGACGAGACCAGCGCGGGCGGCGTCTGCATCAACGACGTGGTGATGCACCTGGCGGTGCCCGGCCTGCCCTTCGGCGGCGTCGGCACCAGCGGCATGGGCGCCTATCAAGGCCGCGCCTCGTTCGACACCTTCAGCCATCGCAAAAGCGTGCTGGTCAGATCCGAATGGTTCGACGTGGCCCTGCGCTACGCGCCGTTCAGCGACGCCAAGATGAAGTGGCTCCGGCGGCTGATGTGAGGGCGCAGACGTTCAAGTCCGTGCGCGCGAAGTGCTGCCGGTCTTGATCGATGTCATGGCCGGCGCCGGCCGATGCGGTACCAATGAAGCGTCAGACCATGGAGGACGCAGCATGACCGATCTGTCAGCCTATTCGAACACCACCGAAGCCGTGGGGATTTTTCACGATGCGGAGGACCTGCAGGCGGCGATCGACGATCTGCTGACCCAGGGCTTCGACCGCATGGATCTGAGCATCCTGGCCTCGGAAACCGCAATTGAACAGAAGCTGCATGAATCCTATGTGCGCGCCCGCGATCTAGAGGACCGCGTCGAGACGCCGACCACCGCCTATGTGGCGACCGAATCCGTTGGCGACGCCATGGGGGCGGTGATCGGCATTCTGATCTATGTGCCCGCCATGATCGGCGGCGCGGCCGTCGTCGCATCCGGCGGCGCGCTGGCCGCCGCAGCCACCTCGGCCCTGATCGCCGGCGGCATCGGTGGCTCCATCGGCACCGTGCTGGCCGGCCTGCTCGGCGCCACCCAGGCAGAGCGGCTCACCGAGCAGCTGGAAGCCGGCGGCCTGCTGCTCTGGGTCCGCACCCGCGACGAGATCCACGAGCAGCGCGCGCTTTGCATTCTCGCCGGTCACAAGGCCGAGGACGTGCACCTGCACACCCTGCCCTCGCTGGTCGGCGCGGGCTACAGCAAACCGGTCGAGGACATCGTCGACCTGGACGCAGCCGGAGCCGAATGAGACGGAAATGACCGACACGCTTCACATCACCTGCCCGGCATGCCAGGCCAAGAACCGCATCCCCGCAGCCAAGCTCGGCGCAAAGCCGAGTTGCGGCGCCTGCAAGGCGGCGCTGTTTCCCGACGCCCCGTTCGAACTCGACGAGGCCGGGCTCAACAAGCATCTGAAGAATGACGAGATCCCGCTGCTGGTCGATTTCTGGGCGCCCTGGTGCGGGCCGTGCCGGATGATGGCGCCGATGTTTGCGCAAGCCTCCCGCGAGATGGCGCCCGCGGTGCGCTTCGCCAAGCTCGACACAGAACAGCACCAGGCTGTCGGAAACCGCTTCCAGATCCGCGGCATTCCGCTGATCATCCTGTTCGACAAGGGCCGGGAGGTCGCCCGCCAGGCAGGCGCCATGAATGCGGCCCAGATCACCGGCTGGGTGCGGCAGCATCTGAAGCGATAGCGGTCCCAGCAGCGTTCAGTGTCTGCCGCCACAGCACCCGCTTTTAGCTGCTTTGCGGAAGCCGCCGCCAGAGGCGCACCCTGTCAAAATTGATTGCTGTCAATGCAGTTGGATCCATTCGCCGGATAATCACTGATGTCAGGCTCAGGCCGACCTTAACCATATGGAGGAATGGATATGCGTACAAGAATTGCAGCAATCCTCATGTCAGTGGGTGTCCTTGTTTCCGCAACCTCGGTGAACGCCGAGGGTAATCAGCTCGGACAGCAATTGTTCGCCGACACTTGCGTGGCTTGCCATGGCACAGAGGGAAAGGGAGATGGTCCGATCACCCAATATCTGAACGTGCCGCCGGCCGACTTGACGGTCATTTCCAAAAACAATGACGGCGAGTTTCCATTCCTCAAGATCTATCAGATCGTTGATGGACGAACCGGCGTGCGCGGCCATGGAAACGCGGCGGGCGCAATGCCGATCTGGGGCGAGCGCTTCTCACGGGAGATCGACACCGGAAATGTGCCGTTTGGCGCAGAATTGTATGCGCGCGCGCGATTGATCGCCATCGTCGATTATATCGAGAGCATTCAACAAAAATGACGCAAGACGGAGCGGGTGGCTGCCTGGCGTTGAACCGGTGCGGGCCCGAGGCAAGACATGGGGGCGCGGCCGGCGCCTCCTGAAGGTCCGCTTCGCGAACGCCTGGGTTCCGGTTCTGCAGGCTGTGGCAATGCGCAGGCTCAGACCGAAGCCATAGACGGGACTTCCCCGGGCGAAACGCCCGACTTCACGTCAGGCGCCCGGCGCCGCCTGCTGCCTCGTCGCGCCGTAGCGCAGGCCGTCGAGCAGCAGGTTCAGCATGCGCTCGGTGTGCTGCGCTCCGTCATCGCCCGACGCCACCGACAGGTTGCCGACCGCCCGCAGGAGATCATAGGGCGCCACGCCCTCGCGGATCTCGCCGGCGCTCGCGGCGGCCTCGAGCAGCGCCGCGAG
>NZ_JACIYP010000053.1:0-22429 GCF_014359905.1 Hoeflea sp. | reverse complement strand
CGCCCGCGCGGACCCCGCGGGCGCGCGCGGGGGCCTCGAGCAGCGCCGCGAGCGCCGGCTCGAAATGGGCCCGGAAATAGGCCGGCAGCGCGTCGAAGGCCTGATCGCCCGAATGCAGCGCCGCGGCGAGGCCCTTCTTGGTGGCGATGAAGCGGGTGTAGCGCCGGAGCCAGAGGCCAAGCGCCTCGCCGGGCGGATGGGCAGCCGCCAGGGAGGCGGCCTCGGCGGCGCAGGCGTCGACCTCGCGGCGGAAGACGGCGGCGACCAGATCGGATCGATTGGGAAAGCGGCGATAGAGCGTGCCGACGCCCACCCCTGCCCGCGCCGCGATCTCCCGGACCGGCGCGTCGACGCCGGAGGCAGCGAACACCTCCTTGGCAGCTTCCAGCACCGCGTCCTCGTTGCGCTGCGCATCGGCGCGGATGCGCCTGGGCTCGGCCGCCTCGTCCCGCTCCCCTGTCCGATCTTCCGTCACCATGCATCCCCCTGCCCGGCCACGGGCCAATAATATCACGCCCCTTGCTATCCGGAACATTGATCCGTATATGGGATTTCAAGCGGATCAATGCTCCGTTTATTAGGCGGACCAATGTTCCGCTTTCATCCTATAGGCCAGGCGGTGCGCCTTCGCCACCCGAAAAGAAAGAGACTTCCATGAACAATCTGATCAAGGACGCGGCCCGCATCCCGGTCGCCGCCGCCGTCCAGACCCTGTCAATCAACCCGGTCACGCTCGCCGCCCCCGATCGCGGGCTGCCGCTGGAGATGCGCATCAGCGCGCCGGTCGAAGGTCGCAACCTGCCGATCATCCTGCTGTCGCACGGCCACGGCCCCTCGCTCTACATTCCCTCCAAGGACGGCTATGGCCCGCTTGCCAATTTCTACGCCGCCCACGGCTTCGCCGTGATCCAGCCGACGCACCTGAATTCGAAGGTCGCGGGCCTGGCCGCGGACGCGCCCGGGGGTCCGCTGTTCTGGCGCGCCCGGGTTCAGGACATGAAGCGCATCATCGACCGGCTGGACGAGATCGAGGCCATGACTCCCGCCCTTGCCGGCCGGCTCGACCATGGCCGCATCGCCGCCGTCGGCCATTCCATGGGCGGCCAAACCGTGGCCATGCTGCTCGGCGCAAGGCTCACCGACGTCAAGGACCCCGATGCCCAGGACGTGAACCTGATCGAGCCGCGGATCAAGGCGGGCGTGCTGCTCGCAGCACCCGGCAAGGGCGGCGACAGCCTGAGCGCGTTCGCCCGCGAGAACTACACCGCGCTGAACCCGGATTTCGCCCCCATGACGACGCAGACCCTGGTGGTGGTCGGCGACGAGGACGTGAACCCGCATCTGACCTCGCGTGGCGCCGACTGGCATGTCGACCCCTACACGCACGGCCCGGGCGCGACGGCGCTACTGACGCTTCTCGGCGGCAAGCACGGCATGGGCGGCATTTCAGGCTACGACGCCAAGGAGGCCGATGACGAGGATCCCGAACGCCTGGCCGTAACCCAGCGCATGAGCTGGGCCTATCTCAGGTCGGCGCTCTATCCCGGCGATCCCGCCTGGGCCGAGGCCTGCACGGCGCTTGTGGAACATGCAGGCGCCCACGCCCGCGTCGACAGCAAATAGGCCGCCCCAGCACAGGATGATTCAGCGCGTGAACGCGCTGAATCACATTACCCGAACCTGCCCGCAAGCTTTTGAAACCATGAGGCAATCCGCGCCCGCCAGGACAGCCGCGGCGCCGCCGGCCAGTCCACGCGCGTTTCCGGCGGTCCAAAATCGCGGTCCGCGCCGGCCGCCCGCAACGCCGCCTCGAAGATCGTGCAGTTGCGCGCGATCTCGTCGCCGACATGGCCCGTGTCGCCATTGACGATGTCGCGCGCGGCCTTGTAGTCGAGGCCCTCGGGCGTGCAGAAATCGGCGAGCCTGCAGGGCCGGAACCAGCCCTCGATCATGCCGGAAAACGCCACATGGGCGGAGATCACCGGGTCGAGGATCAGGTCGTAATTCTGAGACAGCGGTACGCGCACGCCGAAGCGCTCGAACAGTCTTTCCTCGGCGTTCACATAATTGCGCCGGTGGGTGAGCTGGATGTCGCCTCCGCCGACCGGATGCCGGCCGGTCTCGTCAGGGAGCCAGTAAGGCGTTTTCACCCATTTGAGCCGGCCAGCGTCAAAGGCTTTCTGCAGCCGCTCCGCTGAGGTCTTGCGGTCGGGCGCGAAGGCCTCCAGCACCGGCTCCATGCGCCCGCCGGTCTCGCGAAAGATCTGGCCGAGGGCGGCTGCGAGATAGGTGAGCGGATGATCGGCCGCGTACCACCGGGCCCAGACATCGAGCTTCAGCGACAGCCCTGCCCGTTGCGCGGCCGTCATGCCTTCAGCGAACAGGCGCGGATCGGTGACGGTCAGGTGGTGGAAGAAGGCTTCGCGGTTCATGGCGCCAGTCTGACACCGATTCGGGCCCTTCGTGGAACGTCCGCTGGCGGCGCGGCGACCAGCATGCGTCAGCCGAGGAAGCGGGCGGCATGGCGCGTGAGCAGCTCCGCCACCCGGTCGATCACCAGTCGCACTTCGGGCCGGCGGCGGTCGTCGTCATTGGCGACGATCCACAGCGGATGATCGAGCGCGGCGATGACGTCGCCCTCGCGCTCGATCGCCGGGTTGGCGTCGCCCGCAAACACCGGCAGCACGCCGCGGCCCGCGCCTGCCTGCACCAGCGTTTCGACAAGCCGCGCCTCGCCGGTCCAGGTGAGGATCTGGGATTCGTGATGCTCGAACACGTATCTCTCGGACGCGGACCGCGCGGATTCGGTGCCGACCGAGATCCACGGCAGGTCAGCGACCCCGGCCAGGGCCCGGGACCGGTAGACTGCAGAGCGCAAGATGACGCTGCGGCGCTTGGCGAGATTGCCGGAGGTGGGCTCGACGCCCAGCACCGCCACGTCGGCCGCGCGAAATGTCATGTCGAGATCGGCGTCTGCGGTCTTGACGCAGAGCCGGAAGCCATCCGACGGGGAGCGGATCGCGGCGATGTTTTCGGCAACGAACGGCGCGAGCCAAGGCTCGGTGGCGATGGAGACGAGCGGCAGCGCGAAGGCGGCGCCGTGCCAGTCGGCAATGCCATCGGCTGCTTGGCGCATCACCCGCACCCGTTCGAGCAGGATCTCGCCGTCATGGGCGAGCCTGTAGCCCTGCTGGCTGCGGATGAACAGGGAGCGGCCCAGCGCGCGTTCCAGCGCCAGCATGCGCCGTCCGATGGTGGGCGCACTGAGCCCGGTGCCCGCGGCAGCCGCACTCAGCCCGCCCTGCTCCGCCACCTGATAAAACAGCTGCAAATCATCCCAGTTGGCGTCCGCCATGGCCGGCTCCGTGAACAGTGATTCCGAGTCCCCAGACATAGGGACCGGCACGCCCCAATACCATTTTTCACCGCTGAAACGCCCGTTTCAATCCTGCCGCTACAGATCGCCGGTTCCGGCGTCTACTTCAAGCGTGTCGCAACACATGGAGACGAGACGATGCGGATGGCATGGATGATGATCTGGAAGCATGGCAGCGTCGCCCGGCCGCGCGATGCCTTCGCCGACCCGCTCGAGGCCGAGGAATGGCGCGGGCTTGAGTGGACCGACCGGCTGTTCACCTGGCTGACCAGGGGCCCGCGCCCGGCACGGCCCAATTGCCCAGTCGATCAGACCCGTTCGCCAGCCTTCACCCGGTAGCTTGGGGTGTACATCGTCACCAGTTCCTCGCTCGCGGTAGGGTGGACGGCCATGGTGCGGTCGAAATCGTCCTTGGTGCATCCGGCCTTGAGCGCGATGCCCAGAAGCTGCGCCATTTCGCCGGCCTCGTGGCCCAGGATATGGACGCCGAGCACCTTGCGGTCTTGCGCGTTGACGACGATCTTCATGATCATCTTCTCGGCCCGGCCCGACAGGGTCGCCTTCATCGGGCGGAATTCGGCGCGGTAGATCTCGAGTTCGTCGAACCGTCTCGACGCCTCGTCCTCCGACAGGCCGACCGTGCCGATCTCGGGCTGCGAGAACACCGCCGTGGCGATCATGTCGTGGTCGGGCGAGGTCGGGCGGCCGTGATAGAGCGTCTCGATCAGGCACATGGCTTCGTGGATCGCCACCGGGGTGAGCTGCACCCGGTCGGTGACGTCGCCCACCGCATAGATGCTTTCGACAGTGGTGCGCGAATACGCGTCGACCGGGATCTCGCCCTTGATGCCCGTCTTGACGCCCGCGGCCTCGAGCCCGAGCCCGTCGGTGTTGGGATCGCGGCCGAGCGCCAGCAGGACCTGATCAGCGGCGAGCATCTTGCCCGCCGAGGTATGCGCCTTGAGCCGTCCGTCCGCGCCGCGCTCGATCTTTTCGAACACCTCGTGGCAGAGGATGCGGATGCCCTTCTCCTCCATCGCCGCATGCAGGCCGCGGCGCATGTCCTGGTCGAAACGCGACAGGATCTCCTTGCCGCGATAGATCAGCGTCGTCTCGACGCCGAGGCCGTGGAAGATGTTGGCGAATTCGACCGCGATGTAGCCGCCGCCGGCGATCAGGATCGCCTTGGGCAGTTCGGCGAGATGAAACGCTTCGTTGGAGCTGATGCAGAGCTCGTGGCCGGGCAGCGCCGGGTGCGGATTGGCGCGCCCGCCGACGGCGATCAGGATGTGTTTCGCCGTCACGGTCTTGCCGGTCGACTTGATCAGCACGGAATTGGGCCCGGTGAGCTCGGCGCGCGAGGCGATGATCTCCGCCCCGGCGTTTTCCAGCCCGCGCCGGTAGAGCCCTTCGAGCCGGTCGATCTCGCGGTCCTTGTTGGCAATCAGCGTCGGCCAGTCGAAGGAGGTCTCGCCGACGCTCCAGCCGAAGCCGTGCGCATCCTCGAAGTGTTCATGAAACTGCGATGCGTAGACCAGCAGCTTCTTGGGCACGCAGCCGCGGATGACGCATGTGCCGCCGAAGCGGTATTCCTCGGCGATCGCCACCTTCTTGCCGAGCCCTGCCGCAAGCCGCGCCGCCCGCACCCCGCCGGAGCCGCCGCCGATGACAAACAGGTCATAGTCGAATTCGGTCATGAGCGGGATTCCTTCAGGCGGGACAGGCAAGATGGCGCGGAACGGTGAGCGCCGGCGGCGGCCGTCCCTATGTAGCCATACGCGGAAAAAATAAAAGCCCGGAACGGTCCGGGCTTTCGAAATGCATGCGCCTACACGGCATTGTGAAGGCGCGGCGGCGACCGGAGGTCACCAAGGCTTTTCAGCCCTGCACCCCAAGGTCAGACCGTCCGGTCAGGGCTTTGGCGCCGGCACCGTTTCGGTCGCATCGTCACCGGTCACCTTCGGACGGGCGCCGATTTTCTCCTGCAACGCCGTATTGACGTTCTGGGCCAGGTCGCGCGCAACCCCGGATGACCAAATTTCAGCCGACTTGTTCAGTTCGCGGGTCACCAGCGGACCGTTGTCGATCAGCTTCTTGCCGGGAGCGGAATTGTAGAAATCGGAAATGGCCGTCAGTTCTGCCTGGGTGAAGGCCTTGGCGTAGATCTGAGCGGCTTCCCTTTCGAGATCCGAGCGGCGGGGAACGATCTTCAGCGCCTCTTCGTCGATGGTGGCGCTGATGACTTCCTGCAGATCGGCATTGGACCGAATCAATTCGGTCTTCAGCTGCTCGGCAGCCGCCGGAATGACAGCGTCGAACTGGTCGGTTGACTTGAGCGCGCTGATGGCTGAGCGGGCGGCGGCGAGATGTTCCTGGCTCAGCTCCTGCGCCTGCGCCGAATGGCCCGCCATCACGAGGCTGGACGCCACGATCAAGCCCGCGCCGAAACGTTTGAGACCGTTGAAATTCGTCATGTTCGGTTTCACTCCTGTTTAATCCTTCGCCAGCAAGGTCCGCGCGCCATTCTGCGAGGCGATGATCGCGGCATCCGCCATATTGAGAAATAGTCCGTGCTCGACGACGCCGGGAATGGCGGCAAGCCCGTTTGCGAGCGCTTTTGCATCCGGAATGCGGCCAAAAGATGCATCGAGGATGTAATGTCCCCCGTCGGTGAGATAGGGGCCGTCCTTGTCGGGGCGCTGTTCGATGTTGCCGCTCAATCCAAGCCGCGCCGCCAGCCGCTCGACGGCGATCCGGGTCGCGGCCAGGCCGAAGGGCGCAACCTCGATGGGAAGCGGGAATCGGCCGAGCATGTCGACCAGCTTGGTCTCGTCGGCGATCACGATCATCCGCGCCGAGGCGGAGGCCACGATCTTCTCGCGCAACAGCGCACCGCCGCCGCCCTTGATCAGGCTGAGCGAGGCATCCACCTCGTCGGCGCCGTCAATGGTCAGGTCAAGCTCGGGCAGTTCATCGAGCGAAAACAGCGGCACGCCCAGGTCCATGCACAGCCGCGCCGTCCGCTCCGAGGTCGGCACGCCCTTTATGGTGAAGCCTTCGGCTACCTTTTCGGCCAGCAGGCGGACGAATTCATCCGCGGTCGAACCGGTTCCGATACCGAGTCGCATGCCGTCCTCGACATGCTCGAGGGCCGCCTGTGCTGCAGCGATTTTGAGTTGCCGGGCGTCCATGCCAGCTTCCATCATTGTTGATACCGGCCCGCCTGTTAGCATGGAAGAGGCGCAAGGCAAAGCCCGAACGCGGGCCTTATGGCCCTGGAGCGCGACGTGGCGCGCCCGGCCCCATGGCCGGTCAGCGCCACGTCCCTATCGCTGACGTCAGCCAGTCACGGCACGGGCGCCGGGCAAGACCCGAACGCCGGCTTTGCCGCGAAAGCTGCGGCCGTGCCATTGCCACCCCAGGGATCCGGCGCTACTGAGCCTGCATCGACACCGCTGATCCGGAGCACGCATGACCTCTCCCCTGGTAATCTTCGACCTTGACGGCACGCTGATCGACACCGCGCCGGATCTGATGGCGAGCCTCAATCACGTGCTCGATCTCAACGGGCTTGCGCCTGTGGCGTTCGAGGACATGACCTGGCTGGTGGGCCAGGGCGCGAAGGCCATGATCGAGCGGGCCTGGTCGCATCACGGCCAGCCCTCCTCGCCCGAACAGCTCGAAAGCGCCTTCGAGGCCTTCCTGACGCACTATTCCGCCGAGATGCCGGGGCAGTCAGTGCCCTATCCGGGCCTTATGGCGGCGCTCGACCGGCTTAAGGCGGCGGGGATGGACCTGGCGGTCTGCACCAACAAGACCGAGGCACTGGCGCGGCGCTTGCTCGACAGCCTGGAGCTGACAGATCGTTTTGCCGCTATCACAGGCGGCGACACCTTCACGGTGAAAAAGCCCCATGGCGACCATATTCTCGGCACCATCGGGAAAGCCCGCGCCAACCCGGCAAACGCGGTGATGATCGGCGACAGCGTCAACGACATCCTGGCGGCGCAGAACGCAAAGGTGCCGACGATTGCCGTCCCCTTCGGCTATTCCGACAAGCCGGTGTCGGAGTTCGGCCCGGACATCATCATCGCGCATTTCGACGAGCTCGATGCGGCGATGGTGACGGAGCTGATCGCCGCAAACGCCGCCCGGACGCGCTGACGCAGCCGCGCATTGGGCCAACGCAAATCCGCGCGCCCCGCAAGATCGTCGATCTGCCGCTTGACGCCTGCCCTGCCCAGCGCTTATACCGCCGCAGAACCGTTCGCACCGCACTTCGCGGGCCTGGCGACGGGCGCGTAGCTCAGCGGGAGAGCACTGCCTTCACACGGCAGGGGTCACAGGTTCAATCCCTGTCGCGCCCACCATTTTTCAACCTGATGCATCATCGCCCTGCAAGCCGTGGAATCGTCCGGTTCGACGTGCGTTTGCCGGCATGAAGACGCCGGGCCTTGACCAAGCGCAATGACGGGCGGTCCTTTGATGCGCTAATGAATTCCTGAGCACGCGGGTGTTTTGCCAGCCCGCGGCGTCTTATATAAGGTCCGCGAGGTGTTGCTGCCGGGGGCCTTGCACTACAAACGCGTGCGGATCACCCCAGGCGCAGCACACGCCCATATCATGCGACATGCCGGAGCGAACTGAATGAAAAATCCCTATGAGATCCTTGGCGTCAAGCAGAGCGCGAGCGACCAGGAGATCAAGGCGGCTTTCAAGAAGCTGGCCAAGAAGCATCATCCGGATCTGCATCCCGACGACAAGTCCGCCGAGGCGCGGTTCAAGGAAGTGTCGGGCGCGCACGAGTTCCTCAAGGACAAGGAGCGTCGGCGGCGCTTCGACGCGGGCGAGATCGACGCCTCGGGCGCGGAAAAGCAGCAGCAGCGCTATTATCGGGACTATGCAGGGCCGTCCGCTTCGGGCCATGCCGGACAGGACGGGTTTGCCAGCAATGAGGATCTCGAGGAATTCTTCGCCCGCGCCTTCGGCGGCGGCGGCATGGGCGGCGGAATGGGCGGCGGCGGCAGGCGCTCGGCGATGAAGGCGCGCGGCCAGGACGTGAGCTACAGCCTGCGCGTGCCCTTCAGGCTTGCAGCGCGCGGCGGCGTGCAGAAGCTGCAACTGCCCGACGGCAAGACGCTCAACGTGACCATTCCCGAAGGCGCGGAGGACCGGCAGACCCTCCGGCTCAAGGGCCAGGGCGGACCGGGGTTCAACGGCGGGCCTAACGGCGACGCCTATATCGAACTGCATATCGAGCCGGATGCGCATTTTGTCCGCAAGGACGACAATGTGCATCTCGAAGTGCCGGTGACGCTCAAGGAAGCGGTTCTGGGGGCGAAGATCGAGGTTCCGACGCTCACCGGAGCCGTGAGCCTGACCATTCCGAAAGGCTCCAACACCGGCGCCAAGCTCAGGCTCAAGGACCGCGGCATCAGGAACGCCAAGACCGGCGAGCGCGGGCATCTCTATGTCAGCATCAAGGTGGTGCTGCCAGAGGGCGACGAGCCGGAGCTCGTGCAATTCCTGGAGGGCTGGAAACCCCGGCACGCGCAAAATCCCCGCAAGGAGATGCTGTCATGAAAAATCTCGACGAGGTCATCGCGCTCGTTCCCGGGCTCAGCCGCGCGGACCTGGAGCGCTGGATCCATGCCGCGCTGATCGAAGCCGAGCTCGACGCAGACCGCCCGGTGCTGAGCGAGACGCAATTTGCCCGCGTCCGGCTCGTCTGCAGCCTGCGCTTCGACATGGAGGTCGAGGAGGAGACGTTGCCGGTGGTGCTCGATCTCATCGACCAACTGCACGACACCCGCGAACGGCTGCACCGTCTGAGCCAGGCCGTGCTGGCCCAGGACGAGGAAGTCAGGACCGCGGTGCTGCAGGTCATGGCCAAAGCCGGGCGCGGGCGCTGAAACAGGATGCGGAACGGGGCGCGACGGCCCTTAGACGGCTGACAGACTCCGGTAACTGCGGCCACGTGTCTTTCATGACGGCAGCCTATCGACAACCGTCAAGCGAGCGAAGGATGGCATCCAGCGCCATCAAGTCCTTGATCGCGAAAGACTCCCTCACGGCGCGGACGCGCATTGGCTGGATTCCGGCTCAAGGCCGGAATGACAGAGGTTCGGGACAGACCATCCCAGACACGACTTTGTCAGCAAGCTGCAAGGCCTGATCGCCGTCTTACCCGCAGATTTCGAACAGGCCGGCGGCCCCCATGCCGCCACCCACGCACATGCTGACGACAGCCAGTTTGGCGCCGCGCCTGCGGCCTTCGATCAGCACGTGGCCGGCCATGCGGGCGCCGCTCATGCCGTAGGGGTGGCCGATGGAGATAGCCCCGCCATTGACGTTGAGTTTTTCGGGATCGATGCCAAGCTTGTCACGGCAATACAAGAGCTGCGCGGCGAAGGCCTCGTTGATTTCCCACAGATCGATGTCGTCGAGCTTGAGCCCGTGGCGGGCGAGCAGGCGCGGGATGGCGAAGACCGGGCCGATGCCCATTTCCTCGGGCGCGCAGCCGGCCACCGCCATGCCGCGGAAGATGCCGAGCGGCGCGAGGTTGCGCCGTGCCGCTTCCGCTCCCGACATGACAATCAGCGCCGAGGCGCCGTCAGACAGCTGGCTGGCGTTGCCGGCGGTGACCACTTTTCCCTCGCCCATCACCGGCTTGAGCGACTGCAGCCCTTCAAGCGTTGTGTCCGGGCGGTTGCATTCGTCGCGGGCAAGCGTGACGCCTTGCTCGGAGGTCTCGCCGGTTGCCTTGTCGGTGACGGATTTGACCGCATCCATCGCGACGATCTCGGCATCGAAACGGCCGGCGGCTTGCGCGGCCGCGGTGCGGCGCTGGCTTTCGAAGGCATAGATGTCCTGCGCCTCGCGGCTGACGCCATAGCGCGCGGCCACCAGTTCGGCCGTGTCGAGCATGCTCATGTAGTAAGTGTCGGCGACCGAGGCGATCCGGTAGCGGTGCTTGTTCCAATGCTCGTTCTGCACCAGTGAAATCGAATCGACGCCGCCCGCCATGGCGATGTCGACGCCCTCGTGCAGGACCTCGTAGGCGGCATGGGCAATCGCCGAGAGGCCCGAAGCGCATTGGCGGTCGATCGTGGCGCCGGCGACCGTATCGGGCAGGCCCGCCGCGATCACCGCGTGGCGCGCGGCATTGACGCCGGCAGTGCCCTGGGTGAGCGCCGAGCCCATGGTGAAGTCCTCGATCTCGCCGCCTTCAAGCCTCGCGCGGCTGACCGCGGCGCGGATTGCGTGCGCCATCAGCACCGGGGCCTGGGTGGTGTTGAAGGCGCCGCGATAGGCCTTGCCGATCGGCGTGCGGGCGGTGGAGACGATGACGGCGTCGCGCATGGGATGTTCCTTTTCAGATCTTTTCGAGGCCGCACCAGCTGGCGATGAACAGGGCCGTGGCCTGCGTCACCCGCCGGACGGACTCGAGTTCGACCCGCTCGTTGAAGCCGTGAATGGCTTCGGCGCGGGGACCATAGACCAAGGCGGGCGTATCGGCATAGAGGCCGAAGAAGCGGGCGTCGGTGGTGGCGGTGATGGCGATCTTGTCGAGCGATGCGCCGGTGACGGTGTGGTGCGCGCTTTCGAGCGCCGAGATCGCCTGCGCGGCGCCAGCGGAGCGGTCCTCGGACAGCGCGTAGCCTTGCGCGTGGAAGCCGTGATAGACGATCTCGGGTTCGTTCTCCTTGAGGAACGGATGCGAGCGCGCCGCATCCTGAAGCACCGCCTCGATCTCGCTTTTGGCCGCGTCGATGTCCTGGCCCGGAAACAGGCCCATGCGCACGTCGAACACGCACCAGGCCGGCACCGAGCTGGTCCAGTCGCCGCCTTCGATCTTGCCGATGTTGAGATTGAGCGCGTGGCTGTGGCCGGCATAGTCGCCATGGCGACGGTTCAGCTCGTTCCAGCGGTGCTCCATGGCGTGCAGCGCCGCAATCAGCGGGATCGCCGCCTCGATGGCGTTGGAGCCGCTGCCGGCATAGGCGACGTGGACCGGGATGCCCTTGAGATGCACCTGGAACCAGATCACGCCGACCTGCGCGGTGACCAGCTGTTCGGCAAACGGCTCGGGGATCAGCGCCGCATCGGCGCGGTAGCCGCGCTGCAGGCAGGCGAGCGCGCCGTTGCCGGTGCATTCCTCTTCCACCACGGACTGAATGAACACATCGCCCGCCGGTGCAAATCCGATGTGGCGCAGCGCATCGAGCGCGAACAGGTTGGAGGCAAGTCCCGCCTTCATGTCGCCCGCGCCGCGGCCATACATCCAGCCGCCGTCAATCCGGGGCGCGTAGGGCGGCGTGTCCCACATATCGAGCGGGCCTTCGGGCACCACGTCGATGTGGCCGTTGAGGATCAGGCTCCGGCCCTGGCCGGACGCGCGGCGCGTGCCAACGACATTGACGGCATCCTCATAGGCGCCGATCACCGGCGAGAAGCCCGGCAGGTGGGCGATGTCCGCGACATCGATCTGCCAGCGGTCGACGGCGTAGCCGCGTGCGGACAATTCGCCCGCCATGAAGGTCTGCGCCGTCTGTTCCTTGCCGCGGGTCGAGGGGTGGGAGACGAGTTCGGCGAGGAACTCGATCTCGCGGTCGAACACGGCGTCGACGGCCTTGAGGATCTGTGTTTCGTCTTCCGGGGTGATCATGGGATGCTCCTAGAATGTCGGGATCGGGCCGTCCGCCACGATCAGCGGCGCGCCGGTGGCCGCGCGCACCTCGGCCAGCGTCACACCTTCGGCCAGTTCGACGAGATGCAGCCCGTCCGGCAGGACATCGCAGACCGCCATGTCGGTGTAAATGCGGTTGACACAGCCCAGGGCCGTCAGCGGCAGGGTGCAGCGCTCGAGGATCTTCGGATTGCCGTGCTTGTCGGTGTGGGTGGTGAGCACGCCGACGCGCCGGGCCTTCTGCGCGAGCTCGATGGCGCCGCCGACGCCGGCGGCGAATTTTCCAGGAATGATCCAGTTGGCGAGATCGCCATTGGCGGCAACCTCGAAGGCGCCGAGCAAAGTGAGGTCGAGCCGCCCTCCCCGCACCAGCGCGAAGGACACGGCGCTGTCGAAGAACGATCCGCCAGGCGCGCAGGTGATGTAGCCGCCGCCGGCGTCGATCAGGTTGCGGTCCTCCTGCCCCGGCGCAGTGAGGCCGCCGACGCCGGCAATGCCGTTTTCGGAATGCAGGCAGACCGGGCAATCGGCGGCGACATGGCTCATCACCTGGGTCGGGAGGCCGATGCCGAGATTGACGGTCATGCCGGGCGTGATGTCGCGTGCGGCGCGGGCGAGCATGCGTGTCTTAGCGCTTGACGACACCATAGACCTCCGTGAGTTGGCCGAGTTCGACCAGGTGATCGACAAAGGGCGCGGGCGTGTGCACCGCGTCGGGCGTGAGGCCGCCGACGGGCACGATCCTCTCGGCCTCGGCAATGGTGCAGTTGGCCGCCATCGCCATCAGCGGATTGAAATTGCGCGCCGTGGCCTCGTAGACGAGATTGCCGAATGTGTCGGCGCGGGCGGCGTGGACGAGCGCGAAATCGGCTTCGAGCGCGGGCTCGATCAGATAGGTTTCACCGTCCATCTCGACGCGCTGCTTGCCCTCGGCGAGAAGCGTGCCGATGCCGATGTCGCTGACGAAGCCCTTGAGGCCTGCGCCGGCGGTGCGGATGCGTTCTGCAAGGATTCCCTGGGCCACGAACTCGACCTCGATCTCGCCCGCATTCATCATCCGCACCGCATTGGCGTTGAGCCCGACATGGCTGGTGATCAGGCGCCTGACCATGCCGGCGGAAAGCAGCCAGTCGACGCCCATGCCGGGCTCGTTGGCGTCGTTCTTGATGATGGTGAGGCCTTTCGGGCCGTGCCGGACCAGTTCCTCGATCAGCGTGAAGGGCGTGCCGGGCACGCCGAAGCCGCCGATCATGATCCGCGCGCCATCGCGGATCTGCGCGATGGCCTCTGTCAGGGACGTGGACTTGTCGAGGAGCGGCATTATCCGGTCACCGGCAGGTTCATTTCCTGCGCCATGGCGTCGAGGCATTGGGTCAGCGTGGCGATGATCTCGCCGATCTGCGGCCCGGTGATGATCAGCGGCGGGCAGACCAGGAAATGATCGCCCTCATGGCCGCCCCGGGTGCGGCGCGAATAGATGATCAACCCGCGCTCGTAGGCGAGATCGACCAGCCGGTTGTAGGCGTTGAGCCCCTTGGGCAAGGGCGTCATGGTCTCGCGGTCGGAGACGAGTTCGAAGGCGAGCAACAGCCCCTTGCCGCGCACGTCGCCGATGAAGGGATAGCGGTCCATCAGGTGGGTCAGCTCGGACTTCAGCAGGTCGCCCATCACCCTTGCGTTGTCGACCAGATTGAGCCGGTCCATCTCCTCGAGCACCGCGCAGCCCGCGGCGCAGGCGAGCGGATTGCCGGCATAGGTGAAGCCGTGCATGAAGCCGCCGGCGTCGAGCACCTTGTCGACGATTTCGTTCTGCGCCACCATGGCGCCCAGCGGCGCATAGCCCGCGGCAAAGCCCTTCGACAGCGCCACGATATCGGGGATCACGCCCCAATGTTCCGACGCCACGAATGTGCCGGTGCGGCCCGCCCCGGTCATCACCTCGTCGTAGATCAAGAGAATGCCGAACTCGTCGCAGATCTCGCGGATGCGGCCGTAATAGCTGTCGGGCGCCACCAGCGCGCCGGTGGAGGCGCCGCCGACCGGCTCCATGATGAAGGCGAGCACGGTTTCGGGCCCCTGGGCGATGATCTCGTCGCGCAGCATGTCGGCATATTTGAGCCCGCGGTCGTGGTCGGACAGATTGTCGCGGTCGAGATAGCACAGGGGCGCCGCGATCTTGGGCATCGGCCGGAACATCGGCTCGAACGGCTTGGTCAGCGGATCGTAGCCGGTGAGCGCCACGGCCCCGAGCGTGCCGCCGTGATAGGAGGGAAAGCGCGAGATCACCTTCCAGCGGCTCGCCTCGCCGATCGCCAGCGCGTATTGGCGGGCGAGCTTGATGGTGCTTTCCACCGCCTCCGAGCCGCCCGAGACGAAGAACACCCGGTCGAGGCCCTCGGGCATGCGCTCGGCGGTCATTTTCGCCAGCTTTTCCGCCGCCTCGTTCTGGAAATGCAGCCGGTAGCCGAAGGTGGCCTTGTCCATCTGCTTTTTCATGGCCGCGAGCACATTGGCGTTGGAATGGCCGATATTGGACACCATGGCGCCGCTCGAGCCGTCGAGATAGCGCTTGCCTGTGGTGTCGTAGAGATAGATGCCCTCCGACCGGTCGAGCATCGGCCGGGTCAGGCGGGACTGGTAGAAGAGATTGGAGGTGAGGTCTCTGCCGCTGGTCTTCACGTTAATTCTGTCCTTTCAGGTGCTTTCGCAGGAAATTCTTGGTTCGCTCGTTGGCCGGGTTCCTGAAGATCACCTCCGGCGGGCCTTCCTCGACCACCACGCCCTGGTCCATGAACAGCACGCGGTCGCAGACGTCCTGGGCAAAGCCCATCTCGTGGGTGACGATGATCATGGTCATGTGCTCCTCGGCGAGCTGCTTCATGACCAGATTGACCTCCTCGACCAGTTCCGGGTCGAGCGCCGAGGTGGCCTCGTCGAACAGCATCACCTTGGGCTTCATGGCCAGCGCCCGGGCAATCGCCACGCGCTGCTTCTGCCCGCCCGACAGCTGCGAGGGGTAATAGTCGATCCGGTCGAGAAGCCCGACCTTGTTCAACTGCTCGACGGCGAGCTGGTCGGCTTCGGCCTTGGAGATGCCCTTGAGCATCTTCGGCGCCAGCGTGATGTTGTCGCGGACATTGAGATGCGGGAACAGGTTGAAGTGCTGGAACACCATGCCGATGTTCTGCCGCACGGAATTGATATGCGCCTCGTACTGGCGGGTGGGGAGCGCCTTGTTGACCTGGACATCCTCAAGCCAGACCTCGCCCGCCGTCAGCGGATCGAGATCGTTGATGGCGCGCAGCAGCGTCGACTTGCCCGAGCCGCTGGGGCCGATGATGGCGACGATCTGGCCGCGGCGGACCTGAAGGCTGATGTCCTTGAGCACCTCGAGCGAGCCGTAGCTCTTGGCCGCGTTCCTGATGTCGATGATGGGTCTGTCTGTCATGGGTGTCCCTCCGGGCCTCAGCGGGCGAGCTGGATGCGCCGCTCGATCCGGCGCAGTCCGGCCTCGAGGCCAAGGTTGATGACGTAGTAGCAGGCGGCCGCCGCGACATAGAATTCGAACGGCCGGAAGGTGCGCGAGATCGCCATCTGCGAGCTCAGCGTCAGTTCCGCGACCCCGATCACCGACACAAGCGCCGAATCCTTGAGGAGCGCGATCATGTTGTTGCCGATCGGCGGGATCACAGAGCGCACCGCCTGCGGCACGATGATCTTGCGCAAGGTCTGGAGGCGGCTGAGCCCCAGCGTGCGCGCGCCCTCGTACTGGCCCTTGTCGACGGCAAGGATGCCCGCCTGGATGATGTCGGAATTGTAGACCGCGAAATGCAGCCCCAGACCGATGACGCCCGCGACGAAGGCCGGAAGGTCGACGCCGATCTGGATCAGCCCGAAATAGATCAGGAACAGCTGCAAGAGCAGCGGCGTGCCCATGAACAGCCAGGCGAACAGCCGGAACGGCAGCCTGATGACTAGCGGCGAATAGAGCGCGATGACGGCGAAGACGATGCCGCCGAAGAAGCTCAGCACCGCCGCCGACACGGTAATCGCGATGGTCCACAGCGCGCCCATCAACAGCGCTCCCGCGAAGGGCGGCACGACGGAAAAATCAAGACCCATGACGGCCTCCGGTACTGGTCAGAAGCGCCGTCATTTCAGCGCCGCGCGACGGTCGAGCCAGTTCACGCCGAGCCCGGTGACATAAATGATCGCCATGTAGATGACGCCGGCGAGCAGGAACATCTCGAACGGCTTGTAGGTCGAGCCGATATAGCGCTGGGCGGTGTAGGTGAGCTCGACAACCGAGATCGCCGCCACCAGCGCCGTGCCCTTGATCAGCGCGTTGATGTTGACGCCGAGCGGCCGGATCATGAGACGCAGCGCCTGCGGCAGGGTGACCGAGCGGAAGGTCTCGAACCGGCTCAGCCCCAGCGTGCGCGCAGCCTCGTTCTGGCCCCGGTCGACCGAGATGATGGCGCCGCGCATGGTCTCGGTCATGTAGGCACCGATGTTGAAGCCGAGCGCCAGCACGCCCGCCTCGAAGGCATCGAGCTGGATGCCGATCTGCGGGCCGCCGAAATAGAGGATGAACACCTGGATCAGCGCCGGCGTGCCGCGGATGACGCTGACATAGGCAGCGCCGATGAACCGAAGCGCGGGCGAGCGCGACAGCCGTGCCGCCGCCCCCAGCGCGCCGCAGGCAAGCCCCAGCGCCATCGACAGAACCGAGAGCTGGATGGTTACCCACGCCGCCTCGATGAAATAGGGAAAGACGCGAATCATCAGGTCTGTGTCCACTACGCGTCTCCTCCCCGTTCAGCCGTGATGCCGGGCAATGGTCAGTGATGGTCCTTGCGCGGCAGAAGCGGCAGGGCGCGGATCTCGCGCACCAGCTCGACGGTCGCATCGATGGCGGCGTCGAGGAACAGCTTGCCGTTCTCGGCGGTGGCCACCGTCGGGTCGCCCATGGTGCCGTCCTCGGAGACCGAAGACCACCAGCGCATCAGCATCGCCTTGCCGCCGCCGCCGGCAAGATCGAGATTGAAGAATTTCGAGCCCGGATTGTGGGCGATCTGTTTGGTCGCCTTGGAGAGATCCACGAGATCGGGGTGCAGGTACATGTACATTGCCGCCTCGAATTCGCCGGCATGCGCGATGCCGCCGAGTTCCGATTTGCGGATGGCGTTGATCTCGTTGGAGATCAGGTTCCAGTAGGAGCACGAGACGCAGAGCACCTCGGACTGGATGACGGTCTTGCGCGCGGCGAGATCGAGAACCGGATGGTTCGAGCCGTGGGAATTCAAAAGCAGGATACGGCGGAAGCCGTGATGGGCGAGCGATTTGGTGACGTCGGTGATGAAGGAGATCAGCGTCTCCGGCTCGATCCAGATGACGCCCGGGAAATCCTTGTGGTGCTCGTTGAAACCGTAGGGAATGGGCGGCATCACCAGGATGTCCTCGGGCGCGCGCTTCGCAGCACCCTCGGCCACCGCCATGCCCAGCACCGTGTCGGTGTCGAGCGGCATGTGCGAGCCGTGATCCTCGGTGGCCGAGACCGAGAGGATGACCACCCGGTCCTTGTCCGCGTCGCGGACTTCGTCAATGGTGAGCTGGCCGTAATTCGTCTTCATCGCGTCGTATCCCTCGCAGTCGGCAGGCACTTGCAAAAACCCCTGCGCCGGGACCGGGTCCATGGCGCAGGGGGTGTCTCAGGGTCAGCGAATGTCGCCGCCGACCCATTCATTGGCGATCTCGACATAGGTGCCGTCCGCCTGCATCTCGTCGAGCGCCTTCTGCATCTCGGCCTTGAGCTCCGGATTGCCCTGGCGGATGGCGATGCCCGCGCCGACGGCTTCGGTTTCGAGATCGTTGAGCGCGACCAGATCGCGGCCGCTTTCCTTGGCGGCGAGGATCACGGCGACCGAATCTGCGATGATCGCGTCGACGCGGCCATTCTCGATTTCGAGCAGCAGCTCGGGAAGGCCCTTGTAGGTCTTGACGTCATAGCCCTGCTCGCGCGCCCACTGTTCGTGGGTTTCGCCGAGAGTCACGCCGACGGTGGCGTCGGCAAGCTGGCTGACGCTGGTAATCGGCGAACCGGCCTTGGTGAAGATCGCCCGCTTGGTGGTGTAGTAGGGGCCGACGAAATCGACGACTTTCAGGCGCTCGTCGGTGATCGACATAGAGCCGACGATGGCGTCGTATTTGTTGGCGAGCAACCCGCCGATGATGCCGTCCCAGGCGGTGGTGACGATTTCGGCCTCAAGACCCATGCGCTTGGCGATCTCGGTGCCGATCGCCGCATCAAAGCCCACCACTTCGTTCTTCTCGTTGACGAAGTTGAACGGAGGATAGGCGCCGCTCATGGCAATGCGCATCACGCCCTTTTCCTTGATGGAGGCCAGTTCGTCGGCGGCGGCGTGGCCAGCCGAGATGAAGGCAAACGACCCGGCTGCAAGCACGGTCGCTATGATCTTTGTAAACGCGTTCATGTGACGCCCTTTTCTGTTCCAGTGTTCCCTGATTAGCCGGACTGCCGTGCGCTGGGAGTGGCCTGCGCATCAGTCCTGAACGATTGTGTCGCATGGCGGTTTACTATGGATCAAACAAATATTATCTATCCCAACTATAAACAGGATTTATGATGCAGCCTTACGAACAGCGCTTCCCCTGGAACCTCGACTGGAACCTGCTCCGCACCTTCATGATCGTCGTCGACCAGAAGGGCCTGACCCGCGCCGCCGAGTTCCTGGGCGTGACCCAACCGACGATCTCGAGCGCGCTGAAGCGGCTGGAGACCACCGTCGGCGTGTCGCTGGTCGACCGGCGGCCGGGAAACTTTGCCGTGAGCGAGGCCGGTCAGGTGCTCTACCAGGAATGCAATGCGCTGTTTGGCGCCGTCTCGCAGATTCCGGGCCTGATCAACAAGGCGCAGCGGCGGGTGAGCGGCCACATCAACATCGTCATGACCAGCCATGTCGTCTCCGAGCATCTCGACCGGGTTCTCTTCGAGTTCAATGCCGATCATCCGGGCGTGACCTACTCGCTGTCGATCGCGGAAAGCTCTGAGGTGCTGAACCGGGTGCGGCAGAACCGCGCGACGCTCGGCATCTGCCTGATGCGCGATCCCGACCCGGCGCTGGTGGCAAAGACCCTGTACCGGGAGCGCTTCGCGCTCTATTGCGGGCCGCAGCACCGGCTGTTCGGCAAGACCCAGATCAAGCTGAGCGAGCTTCAGGGCGAGAATTCGGTGTCGTTCCAGACCGAAGTCGAGAGCGGGCCGCTGTTCCTGCTGGCGCAACTGCGCGAACGCGCCCTGCTCAACCCCGAGATCAAGGGCATCTCCGCCAATCTGCCTGAAGTGCGCCGCATGATCGTGGCCGGCATCGGCGTCGGCGCCCTGCCCGTCCATGTCGCCAGCCGCGATGTCGATGCGGGGCTGCTGTGGCCGCTGCCGCCCTATTCGGGACTGCCGACAGCCGACATCTTCTTCGTCAAGAACCCGCGCCGGAGCATGAACCCGGCGGAAAATGTGCTGGTCTCGGCCATCGAGGATCTGATCGACACCACGCCGATCACCGAGCGCAGCTATCCGTAACGGCAGGGCTTGCGGCGTGAGGATTTCCGCGCGCTGCTCGCCCCATTCAAGAGAGCCCCTAAAATTTCACGGCCCCCTCGTTTTTCACAGTGAAACAGAATACGCTGTGGGTGGGGCAGCGACTGGGTGGTTTCGGCTTCCTTGTCTCAACTTCCGATAATCGCCCCGTATGATTTTGTGGGTTACAGTTGTTGTGGCGGGGTGACTTTGACCAATAGGAATAATTTCTTGTCTCGGCTGCGCCAATGAGCGCACAGGACGCGGCTGTCTTCGAGTTCATCGAGCGGGTTGACGGCCACATGTCGATCGACGCGCTTCTGGACGACCTCTTGCAGGTCGTGGCCGGTTTCGGCTTCGAGCACATGATCTATACCGGCCTGCCTGGCGGCGACGGTTCGATCGCGCCGCTGGTCAAGACCAACCGCTTCCCCCAGGCCTGGTGGGACCTCTATGTCGAGGGCGATTACGCCCGGACCGATGCGGTGTGCCAGCAGGTGTTTTCAAAGGTGGAGCCTTTCGTCTGGGATGAGGTGGATCCGCGCTTCTCCGCAAGGGACGGCGCCGCCCGCATTGCCGGCGAAGCCGCCGAACACGGCCTGGCGGACGGCTATGTGGTGCCACTTTTCTCCCGCGACGAATGGCTGTCGGTGATGTCCTTCGGCGGCCCGGAGAAACTCATGCTGAGCCCGCGCGACCGCGGCGCGGTCAACCTGATGGCGATCTACACCTCCTCGGTGATCGAGCGCCGCCAGCGCAAGCAGCCCGAACGCGGCAGGCTGAGCGCGCGCGAACGTGAAGTGCTGCTGTGGACCTCGGCCGGCAAATCCTGCTGGGAGGTCTCGGTCATCCTCAATGTGAGCGAACAGACCGTGCGGTTTCATACCGCGCAGATCCGCGCCAAGCTCAACGCCTCCAACATCACCCATGCCGTGGTGCGGGCCCTTCAAAACGGTGAAATCACGCTCGGTCAACTGGCAGATCAGCTAGGCGACATCAAATAGCAGGGCCGCCTATCCTTCTCTCCTGAACGACAAAGGGGAAGACGGATGATTGAGGCGCACGTGGTCAACACGCGGAACCGGCATCTCTACGACCGCGAATTCGAGGAATTTCTCCGCCGCCGCCATGACTATTATGCGGTGGCCAATCGCTGGGTGCCGATCAGCGATGACGGGCTGGAGCTCGATCCCTTCGACACGCCGCAGGCAACCTATATGCTCGGCATGCTCGGAGGCCGGGTCGTCACCTCTGCGCGGCTGATGCCGACGAGCCTGCCGAACCTCGTGTCGGAGGAATTCCCGCATATGTGCGAGAATATCGGCCTGCCAAGACGCGAGGACTGGGCCGACTGGACCCGCACCTATGTGCTGCCCGAATATCGCGGCGTCGGCTCGACCGGGATTCTCGGCCAGATGTTCTGCGCGGTGATGGAATATTGTGTCGAGGAAGGTATCACCCATATCGGCGGCGTGCTGCAGCAATACCTGCTCAAGCGCTGGCTCGACATGGGCTGGACCGTGATCCCGGCGGGCATGCCGCGCGTGCTTTCGGGCGACTGGTGCCTGGTGGCCTATATCGAGGTCAACGAAAAGGCGCTCGAAACCGGGCGCGCCCACGCCTCTGTAAACCGGCCGCTGCTGGTGCGCAACGGCGCGCAGCTGCCGTTCCTCGAACCGGCACAACGCCCGATCATGGAGGCAAGCCGATGAGCGGCAAACCACGTGGCACGGACGAGACACTCACGCTGCTGAAGATCCAGGGCCTGCTTGCAGGCGCCTATGATCTGTCGCGGCACACCGACAACAAGTTCCTGTCCTACCTCATCAAGATGGCGCGCATGGAGCTCAAGTCGAGCTTCGGCGCGCCGGGCTCCGCCGTCGACGAGCTCGACAACCCGGACAATATCGACCGGATCTGAGGACAGGACTGGTTGACGCGCGGGCAAGCAGAGAAATCCGCCATGCGGGCAAACACTTGAATGGCGGTTTTCACCTTTCCTTAAAGCCGTGTGGGTAGGGTTGGATCTGCGGGCGTCCTTACGGGGAAAGCATGATGCGGGCCCGCGTCGCTGGTTGCATCTCTGGGATCCCGGCATGGAACAAAACCCGATTCAGACGGCGTCGCCGGACATCCAGCCCCTGGGCAGGAACCCGCGGCGCGCAGGTCAGGGCCAGCACCCGTCTGGCCGTCGCGCAAGGAGTGAGATGTGGCAGCCCCGAAATCCAACAAGGCAAAACCCGCCGGCGCGTCAGGCGGCATGATGGGCGCGGTGTCGAAGGCTCTTGCAGTCACGGCGACAATCATCGGAGCCCTGTTCTTCGCCGCCATGTTCGATGTCGGGCATATGGGACTTCTCGGCACGCTGGCTGGCATGAGCACCGTGCTGGTGCCGCTGTTTGCGGTGCTTGCCATCGCCGCACTGGTGCTGTCACCCAAATCCGGCGCGGACGCCGCCGCGCTCGCCCATACGGGCCAGATCGCCGATCTCCTCGAGTTCCAGTCCAAGGCCACTTCGCAGATCATCGCCCTGCAAAACCAGGTGGATTCGCTCTCGGGCCAGAACATCGAGGCGCTCAAGGCCCGCAACAAGGAACTGCAGGCCGAACTCGACGCCATTCACCAGGCCGAGCGCGAACAGGTCGACGGCCAGATCGAGGCGCTGCGCAAGCGCAACGAAGAACTCGAAGCCCAGATCAAGGCATGGGCGCTCGAAGCCGTCGGCAAGTCCGTCAAGGGCGAGCAGCCGCAGCCGATGAAGGCCGCC
>NZ_JACIYP010000529.1 GCF_014359905.1 Hoeflea sp. | reverse complement strand
TACGACCGGTCCAGCCTGGTCGCGCTGTTCCTCGCCGGCGAGCGCTCCGATCCCGAGACCCTGAAGTGGGCTGAAGACCAGCTCCAGGTGCCGGTGGTCGATCACTGGTGGCAGACCGAGACCGGCTGGGCCATCTGCGGCAACCCGCTGGGTCTGCACCAGTTCCCGGTCAAGCACGGCTCGCCGACCAAGGCCATGCCGGGCTGGAACGTCCAGGTTCTCGACGAGGACAAGCAGGAGGTCGGCCCCGGCCAGATCGGCGCCCTGGTGTGCAAGCTGCCGCTGCCTCCCGGCACGCTGCCGACGCTGTGGAATGCCGAGGAGCGGTTCCGCAACTCCTACCTGGCCGACTTCCCCGGCTACTACAAGACCGGAGACGCCGGCTTCGTCGACGACGACGGCTATGTCTACGTCATGACCCGGACCGACGACGTCATCAACGTTGCCGGCCATCGCCTGTCCACCGGCGCCATGGAAGAGGTGCTGGCGATGCACCCCGACGTTGCCGAATGTGCCGTCATCGGTGTCGCCGACGAACTCAAAGGCCAGGTGCCGCTGGGCTTCGTCTGCCTCAAGGCCGGGGTTGATCGATCCGAAGACGACATTCGCAAGGAACTGGTGAAGCTGGTGCGCGACGAGATCGGCCCGGTCGCTGCCTTCAAGCAGGCGGTTATCGTCAAGCGCCTGCCGAAGACCCGCTCGGGCAAGATCCTGCGTGGCACCATGCAGAAGATCGCCGACAACGAGGACTTCAAGATGCCCGCCACCATCGACGATCCCGATATCCTGCCGGAGATCGAGGAGGCCCTGGAGGGTATCGGCCTCGCCAAGATGCGCCCGACCAAGGCGTCCTGACCGTCTCGGGAGCATTCTCTGGATGCAAAGGGGGAAGCCTGCCGGGGTTTCCCCCTTTTTCCATTTTCGCCGGTGGTTCCAGGGTGGCCGCGGCGGCGCTAGTATAAGGGCCGGCGCAACGCACTGTATGCATATGATCAAGGGGACAGCGATGGCTGAAGGGGCGGCTGAGGCTCCCGCACGGGCGCGTCGTGCGATCCGCCTGGACTGGCTGGCGCCGGTCGCGGCGGCCATGCTGCTGGTGGCGGTCAGCCTCCACGACTTCCTGCTTTTTCATGTCTTGGCAGAGGTGTCGGCGATCATCGTTGCGGTGGTGGCCTTTTTCGTTGCCGCACACACGTGGCGCTTCACGAGAGATGACTTCCTGTTGGTGCTCGGCAGCGGTTTGTTCTGGGTGGCCGGGTTCGATCTGTGGCACACC
The DNA here is from genome assembly GCF_014359905.1 of Hoeflea sp. Lineage (GTDB taxonomy): Bacteria > Pseudomonadota > Alphaproteobacteria > Rhizobiales > Rhizobiaceae > Hoeflea. The sequence goes on along the minus strand of NZ_JACIYP010000529.1, from coordinate 292 downwards.
CTCGCCTACAAAGGCATGGGGGTGATCCCTGGCACCATGACCGATGCCAATCTGGCGACGCAGTTGTGGCTTGCCGCCCGGTTTCTGCAGGCGGTGTTACTGGTGCTGGCCCCCCTGACCCTGGGCATGCGCGGCCGTCTGCATCCGGCGCTGCCGTGGGCGCTGTCGGGGGTGGTGGCGGTGCTGGTGGGGGCCTTGATCATCACCGGGATATTTCCGGACGCCTACATCGAAGGCAGCGGCCTGACGCTGTTCAAGATTGCCAGCGAAGGGGCGGTCATCCTGACGCTTG
>NZ_JACIYP010000528.1 GCF_014359905.1 Hoeflea sp. | reverse complement strand
CCCCGGCTGATAGGCACGGGTCAGCGCCTTGTTGATCGGATTGCTGTCTTCCCGCGGGATCTTGCCCCGGATCAGCCATCCCATCAGCACTGGAACCAGCGTGACCGACAGGATCGCCGCCGCCGCCATCGCATATGTCTTGGTAAAGGCCAGCGGAGCGAAGAGCCGCCCCTCCTGCGCCTGCAAGGTGAAGACAGGCAGGAAGGACAGGGTAATGATCAGCAGACTGAAAAACAGCGCCGGGCCGACCTCCTTCGATGCGTCCGCGACGATCCGCCAGCGCTCGTTAGCCGACATGACCGTATCGGGATTGTCCTCGGTCCAGCGCTCGATGTGTTTGTGCGCGTTCTCGATCATCACCACCGCCGCATCGACCATCGCGCCGATCGCGATGGCAATGCCCCCGAGCGACATGATGTTGGCGTTCACGCCCTGGAAGCGCATCACGAGAAAGGCTGCCAGAACGCCCAGCGGCAAGGTGACCACGGCGACCAGCGCAGAGCGGGCGTGCCACAGGAACAACAGGCACACGAGCGCGACGACGATGAATTCCTCGATCAGTTTGGTGGTGAGGTTATCGACCGACGCGTCGATCAGTTGCGAACGGTCATAGGTGGTGACGATCTCGACCCCGTCGGGCAGGCTCGCCTTCAACTGTTCCAGCTTCGCCTCCACCGCCTCGATCGCACCGCGCGCGTCGGCCCCTTGCCGCAGAATAACGATGCCGCCCGCGACTTCGCCCTGGCCGTTCAGTTCGGCGATACCGCGGCGCAGTTCGGGGCCGATCTGTAGATTGGCCACATCGCCAAGCGTCACCGGGACACCCCCCGCTTCGGCCCGCAGAGGGATCGCGCGGAAATCATCGAGGCTGCCTAGATAGCCTGACGAACGCACCATGAATTCCGCTTCGCCCATCTCGACGATGGATCCGCCCGCCTCCTGATTGCCGGCCTGGACCGCCTTGACCACTTCGGCGTGAGTCACGCCGAGCGAGGCCATGCGGTAAGGATCGAGGACGATCTGATACTGCTTGACCATGCCCCCCACGCTGGCGACTTCGGCGATGCCCGGAATGGTCTTCAGTTCGTAACGCAGAAACCAGTCCTGCAGGCTTCGCAGCCCTGCAAGGTCGTGACCCCCGTTGCGGTCAACCAGGGCATACTCGTAAATCCATCCCACACCGGTTGCGTCGGGGCCAAGCGTACTCTCGACGCCGTCAGGCAAGCGGTTCTGGACCTGGTTGAGATATTCGAGCACGCGCGAGCGCGCCCAGTAGAGATCGGTCCCGTCCTCGAAGATTACGTAGACATAGCTATCGCCGAAAAACGAATAACCGCGCACGGTCTTTGCTCCCGGCACCGAGAGCATGGTCGTCGCCAGTGGATAGGTAACCTGATCCTCCACGATACGCGGGGCCTGCCCGGCATAGTTGGAGCGGATAACCACCTGCACGTCGGACAAATCGGGAAGCGCATCGACAGGGGTGGTCCGCACTGCCCAGAAGCCGGCGAGAGCCAGGCCGATCGCCGCCAGAACCACGAACAGGCGGTTGGCGATCGAACTGTCAATGATCCGCGCAATCATTGGCCGGTCTTCCG
>NZ_JACIYP010000527.1 GCF_014359905.1 Hoeflea sp. | reverse complement strand
AATTGGTGCGCCGACGTAACCGGCGTCAGAACTTTACCTCGAAAGAGACGAAGAGCCGCGGATCCTTGTCATTCTGGGAGGCAGGCGTCCGGTTGATCGGCTTGTCGAGTTCCAGCCCGAGAGAAAACCAGCGCAGATTGGAAAGGGTAACGCCGATGCCGGTGGACAGCAGGCGATGATCCCCCTGACCGTCTACATCTGTGTTCCAGACCTTCGACTGATCGACGAACGTATAGGGTGTCACCGCCCATCCGCCGAAGGCTTCGACGTCGAAACGGTAGCTCGCCTGGATCGACCCGCCAAGGCCGCTGTCGCCGCTGATCTCCGAATTGTTGTAGCCGCGGGCAAAACGCACGCCGCCGAAGCCGATCTCCTCCGAACTGTAGAGAGAGTCCGGACTGTATTGCCCTTCCGTTCGAAAGCTGAGAAGCAGCCGCTCCGTGGCGGCATAGTTTATCGAAAAGCCGCTCTGCAGTTTTGTGAAGTTGGGTGTCGCGCCGAGTCGCGAATGAAGGGTGTTGTCGGGCCCCGCACCTCCGATCGGCAGTCCCTGCGTCAAACGCGCATGGCCGCCGAGCGAGAGCCGGTCGCCAATCTGTGAGGCATATGTGCCGCCGATATGTGCAGCGCGGATCGCGTCCTCGCTGAACTTGAAGCCGTTCAGCTCGTTCTTGGCATCGGTCAAATAGGCGCCGAAGAAGGCGGTCAGCGTTTCCCTGGTTGCGCGGATGATCGGATAGCTCAACAGAAAGTCGACCTGCGTGCTCGTGCTGACGAGTTCGATACCCGGCGGCAGGTCCGGTGTTTCGGAGCTGGCATAGGCCGCTCCCACCGTCGCCCGAAGGCCGTCCGTACCGATAAAGCTCGAAAAAGCGGCGCGAAAATACTGCTGTGAATCGATTTCCGGGGTTGCAAGACCCGTCAGGGAAATCTGGTCGCCCGTTCCGAAGACATTGTTGAGCGACCCGGTGAGATAGGCGGCGAACGGTGAATCCTCGAGATTCGCGCGGTTGTCGACTGCGGTCGACAGCACCACCTTCTCGCTCTCGACGTTGAGCGCAAGTGTAGCGGCGCCGGTATAGACATTCATGCCTGTCAGCTTTCCGCCGAGTGTTGCGCCCGGAATGTCGTTGATGAGCAGCAGATAACGCTCCAGCGTTTCGGCACGAAGCGGCTTCTCGGATACGATCCGCCGGCTGAATTCCTCGACCATGTGGCGAACGGCCGGATCATCCGCGGTAATCTTGATTTCGCCGACAAAACCCTCGACGACCCGGACGATCAGCGTGCCGCGCTGGATCACCTGGACGGGGATGTAGGCCCTGCCCAATGCATAGCCTGCGTCGGCATAAAGCTGGTTTGCACGGTCGAGAGAGGTACGCAGATCGCCCGCCGTGATTTCGCGATCGAGAATATTGCTGAACTGCGCCGCGATCTTTTCTTCCTCGATGACTGTGGCGCCCACGACCCGAACGCGAGAGATGCGAAAGTTGAGAACTTTCTGAGACCCATCTGGCAGGCCAAGTTCCTCTTTCAGCTCCGGCACTTCGCGTTTTTGCAGATCGGGAGCGGGAGGCGGAGGCGTCAACACCGTTCCGGGG
>NZ_JACIYP010000526.1 GCF_014359905.1 Hoeflea sp. | reverse complement strand
GAGGCTGCGCTGGGAGAAGGGGCGGCCCGACACGGCCGCCTATCATTGCGAGGGCTGCGAGCGACCCATCGCCGAGCATCACAAGACGCAGATGCTGGAGAACGGGGAATGGCGGGCTACCGCCGTTTCTGTTGACCCGCACTCGATCGGCTTCCAAATCTCCGCGCTCTATTCGCCCTTGGGCTGGAAAAGCTGGGGCCAGATCGCCCGCGAGTGGCTGGCGGCGCAGGGCTCGGAGGAAATGCTGCGTGTGGCGCGCAACACCCTGCTGGGCGAGACGTGGGTCGAGAGCGGCGATGCGCCGGAATGGCAGCGGCTGGCGGAACGGCGCGAAAGTTACGCTGGCGTGCAGATCCCCGTCGGCGGTCTGTTCCTGACCGCGGGCGTCGATGTGCAGAAGGACCGGATCGAGGTCGATGTCTGGGCCTGGGGCCGAGGCCTGGAAAGTTGGCTGGTCGATCACATCGTGATTGCGGGCGGTCCGGACGATCCGGCATGTTGGGACAAGCTGACCGCCCTGCTGGGTCGGACATGGACCTGTGCCAATGGCGCGGTGATGCTGATCGGCAAGCTGGCCATCGACACCGGCTATGAAGCCCCGGCGGTTTACGCATGGGCGCGCAAGCAGGGTTTTGAGCAGGTGGCCCCGATCAAGGGTCTGGAAGGGTTCAACCGTGCCACGCCAGTGTCGGGCCCGACCTTTGTCGACGCCACCATCGGCGGCAAGCGTCTGCGCCGCGGGGCGCGGCTGTGGTCGGTGGCCACAGCGACGTTCAAGACCGAGACCTACCGCTTCCTCCGGCTGGAACGCCCCTCGGACGAAGATCGGGCGCTGGGTGTCCTGGACGCGCCCGGCACCGTGCATCTGCCCGACTGGATCGACACCGAATGGCTGAAGCAGCTGGTGGCCGAACAGCTGGTCACCGTGCGCAACAAGCGCGGCTATGCCCACCCCGAATGGCAGAAGATGCGCGAACGCAACGAGGCTCTGGACACACGGGTCTATGCGCGGGCGGCGGCCTGGATCATGGGCGCCGACCGCTGGGATGAGGCGACCTGGCGGCGGCTGGAAGCGCAGGCCGGGGTGGAAACCCGACCGGCTTCGCCCGTCACGGCAACTGAACCAGTGTCGCCCACCCCGCCGAAGGCCGGAACACCGGCCACGCCACGGCGCAAGCGCCGGGCCTACACACCGAACTTCATGAGGGACTGAGATGGATCTGGAACGGATGCGCGCGCTTCTGGCCGCACTGCAGGAGGCGCGTTACGCGGGCGTCCGCTCGGTCAGTTATGACGGCAAATCGATCAACTATGGCTCTGACGCCGAACTGGCCAATGCCATCAGCGATCTGGAAACCCGGATTGCCACCGCCAGTACCGGCACCCCGCGCCGCCGCCGATGGGGCACTGTCGCCTCCAAGGGCCTGTGATCCATGGCGTTTGAAGCGTTCCGCCAGAGGCTGGGATCGATCATCGGCGGGTTCGATGCAGCACAGGCCCATCGCCGCCTGCGCGGGTTCCGGGCCAGCCGCGCCCATGTGAACACGCTGATTGCCGCCTCGGGCGACACGATCACCGCCCGTGCCCGCTGGCTGGTCAGAAA
>NZ_JACIYP010000525.1 GCF_014359905.1 Hoeflea sp. | reverse complement strand
GTCTCCGCCCAACTTTCCAATTCGAGACACAATGAACGAGCCCGGTTTGTTCGCATTGTCGTCATCCGAACATTGCTCGCATCGGAGTCAGACCGCTCTCATGTTCGCCATTTCAAGTCGCAGGAATAGAAAATCCTTCGCCCGATCGTTCGGGCGTCGCGTTTCGTGTAAATGCATCCTGGGGAAAGCAGGAGGCACGGTCAAATAAACGACGGTTGATCATGCTCTGATACGCGGGTTGGTTACCGCCGGACCTGATGCGTCGCGGAGCGTCCTCGGTCTAGAAGCCAGCGTCGGAGTAAATCCGGCTGATAGTGGTAGCGAGGGTTCTCCTGCCGTGACCGTGCCCCCAGCCTTGCCCAGGCGCACATGGATTGTGATCGGGCTATGTCCTCCTTGATGAGTTAGAATCGAGCGACGTTCAACGTGTTGAGACCTGGCATGCAATCGACCAGACGAAGCCCGATAGTTCGCGCGCAATCGCCGTAGTGACGGTTGTCGCGGGCTTTCCGGCCTTCGCAAGCTTTCGGTATCGGCTGCACAATCGTAGCTGCGCTTTCCATGCCGTGTCGCGGATTGGTTTTGGAAGCTGCTCTTGGCGGATCAACTGTTCGCGGCTGATCTTTGCAGGAAACCGATAGCTCCAGGCCGCTTCAATCAGCATGCGACGTGCCGTTGTGTTGCCTGCTTTCGTAATTCCGCCCTGCCGCCGAGTTCCTCCGCTTGAATGCTCCGATGGTACCAGCCCGAGATAGGCCATCAATTGGCGCGGGTTTGTGAAGCGGCTCAGGTCGCCCAATTCGGCAATCATCGTAGCGGCCGTCACCAGAGCCATGCCGCGTAGCGATTGCACCGCGAGGACAACCGGAGCCAACGACCAGTCAGGCAGCATGATCTCGATTTGCTTCGTCAGCCGATCGCGCCGCTCGGTTGCTGCTTCGATTGTGGCGATATGATCCTCCAGCACGATGTGGTGAATTGGCTGCTCAAAGCAAAGACCGGCCAACCAACGTCGATGCATCTGCGTCCAGGCTGGGCGGCTGTAGTGAAAGCCGTGGCGCAGTAAAAATCCACTGAGCTGCTGGCGCGCTTGCCGCAGGCTTCGAACGGCAGCCAAGCGCGCCCGAACCAGATCACGCATCGCCTCATGCGCGGTATCTGGTATCCAAACCGCACTCAGTTCCCCAGCGCGGTGAAGTCTTGCCAAATTGCTGGCATCCCGACGGTCTGTCTTTATGCGATCGCCCGGCTTTTTAGGGATCAAAGAGGGAGCGACGACGACGCAGTCATGGCCCGCGGCAGAGAGCTGCCGCTGAATGCCGTAGCCGCAAGGTCCTGCTTCATAGCAAAACTTCAACGTCCGGCCCGGCTGCGACAGCTTGGCCAGCATACGGGCCAAGGCCGTTGGTGTGTTTACGATCTGGCCAAACGCACGCACGTCACCCCGCCCACCGCCATCAGCGAGCGCCACCGCGATCGTCTCTTTGTGAACATCCAATCCGACATATGTGATAGTCTCGTCCATGGCCCGTCTCCTATGCATGAGGCTCTACGAGAGGATCGCTCTCGCAACCCTCGATACCTGCATATTGTGAGACGGGTCACCC
>NZ_JACIYP010000524.1 GCF_014359905.1 Hoeflea sp. | reverse complement strand
GTCGCTGAGCGTGCCGGTAATGTAGGAAGACCTCTCGCCGACTATGCGAAGGATGCCTTTTGGAGTGGGGTGGAACATTCGGCGCTCGCGCTGGCAGCGATCACCATAGCCGGGGTTCTGATCCTCGTCCCACTTTCCCCTCCACGAAAAGCCGCCGAAAGCGGTATCCGACGGCGCCGCCGACGTCACCTCCCCTGGCCTACACACGCCGCTCGAACCAGTCGATCGGATGCCCACGCCAATGACCGATCGATGGCATCAGTGCGGCGAACACTCGATCCATAGTCAGTTGCGTTGTCCCCAATGCATCGCATAGCGACCCGTAGGTCGAATGGGCAGTGTCTGATCATCGAGGATAGGTAGGTTCAAGTGGTGCGCGCTTTGCGAATTCGTCTGACCTGACCCGATGAGATTTGGTCCGGCGGCTGTGAGAGCATTGCCGCCCACGTAGTGGGCAGGAACGCTCGATGACTATGGCGACACGAAAAGGGCACACACCTCCACAGGCCGTGCGCAAGCTGAGCAAGGCCGTCCACCTGCTGGGCGAGAATAAGGAAGTCGCCGTCACTGCAGATCACCATGGCCACCTACTAACGGTGGCGCAACCAGTTCGGCGGGCTGAAGGCCGGCGACGGCAAACGGTTGAAGGGCCCCGAACGCGAACACTCCACTCTGAAAAGTCTTCTCGGCGAGGCGAAGCTAGAGAAAGCTGCATTGAACGAGATCGCCAAGGGAACCTTCTAGACCCGGAACGCCGGCGGGCGGCCGTGGCGCACCTGGTGCGGGTGCTCGGGGTCCGCGAAAGGTTCGCCTGCCGGTTACCGGCGAACATCGAAGTATACAACGGCGCGTTCGAACCACCGACACCAACGCACATCCCGATGCGGCTTTGCGTGAATGGCTGCGTGCCTGGACGAAACCCATCCACGGCAAGGATTCCGCCGCGCCTACCACGGCGCCCGCAGCGAGTGCTGGACAGTCAATCACAAGAAAATCCAACGCCTCTGGCGCGACGAGGGATTACGAGGGCCGCTGCGGCGCCGAAACGCCTGGAAACCACCACCACCACGGAGGCAAAGGCACCCAACCGTGTATGGGCAGTGGACTTCCGATTCGATGCCAGCGACGACGCACGCCCGGTCAAGATCGTCTCCATCGTCGATGAAACACACCCGCGAATGCTTGGGCCGGCTGGTGGAACGATCGATCACCGCCGACGGACTCATCAACGAATCGCTGTCGATCGCAGCTACCCCGCCGCCCTGCGCTGCGGCAACAGACCAATTTCGCGTGCCAGGCGACTGGGCGGCGGAACGGGTCTGCTCAGCGTTCGTCACACTAGCCGACCCTGCCGCAACGGCTACATTGAATGGTTCAGCCGCCGCCGACGCGACGAATGCCCCAACATCAACAGCTTCTGGTCGTTGACCCAAGCCCGCGTCGTGATCAGCGACTGGAAGGAAGAATACAATCACCGCCGAAGAGATTCCGGCCTGGGCTGCAACGCCCCAGCCGGATACGCTACAACCCTGCATCCCCTACAACTGGTTCTCACACGCGGCGGACCGACTACCGGGTCCCGTCACCGCTCAGGATACTCCGACCCGGTCGGCG
>NZ_JACIYP010000523.1 GCF_014359905.1 Hoeflea sp. | reverse complement strand
GGTGGAATCGCTGGATATCATGCGCCAGATCGTCAGTCGCGGCGAGGCGGCGGCGAACACCCCCTACGCCAGCGTCGCCGAAGAGGTGCGCCGGGGCGAGATCGTCGCCCACGCGATCTCCGACCCCGCGATCAGCCTGCGCTCGTCGCTGGTGGCGCGCAACGACCTGATGGCCGAGGCCGCGCGCAGCGGGCTGGTGGCGTTCCTGACCGACACCGTGGTGGCGCACCGGCTCGACCTCGGGCCCTATTGCCGGATCCTGCTCGACGGACACGCCTACGTGCCGGGCGCCGCCGTAGCCGCGCCGCGATAGCCACCGTCAGGCCGCGGTTCGCGGGCGCGGCCGTCGGCACCGAGACCACCGGCCAACGACGCATGCTTGCGGGTGGGGCCGGGGCGCTGAACCACGAAGGACCGCCCCGCCGCGACGTGCCCGCCCGGCTTTGACACGGTTGCCCGCTGGCTCCGCGGCAGGAGGTTCGGGCAGGATGGCTATATCGCCCACCCTGCTGATCCAGGAAACTCCGCCGCTTGCGCGACCGCGAGGGGTGCTTCAGTTTCCGCAAGGATGCATTCGCGGGGGGCGGAAAAAGGCAGCCCCACCTCTCCACACGCCCCGGGGGGCGTTCCGCCAACGCACAATGCGTTTGCGCGCGTCAGTAGTGATAGCGACATTGCACGATGTCCAAGGTCTCTTGTGTCACCCGATAGACCAGACGATGTTCGCGGTCGATCCGACGTGACCGGAACCCGGCCAGATCACCGCGCAGTGGTTCGGGCTTCCCGGTGCCCTCGAAGGGATGTCGCAGACATTCCTCGATCAGCCGGTTGATCTTGCGCACCATGGCCTTGTCGGTCTGTTGCCAGTGGACATATTGCGCCCATGCCTGCGCGCGAAACGACAGCCTCACTCGTGTTCCATCGCGCGCAGGTCATCCATCGAGACCTCGACCATGCGCGCCGGATCCTCGTCCGAGATCGCCGCCATCAGGGCCGCCCGGTTGGCCGGCGTGGCAAGCAGATAGGCGGTCTCGTCCATCGACTGATAATCCTCGAGCGAGATCATCACCACCGGCTTGCCCTTGGCACGGGTGACGATGACCGGCTCATGGTCGTCGTTCACGCGGTCCATCATGGCCGAGAGGTTCTTGCGCAGGTCGGTGGAGGTGGTGTGTTTCATGGGCGGGAATGTACGTGATGGTGTACGGGAGTGCAAGTGCCCGGAGCGTTTGTTGCGTTCAGTCAAAATCGGTTCGCACGGCCACCTGGGTAGGTGCGGCGTGCCCGCAGCCCGGTAGGGTGGGTTTCAAACCCACCCCGCCTGCGGTTGCCGCCGCGTCCGCGCATCGGTGAGCAGACTGCCCACCCTACCGTCACTTGCCGAACTCAGAGCCTTGCTTCCAAAAAGCGGCAAAGCCTGTCAACACTGGCTGGATTGACAAGATTCATGGCAATCTCGCCCGATCTTAGTATTTCGGCTTCGGAAAACTCTGCCAACACCACGTCGCTTCCCCACAAGCCGACATCAAAGCAAGGTTTCCGGAACCACCAGCGCAAGTGCGCCTTGGCACCTTTGAAACCGAACTGACAGTCTGCGTAGGCTCTAACATTTGG
>NZ_JACIYP010000522.1 GCF_014359905.1 Hoeflea sp. | reverse complement strand
CGCGAACCCCCAAAAAGGTTGCGGTCACCGACAACCGCAGTTCGATTGCCTATCAAGACCTCGTGCGCAGAACCGAGAACCTAGCAGCCTCGCTTCTGGATCTGGGACTTGCGGCTGGCGAAGTGGTGGCGGTACAGGCGCCGAACTGGTCCGAACTCCTCATTGCTCATCTCGCGCTCGACCGGATCGGAGGGATTTTCCTGCCCGTCCATGACGGCTTTCGCGCAACCGAGATGCGCCACCTTCTGCAAACCGCAGGCGCGGTGGCCCTGATCCACCCTGCGGCCTTTCACGGATTTGAGCACCGGGCCCTGGCGGAAGCGCTGGCACCCGAGTTGCCGGCACTGCGCCACCGCATCGTGTTGCGCGCGGCGCCGCAGGGGAGCGAACTGTCCTTCGACACGCTTTGCGAAAACGACGGCTGGCGCGAGGCGCAAGGACAAGAGTGGCTCCGCGGCCACCGCCCGTCGGCGCAGGAGCCGCTGCAGATCATGGTCTCTTCGGGGACCACGTCCATGCCGAAATGCAGCATCTTCAGCGATAACAACATGGTGTTCAAGCTGGTCAGCCAGTATGGCCGCTACGCCACGCAGATGACCGATCGCGACATCGGTGCGTCGATCGCCCCGGCCGGAACCGGAGCGACGGGCTACAACTATCCGATCATCGCACCGCTGCTGCATGGCGGTTCCTCGGTTCTGCTGGAACGCTGGGATGGCAACCGTCCCGGGCAGGCGCTGGAGCTGATCGCTCGCCATCGCTGCACTTTTGCGGTGATGATCCCGACGCAGCTGGTCAAGCTGCTGCGCTCGCCTCATGCTCGCGACTACGACCTGTCGAGCCTGCGCTTCATCTCCAATGCCGGGGCCAAGCTGGCCGATTCCGATGCCGAGGAGGCCGAGCGGATCTTCGGCTGCCCGGTCCAGACCGTCTATGGTGCGACCGACGCCGGCGTGCCTACCATGACGCGCATCGCCGACCCGGCCCCGCGCCGGCGCACCGCCGGTCACGTCCTGCCGGGCGAGGAGGTGCGGATCATCCGTGACGACGGAACCGAGGCCGCCCCCGGAGAGCCGGGCGAGGTGACTTGGAGGGGGGCGAACTCGAGCTACGGCTATCTTGCCGCCGTCGATCATGGCGGCGTCTGGGACGAGGACGGCTGGTATCACAGCGGTGATCTGGGCACGGTGGACGAGGAGGGTTACCTCGTCATCGTCGGCCGCAAGAAGGACATGATTATCCGGGGCGGCCACAACATCAATCCGCACAAGATCGAGGAAATCCTGATCCGTCACCCGGCCGTTGTCGACGCCGCCGTCGTCCCGGTTCGCAATGCTGTCCTGGGCGAGCAGATTGGGGCCGCGATCGTACTTGCGCATGGCCAGCTCGAGCCATCGCTGGCCGAACTCGCCCGCTTCGTGCTCGATGCCGATGTGCCGAAATGGTACCAGCCCGAATATCTGAAGATATTCCAAGATTTCCCGCGCAACGCCGGCGGCAAGGTCGACAAACGCCAGATCTCGCTTCTGTTCGAGCAAGACTCTCAAGACTCGGCAGCACAGCCGGCAACACCTGCGTGAATCCCCGCAACCAGCAAGAAAGGCCAGAACCATGAG
>NZ_JACIYP010000521.1 GCF_014359905.1 Hoeflea sp. | reverse complement strand
GTGGCCGGTGACGACGCATCTACCCGTTGCCCGTCTCCGTTAGTCATGCCGAGAACGCGTGTTCAGATTTCATCTGCGCCTGCCAAGCCCACGTGACGCAACAACATACGCCCCAGCGGTGTGATGTCCCGCGACGTCTGCTGCATCATGCCGGTCTTGGGATCGAAGTCGGGAAGCTCGCCCTTCTTGGGGGTCTTGAACCTCGGCGCAAGCAAGCCGAGACGCACCAACTCCACGCGGGCTAGCTCGTAGAGCGCTGCTTTGTCGAATTCCTCGCGCCCGGCCTGCATATGAACTCGCGGCAAGTCAAACACCGCCGAATGCCGTTCTTGGAAGGCTCTGTCGCGCTGGTGGCGCATCAGCTTGCTGGCCAGGATAATGATCTGGTCGTCGTCTACCTCGCGCAGCAACTTCAGCATCCGCTTGGCCTCGATCTTGGCCTTGTCATCGCCGCCGATTCCGTTACCCACGATGCTAGCGATATACTCCCGGCGGGAGGTCGATAATGCGCGGGTCGATTGGACCACCCCCTCTTCGAATAAGTCGAGACGTTCGGGGTCCGCCAACCTCTCGCGTAACGCCTCAGCGTCCAGCCCGTCGATTCGAGCATCGAGGTAGCGCATAAAGTCCTCGATGCGCTCGACGCGCTGTTGCGGAATGAACTGGCCAGCAATCTCGGCGAGCAGACTGCCGATCAGCGGCACCGCGCCTAACGCGCCCTTCAATGACACTGCCGCGACGCGGATGCCGACTTGTTCACCTAGCGGCGGCTTGTCACCGGATTCCATAGCATCTCCTCCGTGACGCACACTCACAAACCATGCCTCGACGGCATAGTGGCGTTACTCTCCGGATCAAGAAAGGCTCGACATCGCTCGTGCTGCCTGCGCCGTCGAAGCGCGATAAGCCATCAGCCGTTGTTGACCGTGTCCGTACGGCGCCAGGAGCGGGCACTCGCACCTCTCCGGATAACGGACACTCACCGACGGCACAAAATGTCGCACCGCGTTCTCCGAACTGCGCTATTGAAGCTGCGCCATCGGCTCACCAGCTAAGCTTCCCATCCGCCGGCTGCAGGAAGCCTATGAGCCGTACGATCCCGGAAATCCGTTCTCGCCTTCATGAACTCGCCATCGAGCACGAACTTCCGGAATTGGCGCAACTCGCCGAGGAGACCAAGCGCCAGTACCACGGCCGCCGCGCGCCGCCGCGCGCTCGCCCGGTCGACAAGGCCACCGCCGCTCGCGTGCAGCGGTTCGCTCGTTTGCATCCGAACATGCCGCAGCGTGAAATTGGGCGGCGCTTCGGCATCGACGGTGGTCGTGTATCAGAAATCCTGTTCGGGAAGCGCGGAGAGCCCGGCATCTAGTCGACTGCTCAGGCCAGGAGCCGACGTTCGGGGTCCGCCCCGGCGGTCAGAAGCGCCTACGGCGGCTTGGCCACCGAGCTGGAGCGTGGAATGCTTTCGCGATGGTAAGTCGAATCGACCCATGTACCTGAGCCGCGTCCAGATCAAGAACCTCCGCAATTTCAGCGCCTTCGATGTCCCGCTGAACGGCGACACGGTGCTTCTCGGCGAGAACCGCGTGGGCAAGAGCAACTTCCTCTTTGCCCTGCGCC
>NZ_JACIYP010000520.1 GCF_014359905.1 Hoeflea sp. | reverse complement strand
CAGGCCCGACTGTCCCTGCCTGGCGGTGGAGACACGCTCGTAGGCGATGAGGCGCAAGGGGGAAAGCGCCGGAGGATTTCCCCCTTTCCCGGTGTCGGCACCGATTTCGGGCATGGCGGCGCCCTCCCTGTACAAACCTGCGTAACGTTCGTTGCGCAGTTCTGTACCGTAGGTCGGACTGGTCTCGTAGCAGAATCCGCCCAGAAGATTTGTTTGGCGCAATGTAGAACCGAACCGCAAAAGCCTTTCCTTGATGTGCGTACACAAAGGTCCGCCATCCGGACAAAGCGGACGTGCAACGGATCAGCCTTGTGGCTCGTTGTTCAACATCGCTTCGATTTCAGCGGCGCTGGCGGCTTCCTTCAAGATCGTAAAATCGCCCCTTTCCAGAATTGCCCTTGTGCCTTCGATAATGACCTTTTGAGTGACGCGCGCGAGTCCTCCGCCAACCGATATCCGGGCGGCACCTAGCGCGCCTATTTCTTCCGCAGTCAGATCGCGCATGTCGCCCGATGCAAGAACGTTGACCGGGACACCGGTGGCGGCCAGTTCACGGGTCGTTTCAGCATCGACGAGCGGAGCGTAAAGCACATCGGCGCCCGCGTCGGCGAATGCCTGACACCGCCGCAGCGCTTCGGCCTGATCATAGTTGCGCAACAGCCAGCCATCAGCGCGGGCCGTCAGCATAATGCCGGCCGCACGGGCGGCCGCGACAGCCGCCACGATCCTTTCCAGAGCGAGGTCAAATGGATAGGAATTCTTGCTTGGCACGGCGGTATCTTCGATGGAAACGCCGGCAAGACCGGCCTCTGCAGCCATGCGAACGGTCTCGGCCACAGTCTCGGGGTTGTCGCCAAATCCGTTCTCGAAATCACCGTTTACCGGAACGTCAACCGCAGCGCAGATATCGGCAGCATGCTTCAGGGCAACCTCGCGCGTGACCTGTCCGCCATCGACCAGTCCCAGCGTGAAGCCATGCCCGGAAGATGTTGTCGCCAGGGACCGGGCACCCAGCCGCGCCATAATCTTCGCCGACCCGATGTCCCACGGGTTGGGCATTACGACCGGTTTGCCGTGAACGTGGAGCGCACGGAAATGCTTGGTAAGTTCATCCCGGCTCATAATAAGTCCACCTCTCGATTTGCAAAACTTTCGGCGAGGTTAGCCGAAGAACCATGGAAGACGCAGCAAATTACTAAATGGGCTCCAAGCCGACTTGCGACAGCGCGGCGGTAATCGTGCTGCCGATGCGCTCACGGGCGTCGTTCACGGCCCACAGCTGACCTTCACCGATCAGTCAAACGCTGCAACGCAACTTCACCAGAGCGGTAATTCGTGCTTCGCGCAGCATTTGCTCTTCTGAAACGTCGGTGTGCGGACTTAACGGACACTGGCTTAACCGACTTCGATAATACGATGCCGAGGTTTCAGGTTTGTCGCTCGATGGCGGCGTCGGCGATCAGTCGCGGCGCCAGGAAGTAGAGTTCAGCCTCTGGGGTGACGGCCCTGAGGGTGCCGCCGACCACCACCCCGACCAGTGCGCCGCGGTACGTGACGAGCGGCAGAGCCGCGTCGCCGAGGGCGACGGGGCGGGCGATCAGGTACTCTATGCGGTCAATGT
>NZ_JACIYP010000052.1 GCF_014359905.1 Hoeflea sp. | reverse complement strand
CAAATCATGAAGTTTCTATTTGCCTGCCTCATTGCAGCCTGTCCGGTGGCCGCGCTGGCCGATGACAGTATCTGGCCTGGAGACTATGCCGGCGATTGCGGCAACAAGCTCCAGTGCATCGTCGAGATTACCGAAACCGGGGAACGGATCGACGTTGCCCTGATCGTCGCCAACCGGGTCAATTTCGATGATGTCAAATGCAGGCTGGACGGCACATTCAGCCGGACTGCCATGCTGGGAATCTCGGGAAAGCTCCGTGGCGCCAACGATGTCGTCATCGTCAGGAAACGGGATGGCGTGGAGATATCCGGCATTCCGAAAAAGGTCTGCGGAACGTCACTCAACAAGAAATATGAAATGTTTGGAGATTGATGCCATGCTGAAATATCTGGGTTTGGGCGACGTCAGGCGTATCGAGGGAACCATCGCGCAAGTGAGCCAGCATGAGCTGAAGCGGGATGGTGCCTATCTGCAATTCGTCACGATCGATTCCGACGACGGCAATTCCTACAAGATAAAGCGGGTGATCGCCATTTCGGACGTGTATCAGGATTTGAACCCGGGCAGTCATGTTGCGCTGCATATCCAGCCGTTCCGCAATGTCGGCACGTTTTTTCTGAAACGGAATTTCCTCCTGGCTTCGGAATCGGCGCGCGGCGTGAGCAGCGGCATGAGGCTCTCCACACAATTTGGTGCTGTTCTGGGCTATGCGGTCCTGACCCTGATTCCGGCGGCTGTCTATTCGCTCATCTGGATGGGCATCTGGAGCGGCATGGGCGGCGGCGGACTGTTGTCCCTGCTGCTCGGGATGCTGCCGGCCTTTGCGCTTCTGCACATGATGTTTGTCATGGTCGCGCTGGTGATCCGGACGAACATCGTCAAGATCAGCCTGTCCGGACTGGGTTCCGCCCAGACGCTGCATAACGGACGGCTTCTGCACCAGATCTGACGCCCCGCCGGATCATCCCGGCGCCTCGGGCATCCAGCCTCCACCCATGAAAGAAGCCGGGGATCCCTCCCCGGCTTCTTCAATTTCAGGCGCTGGCGGTCAGGCCTGCGGATCTTCGTCCGGCAGGTCGTTTGCCGGCGAAACATCGTCGGCGCCGTCGTCGTCCTGCGCGGGCTCCACCGCGTCCGATCCGGCCTCGACCACCGCATCGGCCACGTCTTCCAGCTCTTCCTCGGGCTCCGGCTCGCTGATGCGGTCGACCGAGACCACGCGTTCGTCCTTGTGGGTCGAGAAGATGGTGACGCCCTTGGTGGCGCGGCTGGCCATGCGGATGCCGTTGACCGGCACGCGGATCACCTGGCCGCGATCGGAGACCATCATGATCTGGTCGCCGCTTTCCACGGGGAAGGCTGCAACCAGCGGGCCGATCTCGCCGGTCTTGGACGTGTCGGTGGCGCGGATGCCCTTGCCGCCGCGGCCCGAGATGCGGAACTCGTAGCTCGACGAGCGCTTGCCGTAGCCCTTCTCCGAGACAGTGAGGATGTGCTGCTCGCGGGCCTTCAGCTCGGCGTAGCGCTCGTCGGTGAGATCGCCGGGTTCCGCGGCGTCCTCGCCTACCAGCGCCACGTCCTCGACCTCGACCTCGTCGCCGCTTGCGGCGCGCCGTTCGGCCACCGCACGCTTGAGATAGGCGGCGCGCTCCGACGCGTCGGCGTCGACATGGTGGACGATGGTCATCGAGATGATCGAGTCCCCCGGCGCGAGCGAAATGCCGCGCACGCCGACCGAGTTGCGCCCGGCGAAGACGCGCACGTCATCGACGGAGAAGCGGATGCACTGCCCCAGCGCCGTGGTCAGAAGCACGTCGTTGAGCTCGTTGCAGGTCTCGACATTGAGGATCTCGTCGCCCTCGCCCTCGAGCTTCATGGCGATCTTGCCGTTGCGGTTGACCTGGACGAAATCGCTGAGCTTGTTGCGCCGCACCGTGCCGCGCGTGGTGGCGAACATCACGTCGAGTTCGCCCCAGCTGCTTTCGTCCTCGGGCAGCGGCATGATCGAGGTGATGCGTTCGCCCTTTTCCAGAGGCAGCATGTTGATCAGCGCCTTGCCGCGCGAGGTCGGCGTGCCGATCGGCAGGCGCCAGACCTTTTCCTTGTAGACGATGCCGCGCGAGGAGAAGAACAGCACCGGCGTGTGGGTGTTGACCACGAACAGGCGGGTGACGAAATCCTCGTCCTTGGTCGACATGCCCGAGCGGCCCTTGCCGCCGCGGCGCTGCGCCCGGTAGGTGGCGAGCGGCACGCGCTTGATGTAGCCCGAATGCGACACGGTCACCACCATGTCCTCGCGCGCGATCAGGTCCTCGTCGTCCATGTCGGGACCGCCCTCGGCGATCTCGGTACGGCGCGGAATGCCGAATTCGTCGCGCACGGCGATGAGCTCGTCCTTGACGATCTGCTGCACGCGCACGCGCGAGCCGAGGATTTCGAGGTAATCCTTGATCTCGTCGCCGATCTTGCCGAGTTCGTCGCCGATCTCGTCGCGGCCGAGCGCGGTCAGGCGCGCCAGGCGCAGTTCGAGAATGGCGCGGGCCTGTTCCTCGGACAGGTTGTAGGTGCCGTCCTCGTTGATGCGGTGGCGCGGATCGTCGATCAGCCGGATCAGGCTTTCGACATCCATCGCCGGCCAGCGCCGGGTCATCAACTGTTCGCGCGCGGTCGCCGGATCGGGCGCCTTGCGGATCAGCGCGATGACCTCGTCAATATTGGCGACCGCGATGGCGAGGCCGACCAAAACATGCGCCCGCTCGCGCGACTTGCGCAACAGGTACTTGGTGCGCCGCGTGATCACATCCTCGCGGAACGACACAAACGCCTTGAGCATGTCGATCAGCGTCATCAGCTCCGGCTTGCCGCCATTGAGCGCCACCATGTTGACCCCGAACGAGGACTGCAGCGGCGTGTAGCGGTAGAGCTGGTTGATGATCACATCGGCAACGGCGTCGCGCTTGAGCTCGATCACCACGCGGTAGCCCTGGCGGTCGGATTCGTCGCGCAGGTCGGAAATGCCCTCGATGCGCTTGTCGCGCACCAGTTCGGCCATCTTCTCGATCATCGTCGCCTTGTTCACCTGGTAGGGAACCTCGGTGATGATGATCGCCTCGCGGTCATTGCGCATCGGCTCGACATGCACGCGGCCGCGCATGATCACCGAGCCGCGTCCGGTCTCGTAGGCCTGGCGGATGCCGGCCTGGCCCAGGATGATGCCCGAGGTCGGGAAATCCGGGCCGGGCACGATGCTCATCAGCTCGATCAGGTCGATCGCCGGATTGTCCATGATGGCGATGCAGGCATTGACCACTTCGACCAGATTGTGCGGCGGAATGTTGGTGGCCATGCCCACCGCGATGCCGCCCGCGCCGTTGACCAGGAGATTGGGAAACCGCGCCGGGATGACCTTGGGCTCGGACCCGGAGGAATCATAGGTGTCCTGGAAGTCGACAGTCTCCTTGTCGATGTCTTCCAGCATCTCGTGCGCGAGCTTGGCCAGGCGGGATTCGGTGTAGCGCATCGCGGCCGGCGGATCGCCGTCGATCGAGCCGAAATTGCCCTGCCCGTCGATCAGCATCGCGCTCATCGACCAGTGCTGCGCCATGCGCACCATGGCGTCATAGATCGACTGGTCGCCGTGGGGGTGATACTTACCCATCACGTCACCGATGATGCGGGACGATTTCACATATTTGCGGTTCCAGTGGTAACCGCCCTCGTTCATGGCGTAGAGGATGCGGCGGTGCACGGGCTTGAGCCCGTCGCGCACATCCGGCAGCGCGCGGGACACGATCACGCTCATGGCGTAATCGAGATAGGAGCGCTGCATTTCCTCGATGATGGAGACCGGTTCAATGCCTGGCGTCAGCGGTCCGGCGGGTGTTTTTTGATCTGTCAAAGCGGTCCACGAAAATTGGATGGAATCATTACCGCCTTATAGCCGAAAGCAGCAAGCGTCGCCAATTTTCGACAGGGAATTCGGCCTCGCCCGCGACTTTCTCCACCGTTGCGCCGCGCTTTGGGGGTTCCGCTTGCAGCGCGCGTGGCGTAGGCAGGAGAAACGAGCCGTTTTCAGGCCCCGCGGGAGTTTGCCATGAATATCGATCTGTTCGTCAATGCCTTTGTCACCATCATCGTGATGTTCGACCCGCCGGGGCTGGCCGCCATCTTCCTGGGGCTGACGGCCGGCATGACCCGCAGCCAGCGGATGCAGGTAGCGCTGCGCGGCACCGTGACCGCGGCGGGCATTCTCGCGGTCTTCGCCATTGCCGGGGCGAGCCTTCTGGGACTGCTCGGGATCTCGCTCGGCGCCTTCCGCATTGCCGGCGGCATCCTGCTGTTCTGGATCGCCTTCGAGATGATCTTCGAGAAGCGCCACGAGCGCCAGGAAAAAAGCGCCGAGCGCGCCATCACCAAGGACCATATTTCCAATGTCTCGGTGTTTCCGCTGGCCATTCCGCTGATCGCCGGCCCCGGCGCGATCTCGGCGGTGATCCTGCTCGCCGGCTCGTTCTATGCGCCGGTCGAGCGCGCCGGCCTGATCGGCGTCATCATCGTGGCGGCGCTGGTGCTGTTCGCCTTTCTGGTGATCGCCGAGCGCATCGACCAGTTCCTGGGCGACACCGGCCGCACCATCCTCACACGTCTGCTGGGCGTGATCCTGGCAGCGCTGTCTGTGCAGTTCGTCGTCGACGGCATCAAGCAGGCGTTCGTGGTGGGCTGACGGAGGGTCGAGTGGAGCCTGAGCAAAGCTACAGTTTCGAGTCCGAGCTGTGGATTTACAGCGCCGGCAAGGCATCCTGGCACTTCATCACGGTCCTGGTCGAGATCTCGCACCGGATCCGTTTCTTCGCGGGCAGGACCAACGGGTTTGGCTCGATCCAGGTCAACGCCCGCATCGACGGCAGCCGCTTTGCCACGTCGCTGTTTCCCGACAAGACATCGGGCTGCTATTTCCTGCCGGTCAAGGCCGAGGTGCGAAAGGCGGAAAGCATCACCGCCGGCGACCGGGTCCAGGTCGAGATCAAGACCGGCTAACTCAGTTCGCCGCCGGATGGCCTTCGCGCAATTGCAATAGGTCCCACAGATTGCCGTAGAGATCGCGGAACACCGCGACGGTGCCGTAATCATGGACCTGCGGCTCCCGGACAAACGCGACGCCTGCGGCGAGCAAGCGGGCGTGATCGCGCCAGAAATCATCGGTGTTCAAGAACAGGAAGACGCGGCCGCCGGTCTGGTTGCCGACAAAGGGTTCCTGCTCAGCCTTGGAGGCGCGGGCGAGAACGAGCGAGGCGCCCTGCCCGCCTTTGGGCCGGACCACCACCCAGCGCTTGTCCTGCTCGGGCTGCCAGGTGTCTTCGAGAAGGTCGAAGCCGAGCACGCCGCAATAGAAGGCGATGGCCTCGTCATAATCGCGTACGACCAGGGCGACATGGGTGATGGATTGTCGCATTCCGGCCTCCTGCCCGTGGGGCAATGGCGTCACAGGACAAGGGCGGCGACCGGCTCAACGCGCTTTGAGTATCCGCTGCCAGACGGTTCCGCCGAAATATTTACCGCCAAGCCAGAAATAGGCGACGATCAGGGCGAACGCCGCCAGCGCCGACGCTCCGTTGAGCTCGAAACCGCCATCGGTGGTCTCCCCGGTGATGGAACCGACAAGATAGCCGAAGACAAAGAACGCCGTGAAGAAATCAAGCACGGCTGCCAGGATGATGCGCCATCTGGACACCGGCGCTCTGGCCGAATTTGTCTGCTCGTCTGACATTGACAAGGGCCTCTCCGGTATCCGGGTTCATAGCGTCGTCTGTGCGGATCGACCGGACCATGAACCGGGCCTGATCCGTGACCCAGGCTCCTGTTCGCCTCAGAACGGAATGTCGTCGTCGAGATCGCGGGACGACCCGCCGCCACCGCCGAAGCCGCCGCCCTGGTCGCTCGAGCCGCCACGGCCGCCGCCCGAGGATCCGCCGCCGCCGAAATCGCCGCCACGGCTGCCGCCGCCGCCGCTGCTGCCATAATCGCCGCCGCCGCCGCCGCCTTCGCTGCGGCCGTCAAGCATGGTCAGGTTGCCGTTGAAGCCCTGCAGAACCACTTCAGTGGAATATTTGTCCTGGCCCGACTGGTCGGTCCATTTGCGGGTCTGCAGCTGGCCCTCGATATAGACCTTGGAGCCCTTCTTGAGATAGTTCTCGGCGATCTTGCACAGACCCTCGTTGAAGATCACCACCCGGTGCCATTCGGTCTTTTCGCGCCGTTCGCCGGTGTTCTTGTCGCGCCAGCTGTCCGACGTCGCCACCGACAGGTTGGCGATCGGACGGCCGTCCTGGGTGCGCTTGATATCCGGGTCGGCGCCCAGATTGCCAATGAGAATGACCTTGTTGACGCTGCCCGCCATGATGTTTCACCTTCCAACACTTCAGGCGGCTCCCGCCGCCCCGATAAATCAGAGTGTACCTTACAGGATCGCCCTGCCGGCTGCTGCCCGGCGCGGGACAATCCACAAGCCTTTTTTGTTCTTTATTTGTTCTAGATCCTGTGTCAGTTTCTGTCAAGAGATTCGGCCCGACCCACAGCAACGGCAACGAGCGTGGCTCGACATTGTGAATGGGGTGCTTATGTATGGTGCTGGCTTGCCCCCGGAACAAACGCCATACTGCGGTGTTGAGGGGGCAGTGTCTTTTGCGGGATGTGGTCGGATGCCTTCACCGGACAGCCGGACCTGCATGGCTTTTGAACAGGTGAGCGAGCTTGCGCGTTCGGCGGAACGCCAGCTGCTCCATGACAAATCGGCGGCGTTATGACGGAACTGAAATCGATCACCATTCGCGGAGCCCGCGAGCACAATCTCAAGAATGTCGACCTCGACCTGCCCCGCAACAGCCTGATCGTCATGACCGGGCTGTCCGGATCGGGCAAGTCGTCGCTCGCCTTCGACACCATCTATGCCGAGGGCCAGCGCCGCTATGTCGAGAGCCTTTCGGCCTATGCAAGGCAGTTCCTCGAGATGATGCAGAAGCCCGATGTCGACCAGATCGACGGGCTCTCGCCGGCGATCTCCATCGAGCAGAAGACCACCAGCCGCAACCCGCGCTCGACCGTGGGCACGGTCACGGAAATCTACGACTACATGCGGCTCCTGTTCGCCCGCGTCGGCGTGCCCTATTCGCCCGCCACCGGCCTGCCGATCGAAAGCCAGACCATCAGCCAGATGGTCGACCGGGTGCTGGCGCTGGAGGAAGGCACGCGGCTCTACGTGCTGGCCCCGGTGGTGCGCGGCCGCAAGGGCGAATACCGCAAGGAACTCGCCGATTTCATGAAAAAGGGGTTTCAGCGGGTCAAGATCGACGGCCAGTATTACGAGATCGCCGACGCGCCGACGCTCGACAAGAAATACAAGCACGACATCGACATCGTCGTCGACCGCATCGTGGTGCGCCCGGACATCTCGGCGCGGCTCGCCGACAGCCTGGAGACCTGCCTGAAGCTTGCCGACGGGCTGGCGATTGCCGAATTCGCCGACAAGCCGCTGCCGGAGGCCGAAACCTCGGCCGGCGGTTCGGCCAACAAGTCATTGAACGAAACCCACGAGCGCATGCTGTTTTCGGAGAAATTCGCCTGCCCGGTCTCGGGCTTCACCATTTCCGAGATCGAGCCGCGGCTGTTTTCCTTCAACAATCCCCATGGCGCCTGCCCCTCCTGCGACGGGTTGGGTACCCAGAAGAAGATCGACGACGCGCTGATCGTGCCGGAGCCGAACCTCACCTTGCGCGCCGGCGCCGTGGCGCCCTGGGCCAAGTCGAGCTCGCCCTACTACACCCAGACACTGGAGGCGCTGGGCAAGCATTTCGGCTTCAAGCTGTCGGACCGCTGGGCCGACCTTCCGGTCAAGGCGCAGGATGCGATCCTGCGCGGAACCGAGGAGAAGATCGCCTTCAAATATGATGACGGCCTGCGCTCCTACACCACATCGAAGACATTCGAGGGCATCATCACCAATCTCGAGCGGCGCTGGAAGGAGACCGACAGCGCCTGGGCGCGCGAGGAGATCGAGCGCTACATGTCCAACGCCCCCTGCCCGGCCTGCGACGGCTACCGGCTCAAGCCCGAGGCGCGCGCGGTCAAGATCGACGGGTGCCATATCGGCGAAGTCACCGAACTGTCGATCCGGGTGGCAGGCGACTGGTTTGCGGACCTGCCCGCAAGGCTCAACGCGCAGCAGAACCAGATCGCCGTCCGCATCTTGAAGGAGATCCGCGACCGGCTGAAATTCCTCAACGATGTCGGGCTGGATTACCTGACGCTCAGCCGCAATTCGGGCTCTCTGTCGGGCGGCGAAAGCCAGCGCATAAGGCTCGCCTCGCAGATCGGCTCCGGGCTCACCGGCGTGCTCTACGTGCTCGACGAGCCCTCGATCGGCCTGCACCAGCGCGACAATGCGCGGCTGCTGGACACGCTCAAGCACTTGCGCGACATCGGCAACACCGTGATCGTGGTCGAGCATGACGAGGATGCGATCCTGACCGCCGACTACGTGGTCGACATCGGGCCTTATGCCGGCATCCATGGCGGCGAGATCATCGCCCAGGGCACGCCGCGCGACATCATGGCCAATCCGCGCTCGATCACCGGCAAGTATCTGTCGGGCGAGCTCGAGGTGGCGGTGCCGTCAGAGCGCCGCAAGCCGAAGAAGAAAAAGGAATTGCGGGTCATCGGCGCGCGCGGCAACAATCTCAAGAATGTCTCGGCCTCGATACCGCTCGGCCTGTTCACCGCGGTCACCGGCGTCTCCGGCGGCGGCAAGTCCACCTTCCTGATCGAGACGCTCTACAAGGCGGCCGCGCGCCGGGTGATGGGCGCGCGCGAAAACCCCGCCGACCACGACCGCATCGACGGGTTCGAGCACATCGACAAGGTCATCGACATCGACCAGTCGCCGATCGGCCGCACGCCGCGCTCCAACCCCGCCACCTATACCGGTGCCTTCACCCCGATCCGCGACTGGTTCGCCGGCCTGCCTGAATCCAAGGCGCGCGGCTACCAGCCCGGCCGCTTCTCGTTCAACGTCAAGGGCGGGCGCTGCGAGGCCTGCCAGGGCGACGGCGTCATCAAGATCGAGATGCACTTTTTGCCGGACGTCTACGTCACCTGCGACGTCTGCCACGGCAAGCGCTACAACCGCGAGACGCTGGACGTGACCTTCAAGCACAAGTCGATCGCCGACGTGCTCGACATGACGGTGGAGGAAGGCGTGGAGTTCTTCGCGGCCGTCCCTGCCGTGCGCGACAAGCTGCAGGCGCTGCAGGGCGTGGGGCTCGGCTACATCAAGGTCGGCCAGCAGGCGACGACGCTGTCGGGCGGCGAGGCCCAGCGCGTCAAGCTCGCCAAGGAACTGTCCAAGCGCTCGACCGGCCGCACGCTCTATATCCTCGACGAGCCGACCACGGGGCTGCATTTCCACGATGTCGCCAAGCTCCTGGAAGTGCTGCACGAACTGGTCGACCAGGGCAACTCCGTGGCGGTGATCGAGCACAATCTCGAGGTCATCAAGACCGCCGACTGGGTGATCGACCTCGGCCCCGAGGGCGGCGACGGCGGCGGCGAGATCGTCGCAGAAGGCACGCCCGAGGACATCGTCAAGGTCGAGCGCAGCTACACCGGGCAGTTCCTGAAGGAACTGCTGGAGCGGCGGCCGGGGAAGCGGGTGGAAGCGGCGGAGTGATCGGGAGCGGCACTTCCGGGCACCCGTCGACGATGTTGTTGTGATGTTGGCAACGGTGGCTGAAAGCGCGAAAGTCCGATCGCGCCTCGTTTCTCCGGAACCGCAGCCGCGTCCAGCGGTTACCTCTTCATGATCGCACATCTGACAGTTTTCCTTGCCCTCATCTTGCTGGCTGCTCCGGCATCGGCGCAGGCGCCTGATGATATCGACGCCCTGCGCGCGCGCAGCCTGTCGCTGGTCAACAAGGACCGGCGCGCCGAGGGGCTGGGGCGGCTCGAGCTTGAGGACACGTTAAACCAGGCAGCCCTCGCCCATGCCCGCGACATGCTCGAGCGCGGCTATTTTTCCCACACCTCGCCGGAAGGCGGGACGGTGCTCGACCGCTACCGGAAGGCCGGCGGCGGCGATGGCCGTGTGGTGCGCGAGAACATCTCCCGCTGCACCGGATGCCGGGAGCAGCCCGACACATCGGCGGTGGACGATATGCACAAGGGCTGGATGAACAGTCCCGGCCACCGCGCCAATATCCTTGCGGAAGGGCTGAACGGCTACGGCTTCGCCGTGGTGCAGGACAGCCGCGGCAACCGCTACGGCGTCGAGACCTTCGCAGGCCCCGGCGCACCGCGCGGCGAGGTGCCAGGCGGCAAGGTGGAAGCGATCGGCCCGCAGGCGCAAACAGAACTTGCCGCCGCGATCATCAACGGCGAGCGGTCGGGGTCGAGCCGGGTCAGCGCCGACGCCCGCCTGCGCGGCCATCTCGAGGCGAAACTTGCGGCGGTCGATCCCGCCGCCGTCGGCCTCTCGCAAATCCGCCTGCACGACGATCTGCCGCCGGGCCTTGACTGGCGCGACTACCAGGTCCTGTACGGCGAATGCGGCGGCTGCGGCGCGGAGCCTACCAATTCGGACGTCTATTTCTTTGTGGGCAAATGGAGCGAGAGCCGCCGCTCCCGCGCCATCCTGAAGGATGGATCGCTGGGCAATATCGGTTTCGTCATCGCCGCCGACGGCCAGGGCCGCAAGATTGCCGTGCTGCTGTTGGCCGGGCAATAGTCTCAATCCCGGCCGTGGCGGCAGGCTCGGGTGGCGTCCGGGCGCCGCGGACCGGACATGTCAGCAGCGGTGAACGGATACGATCTCGGCGCTGGAAATTTGCGGCGCGCAATGACACTCTCGCACCGTCCACCTCGGCAGGCCAGCAACGGAGAAACCAACATGACCCCATCCGGAACCATCCGAACCGGCATCGGCGGCTGGGTGTTCGAGCCCTGGAACGAGAGTTTCTATCCGCCGAAACTGCCCAAGACAAAACAGTTGCAGCATGCGGGCCGGGAGCTTGCCGCCATCGAGGTCAACGGCACCTATTACGGCAGCCAGAAGCCGGCGACCTTCGCCAAATGGGCGTCAGACGTGCCGGATGGCTTCGTGTTCTCGCTCAAGGCCAGCCGCTATTGCACCAATCGCAAGGTGCTGGCCGAGGCGAGCCCGTCGATCGGGAAATTCCTGACCCAGGGCATTACCGAGCTGGGTGACCGGCTGGGGCCGATTCTGTGGCAGTTCATGGCCACCAAGGCCTTTGACCCGGAGGATTTCGAGGCGTTCCTGCAGCTGCTGCCGAAGAGCCAGGACGGGATTGCGCTGCGCCACGTTGTCGAACCGCGCCATGCCTCGTTCCAGGTTCCGGAATTCATCGATCTGCTGGCCAGATACGAGGTCGCGGCGGTGCTGGCCGACCATGACGACTATCCGATGTTTGCCGACGTGACCGGCGATTTCGTCTATGCCCGGCTGCAGAAAGGCTCCGACGACATCGCGACCTGCTACCCGCCTGACGCCATCACGCGCTGGGCGGACCGGTTCAAGACCTATGCCGGCGGTGGCGCGCCCGATGATCTGCCGCGGGTCGCGGCGGAACGGACGGCCGCGAAAAAACCGCGCGATGTGTTCGCCTTTTTCATCACCGGCGGAAAGGTCAACGCCCCGCATGGCGCCATGGCGCTGCAGAAGCTGGTGTGAGCTCCATTGGCCGAACGGCTGGCGCGACGCGCCCTGGGGCCGCAGGTCGGCAGGGCTGGCCCGGATGGGTCTGCCACAGCGCGACGCGCCTTCCATTCACAGTTCGCTCGCCAGGATCGCTGCGGCTTCGACCCGTCCGAGATCGTGGGGATGGGTGAGCGCTGCGCGCGAACGATCCAGGGCCCGCGCCGACTGCTCCTTCAACGCCACGGCCCAAATCGCCGGAACGCAACGCGCGATGGCACGCAGCGCATGCTGGAGATGGACGGCGACCTCGACAAACCCGGCCCCGTCGCGCGCGATCTGTTCAAAGGCGGCGGTCAGAATGACGTCCGGCTCGACGATCGGCACGAGCACACGCGGATGCTGACGGGCGGTCCCGGCCTCGTTGCTGACCTTCGTGGCGTTCGCAAACACCTGCACGAGCGCATCGAGAATATCATTGGCGGTGCCCGGATCATTGATGCCGGGCGAGAGAGCGCGATCGCCGATTTCCGACAGCGTCTTCAAGGCCAGGACCGGGTCTTCGCTGCGATGCCGGCTTTCGCCGATCCGGATGGCGCCGCAGATCCGTCGCTTGCCGGCTTCATCAACGGCATCTGCAGGACACCCATAGATCCAGACGATCTCCCTGCCCTGGCCGACAAGGTCGCCCAGCCGCACCGCCACATGCACGGTGACCCCGATGTCGTCGGCAAGAGCCGAAAGGGCGTCGACATCGATGAACTGAACGGTTCCGGTATGCATCGACAGGATCGCCAGCGCGCCGTCCGGCGGCACGGCGTTGGCGAAGACCGGCGTTCCGCCATGCCCCGGATTGGTGAGATGACGGCTGAGCATGTTCGTGGCGCGGCTTGAGACCTTGTCGATGGTCGAGGTGACGGTGCTGATCCGGGCGACATGATCGATCCAGTAGATCAGCGTCACCACCACAGTCGTGAACACACAGAGTGTCGCAAAGAACATCAGGATCCGCCCGGTGGACTGGATGAAACCGACATTCAGGCCGATCAGCCCCACCACCGAGAAGGTGAAGGCGCCGATGAAGGTGGAGATCGCCTGCTTCGAGGTCGAGTCCGCCACAAGTATGGAGAAAGCCCGCGGCGTGCTTGCGTTCACCGCCGCCACATAGGCAGACAGCATCACCGAGACCGCGAATGTCGCCACCGTCAGCATGGCGGTCGCCATGATCGTCAGCAGGCCGTCGATGGTTTCCTTCTCGATCTCAAAGGCAAAGGGCTGCCCCACAATCTGGTCGACGCCGGTTGCGGCAGCCACGACAAGCACCGCGATCATCCCGAATAAAGCCGGCCGCAGCCAGAGCCGCTCGGCCAGATAATCCTTCAGCGAATTGTAGAAAAAACTCAAACTCAACGCTCCAATTGCTTTGCCGCGCGCCCCGGGGAAGTTCAGCTTGCGTTGCGGCTGCTCATGCCAGGCCTTGCGCAAGGCAGACCGGTGGATCCGATTTTCACCCTGGCTTGATATGCGTCAAAGCGCCACCGCACCATAGCCCCCATGATCAGACAACCACTATTACATTGACGGGAGAGTACAATGGCTATGTTTGACGGAAAGACTGCCCTGGTTACGGGATCGGGCGCAGGCATCGGCCGCGCGACAGCGCTTAAATTCGCTGCGGAAGGCGCCAAGGTGGTGGTTTCCGACATTCATGTTTCCGCGGGCGAGGAAACGGTTTCACTGATTCACAAGGCGGGCGGCACAGCCATTTTCCAGCGCGCCGACGTGTCGAAGGCAGACGATGTCGCGGCCCTGGTGGCCGGCGTAGTCGACGAGTATGGACGGCTCGATTGCGCCGTCAACAATGCGGGCATTGAAGGCGGCATCGCTCCCTTCACCGATCAGACGGAAGCCAATTACGACAGCATCATGAGGGTCAACGCCAAGGGCACCTTCCTGTGCATGCAGGCTGAAATCCGGCACATGCTGAAGAGTGGCGGCGGCAGCATCGTCAACCTGTCGTCGATTGCCGGGCTGATCGGGTTTCCGGGCCTGTCGCCCTATGTCGCCTCCAAGCATGCCGTTATCGGCATGACCAAGAATGCGGCGCTTGAATATGGCAAGGACGGAATCCGGACCAATGCCGTCTGTCCCGGCGGGATCGATACGCGGATGCTCGATTCGCTGGCCGACCAGGCAACCGCCGGCGCCCAGTCCAGCAGGGAGATGATGGACCCGCTGCATCCGATGGGCCGTATCGGCACGCCGGAAGAAGTGGCCAACCTGATCGTCTGGCTCTCGTCGCCTGAAGCCGCATTCATGCTTGGCGCCATTATCCCCGTCGATGGCGGTTACGTCGCGCAATAGTCTCGGCGCCTTGACGCTGGGCGCGCGGGCAATCCTGAATCCGCGCGCCGCACCGTCCGGGCCGA
Organism: Hoeflea sp.; assembly: GCF_014359905.1. Classification (GTDB taxonomy): domain Bacteria; phylum Pseudomonadota; class Alphaproteobacteria; order Rhizobiales; family Rhizobiaceae; genus Hoeflea. Next base: position 21,567 of record NZ_JACIYP010000052.1, on the reverse strand, counting down.
GGCCTTTGATGCGGCTTCAGCTCTTTTATTGACCACCGTCAATGGCTGCATGCCCCATTGCTGGCATGCTTTCATTCACCCCTCAACCCGCACGTAATGAAAAGGAGACCATTATGGCCGATACGAAAGAAAACCTTCCCGTCACCCGGTCACCCGGACTGTTCGATGACTTCCGCAAGGAAATGGACAGCATGGTGGAGCGGTTCTTCGGCAACTCCATGACCACTGCAAGCAAGACCGGGTTTCCGTCGCTGATGACCGAGGGTGCGGTGCGCCCTGCGATCGATATCACCGAAAATGATGCAGCGATCACGCTGGCCGCCGAGCTTCCTGGCATGGCCGAGGAGGAGGTCGACCTGACGATCTCCGATGGCATGCTGACATTGAAGGGCGAAAAGACCGTTTCGCACGAGTCGCGGCAGGACCAGAGCGTCGTGCTCGAGCGCAATTACGGCTCGTTCCTGCGCTCGTTCCCGATCCCCGACCGGGTCGACCAGGACGCAATCGATGCGCGTTTTGAAAAAGGCGTGCTCAAGGTGACCATGCCCAAGAAGCCCGGGCAGCAGGCAGGCGAACGCAAGATCAAGATTGGCGGCTGACACAGCAAGCAGCCGGCCGGAGCAACAGTCCGACTCCCGCTCCGGCCGGCGCGTCGCTCGATCCATCCCCCATCGCGGGCAGAGGGCGGCGCCCTTCTCCAGCGCTTCCTGTCTCACAGGAAGCGGCAACAGGCACAAGACAAGCGTGTCGCATTCAAACGGATTCGGGTGACGCCTGAGTTCTTTGCCTGGGCATGTCGTTATCGCAAGACCGCTGCACATCTGTGCGCGAGCGGCCTTCGACCGCTACGCCGTCCGTGGTTCCTTCGGCAGGAGGATGGTCAGCAGCCCGAGGAACGGCAGGTAGGAGCAGAGCGTGTAGACATAGACGATGCCCTTGATGTCGGCGATCTGTCCCAGCACCGCCGCCGCGATGCCGCCCATGCCGAAGGCGAAGCCGAAGAACAGGCCGGCGATCAGCCCCACCCTTCCTGGCACCATTTCCTGGGCGAAGACGACAATGGCCGGAAACGCCGAGGCCAGCACCATGCCGATGATCACGGTCAGCACCGCGGTCCAGAACAGGTCGGCATAGGGCAGCATGAGGGTGAAGGGCAGCACGCCCAGGATCGACACCCAGATCACCGATTTGGTGCCGATGCGGTCGCCGATCGGCCCGCCGGCGATGGTGCCGACTGCGGCTGCGCCGAGGAACAGGAACAGCAGCATCTGCGAATCCCGGATGGAGACGTCGAACCGCTCCATCACATAGAAGGTGTAGTAGCTCGAAAAGCTCGCCATGTAGATGTTCTTCGAAAACACCAGGAGGGCCAAGATACCGAGCGTGAAGACGACGCGTCTGCGGCTGTGCCGGAGCAGGGTCGAGAGTGCCGGACGGCCGGCGGCGGCGCGGCGGTAATTGCCGTACCAGCGGCTGACCCAGGTCAGGATCACCATGCCGCAGAGCGCTGCGAGGCAGAACCAGGCGACACTGCCCTGCCCGCCCGGCACTACGATGAAGGCCGCCAGCAACGGCCCGGCGGCGGTGCCGAAATTGCCGCCAAGCTGGAAGATCGACTGCGCCGTGCCATGCCTGCCGCCCGATGCCAGCCGGGCGATGCGCGAGGATTCGGGATGGAACACCGCGGAGCCGAGCCCCACCAGCGAAGCGGCGCCGAGCAGCAGCCAGTAGTGGCCGGCCACCGCCAGCAGCACCAGCCCGACCATGGTAAAGCCCATGCCGATCGGCAGCGCATAGCCGATCGGCCGCTTGTCGGTGTAGGCGCCGATCAGCGGCTGCAGCAGCGAGGCGGTGAACTGGAAGGTGAAGGTCAACAGCCCGATCTGGCCGAATGTCAGCGCATAATTGGCCTTCAGCATCGGATAGATGGCCGAGAGCATCGACTGCATCGTGTCATTGAGGAAATGGCACAGGCTGAGCGCCAGAATGACCGACATCGCCGCCGGTGTCGCCGCAGCGCCGGCAGCAGGCGCGGGGTTTGCATTGGCCGCCGTCGGAACCGGCTGCGCTGCGCCGGTGTGTTTGCCCATCGTGTCCATGATCTCTTCCCTGAATCCGGCCTTGAGCCCGCCGCGTCGGCCCGGCTCCGCCTCTCACCCGCAGTGATACAGGGCTTGCCTGCAGCCCGCTTACGTGCTGTGGTCTAATTCTTACGCGTTTGGGCCAATGAAATGACCAGCGATATCCCGCCTTTGACCGCGCCGGTCCGGATGATCGAATCTGCCGGCGACCGGGCGTCGCGTCTTGCCCATGTCGAGTCTGCGACCGGGCCCGCCGTGGCGTTCTCCCATTGCTATGATGATGACGAGCATATTGCCGAGCACAAGCATCGGCGGGCACAGCTGCTGCATCCCTCCGCGGGCGTTGTCACTGTGACCACCAGAGCCGGCCGCTGGATGGTGCCGCCCGGTCATGCGCTGTGGATTCCGGCCGGCATTGTCCATGCGGTCGACACGTTCGGGCGGGTGGAGATGCATTCGGTCTATGTGCTTCCCGACGCCATTGACGGGCTGCCGCAGCATCTGCATGTGACCGGGATGACAGCGTTGATGCGCAGCCTCATCGTCGAGGCGATCAGCCTGCGCGATGAGGCGGAGACGCCGCGCCGAAGCTTCCTCCTGGGCGCGATGCTGCATGAGATCCTGGAACTGCCGGAACGGCCGCTGGGCCTGCCGTTTCCGTCCCAGGGGAAGCTGGCGGATCTGTGCCGGGAGTTCATGGCGAGGCCCTCCGCCCATCTCAGCATCGATAACTGGGCCGATGCCGCGGGCCTGAGCCGGCGCAGTTTCACGCGGATATTCCGCCGCGAGACCGGATTGAGCCTGTCGACCTGGCGCCAGCAGGCCTGCCTGATGGCGGCGCTGCCGCGGCTGTCCGCAGGCGAAGCCGTAACCGCCGTGGCGCTTGATCTCGGCTATGACAGCGTGCCTGCCTTTACCACCATGTTCTGCCGGATGATGGGAACGCCGCCCAAGACCTATCTGCGCAACCAGGCGCCAGCCTGAAACTCAAGGCCGCGAGGCGAGGCTGACACAGGTTGCAAGGTCCTCCGCCGTCATGTTTTCGCCCGCGCAGAGCGCCGACTGGGCATGCAGCGCAACGCCGGCGCAGGCTGCCTCGAACGGCGGCATTTCCTGCGCAAGAAGCCCGCCGACAATCCCCGACAGCACATCGCCAGATCCGGCGGTCGCCAGCCATGGCGGCGCTTCGGCGTTGACCGCGCAGCGTCCGTCGGGGCTCGCGATAACGGTGTCGGCGCCCTTGTAGACCATCACGGCGTTGAGCGCGGCGGCAGCCAGGCGTGCGCAGTCGACTTTCGACAGGGCAAGGTCCTCCGCAAGGAGGGAAAACAGCCGCCGGAACTCGCCCGCATGCGGGGTGATCACCAGCCTCGTTGCGCCGGCGAACAGGCCGGAGAGTTCCGTACTGTCTCCTTCAAAGGCGGTGAGTCCATCTGCATCGAGCACCACCGGACGTCCGGTTTTCGCCAGCTGCCCGATGAAGGCGCGCGCCTTTTCGGGATCGCCAAATCCGGGTCCGATGACGAAGGCTGACAGCCGCCTGTCCTCGAGCCAGGCTGAGAGATCAGTCTCCGTGGCAATGGAGCGCTGCATGACGGCGGTGAGATGGGTGGCCTGAACCATGACCGCGCCCGGAGGCGATGCCATGGTCACCAGTCCCGCCCCTGCCCTGAGCCCGGCCGTCGCCGACAGGCGCGCCGCCCCGCCCGATATCAAGGGGCCGGAAAACACGCCCAGATGGCCGCGGGAGTATTTGTGCGCGGACCCATCCGGCCGGGGCAGATGAGTGCGGTAGAGACCCGGATGATTGCGCCATATCGGATCATCGCTCGTGATCAGCCGGGAGGGGATGCCGATATCGCAAAGATGCATCTGCCCGCACACCTCCCGCCCGGGCATCAATAGATGGCCGGGCTTGAGAGCCGCGAAGGTCACCGTGTGCGCGGCGGAAAAACAGGTGCCGGTCGGAACCCCTGTGCGGCCCGACAGGCCGGAGGGAAGATCGACGGCGATGACCGGAGTGCCGGCTTCCCGGGCCAGATCGATGACGGCGGCGATTTCCGCGCCAACCGGCCGGTCGAGGCCCGCGCCGAACAACGCGTCGATGACGACATCGCCCTTGCGGGGACGCCAGTCGCTCAGGGCCAGGAGCGCGCCGGGATAGGCTTCGCGGGCCCGCGCCGCGTCGCCACCGGGCCGTGGCTCAAATCCAAAGCGGACGACGTCGACGCCGCTCTCCAGCAGCAGCCGGGCGGCGACATGGCCGTCGCCGCCATTGTTGCCCGGACCGCACAGCACGACCGCGCGCAAGGCTTGGGCGTAGTGGTGAAGAAACACCGCCGCCACATGGGCGCCGGCGGCCTGCATCAGGCCGAAGCCGTCAATGCCGCTTTCGATCGCCGCGGTGTCGATTGCGCCCATGGCGGCAGGTGTGACGAGCACTGTGTCGTTGGTGGCCATGAGACTTGGTGGCATGGGGCCGGCGCGGCGGTCAAGCCGGTATCGCGGCCTGCGTTGCGAAGAAACGTCACTGGCGCGATTTGCTGCTTAATTCAGCGTAATGATGAAATATCGTGCAGCTCTTGGCGCATAAAAATTCATCATTTACAGTGCGAGGCCGCGAGGCCTGGGCAGGCATTTGTCACAAAACCGGTTGCCGCACCCCACGCTGGTGGATTGGCGGCCGGATTTCTCCGGATTTCGGCGGTGAAACGAAAATTTTCGCGCCGGAGCGATGATTTTTGAACAAAGTGGCACAGTGTGTGCTTTGATACACGCGAGTGGGTTTATGGCGGTTGCCTTGCTGCCCGCTTTCACAGGACAGAGCGGAGAATTGGTTCTCATGAAAAAGATCGAAGCGATCATCAAGCCCTTCAAGCTTGATGAAGTGAAGGAAGCCCTTCAGGAAGTTGGTCTTCAGGGCATCACCGTCACCGAGGCCAAGGGCTTCGGTCGCCAGAAGGGCCATACCGAGCTGTATCGAGGCGCGGAATATGTCGTTGATTTTCTCCCCAAGGTGAAGGTCGAGATCGTCCTGGCGGACGAAACGGCTGAAGCCGCGATCGAGGCGATCCGCAATGCGGCCCAGACCGGGCGCATTGGCGATGGCAAGATCTTCGTGTCCAACATCGAGGAAGTCATCCGCATCCGCACCGGTGAAACCGGCAACGACGCCATTTGACCACTGTGTCCGGCGGGGCGCTGGACACCCATTGTCTTACTAAACAGGGAATATCGCACATGACGACTGCCACAGAACTTCTCAAGCAAATCAAGGATAACGACGTCAAGTTCGTCGATCTGCGCTTCACCGACCCCAAGGGCAAGATGCAGCATGTGACGATGGACGTCTCCTGTGTCGACGAAGACATGTTTTCCGACGGCGTCATGTTCGACGGCTCCTCGATTGCCGGCTGGAAGGCCATCAACGAGTCCGACATGGTGCTGATGCCTGATTGCGGCACCGCGCACATGGATCCGTTCTTCGCCCAGTCGACCATGGCCGTCTTCTGCGACGTTCTCGACCCGATCACCGGCGAAGCCTACAGCCGCGACCCGCGCACCACCGCCAAGAAGGCCGAAGCCTATCTGCAGGCCTCTGGTCTGGGCGACACCGTCTATATCGGTCCCGAGCCCGAATTCTTCATCTTCGACGACGTCAAGTACAAGGCCGACCCCTACAACACCGGCTTCAAGCTCGATTCGACCGAACTGCCGTCCAACGACGACACCGATTACGAAACCGGCAACATGGGCCACCGCCCGCGCGTCAAGGGCGGCTACTTCCCGCTGCCTCCGATCGACAGCGCCCAGGACATGCGTTCGGAAATGCTTACCGTTCTCGCCGAAATGGGCCTGACGGTCGAAAAGCATCACCACGAGGTCGCATCCTCCCAGCACGAACTCTGCATGGTCTTCGACACGCTGACCCGCATGGCCGACAAGACCCAGATCTACAAGTACGGCGTCCATCAGGTGGCCCACGCCTATGGCAAGACCGCGACTTTCATGCCCAAGCCCGTCTTCGGCGACAACGGTTCGGGCATGCACGTGCACCAGTCGATCTGGAAGGGCGGCAAGCCGACCTTCGCCGGCGACGAATATGCGGGCCTGTCGGAAACCTGCCTGTTCTACATCGGCGGCATCATCAAGCACGCCAAGGCCATCAACGCCTTCACCAACCCCTCGACCAACTCCTACAAGCGTCTGGTCCCGGGCTATGAAGCGCCGGTGCTGCTCGCCTATTCGGCGCGCAACCGCTCGGCATCGTGCCGCATTCCGTTCGGCTCCTCGCCCAAGTCCAAGCGCGTCGAAGTCCGCTTCCCGGATCCGACGGCCAACCCGTACCTCGCCTTCGCCGCCATGCTGATGGCCGGCATCGACGGCATCAAGAACAAGATCCATCCCGGCAAGGCCATGGACAAGGATCTCTACGACCTGCCGGCCAAGGAGCTCAAGAAGATCCCGACCGTCTGCGGTTCGTTGCGCGAAGCGCTCGAGAACCTCGACAAGGACCGCAAGTTCCTCACCGCCGGCGGCGTGTTCGACGACGACCAGATCGATGCCTTCATCGAGCTGAAGATGGCCGAGGTCATGCGTTTCGAAATGACCCCGCACCCTGTCGAATTCGACATGTACTACTCGGTGTAATTCGGACCTGGGCCGCTTCGGCGGCCCGGACTGACCAGGCATGAAAAAGCCGGCAGAACCACTCAGGTTTCGCCGGCTTTTTGTATTATCGTTCAGAGGCTTGCAGTCAGTTCTTAAGGCGCTGCTTGAGAAGATTGAGATACTCTTCATTGGCATCCGCAGGGGCGGCTGCGGCCGGCGTGGTGCAGGCTGGCGCATAATCCAGCGCCATGCCGGCCTTGACGCAGGAGCCGACCTGCCAGCCCGGCGGCAGCGCCGTCAGGTCCACCGATTTCCATTTCGGATGGCCGCTCTCGCGCAGGTGCGCCATGCCGTTGAGGATGAGGCTGGAAAAATCCGACACCGTCGTGCAGCTCTGCCGGTGATAGGCGTTCTTGTTCGGATCATAGTCATAGGTCATCAGCACCGCCTTGACCGCGACGAGATCGACCGCCTCTTTCTGGAAGGCATAGGTGCCCGCAGCGATGCTGGCCTCGGTGTAGGTCGCCAGCAGCGGCGCCTCGGTGATCGGCAGCAGGTGAAACGCCGCCGGATCGATGTCGGCATCGGCAAACAGCGATGCGGGCGCACCGGCAACGTAGAAAAACGCGTCGAGCTCACCGGCTTTCAGCCTCGGCAGCGCCTGATCCGGATTGAGCAGCACGCGCTCCTCGGCCTCGACCTGCAGAATGTCGAGGATCAGCGAGGCGGTCAGATAGGTGCCGCTGTCCTTGACGCCGACGGCGACCTTCCTGCCGTCGAGCTCCTTGAGGGAGGCGATGTCCGTGCGCGCCAGCACATGCACCTCCTCATTGTAGAGCGGGAACATGATCCTGACCCCGCGCACCGCATCCTGGATCTCGGCGTCATTGGCCTCGAAGGTCTTCAGGTACTCGAGCAGGTCGCTCTGGACGATGCCGAACTGGGTGTTGCGCCGGTTGCGCACGCCGACGAAGTTCTCGAGCGAGCCGGCGCTCTCGACCACATTCAGCGTCAGCCCGCATTGCGCGCCAAGCCCGGCAATGTCCTTGCCGATGCGGATATAGGTGCCTGTCGGGCCGCCGGTCATGATGTTGCGCTCGAACTCGGCCGCCTGCCCCGCGCCGCCGATGAGCATCACGGCGCCGGTGGCGAGGCAGAGATTTCGGAACAGGGTGGCAAGGGTTTTCAAGGCCAGTCTCCTCTTGTCAGCAGTCGCTGTTCAGGTCCCGGATCAGATTGCGCAAGGTCAGGATCGGCACACGGTCGAACACCGATTCGAGCGCCGTGGTCACGCACTCGCCTGACACCAGCCGCTCTGTTAATATGCGCAGGTCGCCTTCTGTCAGCAAGCCGATGCCAGGCGCCGACCGCAAGGCGGCGGCCACGGCTTCCGGATCACGTGGCACAGGCTGGCGATCGTCGCGTGTGTCCGCGGCGGGATCGGGGATGGCAGGCGTTCCGGCGGCATCGGGATTGCTTTCAGGCTCCGAACCGGCAGGCCTGTCCTCCTGTCCGGCCTCGCGCATCGCCAGCGCCTCTCGCGCGGTTGCCAGCTCGCGCGCGGCCTGCGCAAGCCGGGCTTCGAGCGCGGCAATGCGTGTCTCATCCGAAGCCCTGGTCCGAGCCGCGGCAGTGATGTGCGCCTCAAGGGCATTCTGATCTTCCAGCAGAGCCGAAATCCGGCGCTGCAGTTGATCCCGTTCCTCAGTCAGGTCCGGCAGGACCTGATCGTTGAGGCGGGCAAGTTCTGCCGTCAGGCGTCGTTCAACCTCGGCTGCCTCCTGCCGCAGGGAATCGCGTTCGGCTTCGAGCGCCGCCAGATTGGACCTGAGCGTTTCATTTGCCGCGGTGAGCGCATCGCGCTCCCGGTTCAGGTTTGCGAGCGCTTCTGCATTCTCCCCAGGCGCCTGCGCCTCGCTGGACACCGCCGCCAGCTTCTCCGCCATCGCGTCGAGATCGGCGGCCTGACGGGCTGTCTGCGCCTTCAGCGCCAGGACCTCGGAAGCACTTGCGGCCTGAGCAGCGCGGGCAACCTCGAGATCGTTCATCGCAGCGCTCAAAGCCTCATTGAGGCGGGCGATGTCCGTGCTCGACTGGTCAAGCGGCGCGCTGATGTCTTGCTGCGTGAAAAGGTCCGGCTGGAGATACCGGAACGCCATATAGCCGCCTGCGAACCCGACCGCCACCGACAGGATCGCGACGAGGATGATCGGCCCGGCGCTGCCCCGTCTTGGCTGAAAAGAGTTGTCCCTGCCCCATTGCGTGGCCAAGTTAATGCCTCTCGATATTCCGCTTGCGGGCGCCCGGCGGATCAAATCCTGCGTGCAACTGGCCGAAAAACGCCAGTTGAATGCCGACACCTGTCCGGCAAGGGGTAGCGTGAAAAGGCCGGCCACGCAAGCAGACCGGGAGCTTCGCTCCGGTTTCCGCGACGACGGCTCAAGGCGGCACGGCGGCTGCAAATGAGACGGGGCGGATCATCGACCCGCCCCGTCCTTGCAAGCTCACTGGAGGTGAGAGTGTCTATTTCTTGGTCTGGCTGCCGATGAAGTCGCGCACGATGCGGACGATGCCGCGGCCGAGCACCGCATCGAGGGCCGTGATGAATTCGTCGACATGCTCGCGTCCGCAGATCAGCGGCGGCTCGAGCCGGATGACGTTGCGGTTGTACTCGGTGAACGCCACCAGCACATTGTGATCGCGCAAGAGTTCCGCGCCGACAAAGCCCGACAGCGAGCCCTTGAGCTTGTCGTCGAGCAGACCAACCATCGGCCTCAAGAGCGCCGGCAGCGTCTGGCTGAAATCCTGGAACTCGAGCCCGATCATGAAGCCGCGGCCGCGCACGTCCTTGATGATCTGCGGGTACTTGTCCTTCAGTCCGTTGAGGCGGGTGATGAGGTATTCGCCGACCCGCTCGGCATTGCCGATCAGATCCTCGTCATACATCACGTTGAGGCCTTCGATGGCGGTGACACAGGCCTCGCCGATGCCGCCGAAGGTGGCCTGGGCATGGATCATCGCGGTCTTGGGCGTGCCATAGGCCTTCATGTAGACCTTGCGCGAGGCGATCATCGCCGCCATCGCGGTCTTGCCTCCGCCGAGCGACTTGGCGAGCGCCGTGACATCGGGGACCACGCCCGCCTTCTCGAAGGCGAAGAAATGGCCCGAGCGGCCCATGCCGCACTGGACTTCGTCGGCGATCCACAGCACGCCATGCTTGTCGCAGAGCGCGCGCAGCTGCTGCCAGAATTCGATCGGCGCCTCGATGATGCCGCCGCCGCCCTGGATGGTTTCGAGCACGATGACGCCGATCTCGGGGTCGCTCTCGAACGCCTTGCGGATGGCCTCGATGTCGCTGAACGGCACCTTGACGGTGTTGCCGGTCAGCTGGAAGTCGCCGCGATAGAGCTCGGAATCGGTGAGCGAGAGCACGCCCTTGGTCTTGCCGTGAAACGAGTTCTGGGCATAGACGATCTTCGGGCGCTTCGGCCCGGCGGCGCGTTCGGCCACCTTGATCGCCGCTTCCATGGCTTCCGAACCGGAGGAGCCCAGGAACACCATGTCGAGATCGCCCGGCGCGATTGCCGCCAGATTCTTCGCCAGCGCCGAGGCGTACTGGCTCATGAAGGCGATGGCGATCTCGTGCCGGTCCTCGTCCTGGAAGGCCTTGCGCGCGGCGATGATGCGCGGATGGTTGTGGCCGAAGGCGAGCGAGCCGAAGCCGCCGAAGAAATCGAGGATCTTCCGGCCGTTCTGATCGGTGTAATACATGCCCGAGGCAGTCTCGATCTTGACCTTGTGGAAGCCCAGGAGCTTCATGAAGTGCAGCTGTCCCGGATTGATATGATCCTTGAACATCTCCGTCATGTCGGTGAGCGACATCGCCTTGGCATCGGCAACGGTCAGCAGATCGGGACGGCGAACGGCATTGGTGGCGGTCATGGTTTCCGCTCCGGTGTCGAGTTCGGACATGGGCGGCGCTTCCACGGCAACGCGTGTGGGTGTGTCAAGCATGGTTCTGGCTCCCTCGAAGCGGTTATTCGGCCGGTGCGACCTGGGCGGAGGCGGATGAGCCGCGTGCCCTTGTCGCGTGATATTCGTCATAGGCGGCAATCAGCATGTCTTCGTCGCGGTACTGCGGCACCCAGCCAAGCTGGCGCTCTCCCTTGGAGACATCGAGCACGCAGTCCTCGTCGGCAATGAGATACTGTTCCGGGTCCATGATCGGCATATTGATGAGGTCGAACAGGTCGAGCGTGCGCTTGACGGCCCAACCCGGGGTCGGGATCAGGATCGATTTCGATCCCGCATGCCTGATCAGGTCGCCCAGCAGGCGGCGCACCGGCGGCGGGTTGATCGAGCCCAGATTGTAGGCCTCGTTCGGCACGCCGGCCTTCCAGGCAAGCCGGGCGGCTTCGGCGCAATCGAACACCGAGATGAACTGGTAGGGGTTCCGGCCCGATCCGATCATCGGAACCGGCAGGTTCATGTCGACCAGCTTGAACAGCTTTTCCAAAATTCCGAGCCGGCCCGGTCCGATGATCAGGCGCGGACGGAACAGCGAAATCGACATGCCGCGGGTACGCCATTCGGCGGAGAGAACCTCGGTGTCGAGTTTCGACTGGCCGTATTCGCCCAAGGGCGAGACCGGATGCTCCTCGGTCATCGGATAGGTGACCGTGTGCCCGTAGATCATGTCGGTGGTGAAGTGCACGAGCTGATTGAGGCCTGCCTTGTCCATCGCCTCGATGATGTTCTTCGTGCCGTCGTAATTGACCGGATAGAAGAAATCATGGCGCTTGGCGCGGACCTGCAGCGGCGACAGCATCTTGGCCGAAAGGTTGTAGACCATGTCGCCGGGCGCCATCGGTACACTGGCAACCTCGGCTGGACGGGTTACGTCGCACTTGACGAGGCTCGCGTCCCGGTAGAAGGCCTTGTTGTCGTTGACGATGTCGGCGATCACCACCTCCTCGCCGTCGGCGAGAAGCTTCTGGGCGAGATGGCGGCCGACAAATCCGTCGCCTCCAAAAATGATGTGTTTCATCGCGTGATCTCACTTGCTGCTGCGTTGATCTTGGAAAGCTGCGCGGTTTCCTGGCTGTCGGTGGCGTGACCGTCGCGGCCGGACTGGGCGATCAGAACCGTGCCGACGCAGATGAAGGCGATGCCTGCGATGCGCCAGCTGTTGAGGTCTTCCTTGAACAGGAAGAAGGCAAACACCGCCACCGCGACATAGGCCAGGCTCAGGAACGGATAGGCGAAGGACAGTTCCACCTTGGACAGCACATAAAGATGCGAGGCCATGGAAATGACGAAGGTCGTCAGTCCGGCAAAGACCCAAGGGTTGAACAGGATCTGGAAAATCCGCGCGATCATCGTGTCGGCGGTGAAGCTGACCGGGCCAAGCGACAGCATGCCCTGCTTGAGCATCAATTGCGCCGCTGCATTGGTCAGCACGGTAAAGAGAATGAAGACGATGTATTTCATGTCCCGCTCCGAATGAGGATGAGGACCTTTCTAGTCCTATTTCCCAAACATCCGGTTGATCGGTGCGGTCAATATTTCCTTAAATTGTATCTGTTCCCGAAACGAGGCGGACGGACATTCCGCACATCAGCGCGTCAACAGAAACTCGAGTGTCTGCTTCCAGTCGGTCATGCGGATCGGGGTGCCGTGCGATCCGGTGTCAAACAGCACGAACCGCGCCGGATAGGGTGTGGCGGTCAGACGCACGGCGTCAAACACCGCCTTCTGGTCTTCCCATGGATATACCGTGTCGAGACTTCCGTGGGTGAAGACGATCGGCAGCCTGGCCTTTACCGCGGCACTGCGAACGAGGCCCATGTCGGGCGCGCCTCCGAGCAGCGCGATCCCGGCAAGCCGCGGCACGACGGCGGGATCGTCGGCAAGTTTTGAGCAGATGATCGAGCCCATCGAGGCGCAGGCCAGCACCACCGGCGCCCGACCGGCCATGACCAGCGCCTTGACGTCTTGGGCACCGCGATCGTCAAACGTTTCCACCGTTGGCGCCAGATAGGCGCCGCCATTGACCAGCATCAGATTCTTGAGCCGGTTGAAATTGCCGCCGAAACTGTAGTCATTCATGCCGAGCCGCTGGTCGCCGCCGCGGCCGTGGACGAAAATGACCGCGAACCGCGCTGACGCATACTCGCCGGTCAAGCCGGTTTCGATCTTGCGGCCATTGGCCTCGTGCTCCGCAACACGGCTGTATTGTTTCACCCTGAGCGAGACATAATTCGAACGCACCCGCCGCTCGGGCTCACTGTCGCGGCCGTGGATATCGCGCTGCTTGTCGTAATTGACGATGATGAAGGCATTGTCTTCGCTCTTCGCCATGATGCCGGGATAGGCAAACAGCCGGTCCTTGTGGCCCTTGAGCTCGAAGGTTTGCGCAGGTGCCGCCAGGCAGGCGGATACCAACAGGGCAAGGGATAACGCGCCCTGCCCGGCAAGAACGCAGCGCAAAGCCGCAAAGCAAATGATACACAGTCGATTGAAGAAACGGATTCTGGCACACTCCGGGTGATTCGTTTCCCCCAATTTACATCAGGCATCACGGCAATATGGACGACTCCAACGATCTTTTTTCCACAATCGGCGCACCGGCTGAAAAGCCGGAGCCGGCTGCGGGAAATACTGCACCGAAACAGCAGACGCCGGCGCCCGCAAAACCTCAGCGCGCGGCCGCCTCGAAGAGCGGTGCGCCCGCCAGTGGCGATGAGTACGACGCCTCCACGATCGAGGTGCTCGAGGGGCTGGAGCCGGTGCGCCGCAGGCCGGGCATGTATATCGGCGGCACCGACGAACGCGCGCTGCACCATCTGTTTGCCGAGGTCATCGACAACTCGATGGACGAGGCCGTGGCCGGACACGCCAATTTCATCGAGGTCGAGCTCGACACCGAGGGCTATCTGACCGTTTCCGACAACGGCCGCGGCATCCCGGTCGAGAACCATCCGAAATTCCCCGGCAAGTCCACGCTCGAAGTGATCATGACCGTGCTGCACGCCGGCGGCAAATTCGACAGCAAGGTCTACGAGACCTCGGGCGGCCTGCACGGCGTCGGCGTCTCGGTGGTCAATGCGCTGTCGGACGATCTGGTGGTCGAGATCGCCCGCAACCGCAAGCTCTACAGCCAGCGCTTTTCCAAGGGCATCCCGCAGGGCGGGCTGGTCGAACTGGGCGACGTGCACAATCGCCGCGGCACCAAGGTGCGCTTTCACCCCGACCCCGAGATCTTTGGCGCGGCGGCGCGGTTCGATCCGGGCCGGCTGTACCGGATGGCGCGCTCCAAGGCCTATCTGTTTGGCGGCGTCGAGATCCGCTGGTCCTGCGATCCGTCGCTGGTCGAAGGCACCGACACGCCCGAAAAGGCCGTGTTTCACTTCCCCGGCGGTCTCAAGGATTATCTCGAAGCCTCGCTCGGCAAGGACTACCGGGTCAACCGCGACATCTTTGCCGGCAAGACCGAGCGCACCGGCGGCCATGGCGCCATGGAATGGGCGGTGACCTGGTATGGCGGCGATTCCTCGATCAGCTCCTACTGCAACACCATCCCGACGCCTGAAGGCGGCACCCATGAAGCAGGCTTCAGGATCGCGCTGACCAAGGGGCTCAAGGCCTATGCGGAACTGACCGGCAACAAGCGCGCCGCAGCCATTACCACCGACGACGTGATGATTTCGGCCATCGGCATGCTGTCGGTGTTCATCCGCGAGCCGGAATTCGTCGGCCAGACCAAGGACAAGCTCGCAACCGTCGAGGCCCAGAGGATCGTCGAGACCGCGCTGCGCGATCCGTTCGACCATTTCCTCGCCGATTCGCCCGCCGAGGCCGACAAGCTGCTCGAATGGGTGATCGACCGCGCCGACGAGCGCGTCCGCCGCCGCAAGGAAAAGGAAGTCAACCGCAAGACCGCCGTGCGGAAGCTGAGGCTTCCGGGCAAGCTGTCGGATTGCAGCCAGACTTCTGCCGCGGGCGCCGAGCTGTTCATCGTCGAGGGCGATTCCGCCGGCGGCTCGGCCAAGCAGGCGCGCGATCGCTCCAACCAGGCGATCCTGCCCTTGCGCGGCAAGATCCTCAACGTCGCCAGCGCCGGCCGCGAAAAACTCGGCGCCAACCAGCAGATCGCCGATCTGGTGCAGGCGCTCGGCTGCGGCACGCGCTCGAAATACCGCGAAGAGGACCTGCGCTACGAGCGCATCATCATCATGACCGATGCCGATGTCGACGGCGCGCACATCGCCTCGCTGCTGATAACCTTTTTCTACCAGGAAATGCCGGACCTGATCCGCGAGGGGCATCTATATCTGGCGGTTCCCCCGCTCTACAAGCTCACCCAGGGCGCGAAGTCGCTCTATGCGCGCGATGACGCGCACCGGGTGGAACTGCTCGAGACCGAGTTCACCGGCCGCGGCAAGGTCGAGATCAACCGGTTCAAGGGACTGGGCGAAATGATGGCCGCGCAGCTCAAGGAGACCACGATGGATCCCGCCAAGCGGACGCTGCTCAAGGTGGCGATCGACGCGACCGATCCGGAATCCACCCGCGATACGGTCGACAATCTGATGGGAACCAAGGCCGATGCCCGCTTCCGCTTCATTCAGGAACACGCGGCCTTCGCCGACAATCTGGATATCTGAGCAGCAACCGGCGCCGCGTCAGGCCGCCTCCGCCGCGAGCGCATGGGCGTAATCGCGCGAGGCCTGGCGGTGCCAGTTGAAATGCATGGTCTCGACCAGGCAAAGCAGTTCGCCCACGGCCGGGTGGCGTTCCGCGTCGCGCGCGTGGCGCCGGATCAGTTCATCGGTGACGCGGCCCGTGTCGATGCTCGACTGGCTGCGCGATGCGGCGCGCCAGATCAGCGTGGCGGACACGAACACCGGCGCCAGATCCCCGCTCAGGCCAATCGCACGGTAGAGCGCCCGCATCGCCGTCTCCCGGCCGTCAACGAGGATGCCGCGCACGCGCGAATCGCTCATGCCCGACAGCGACACGACCGCGCTCGCGAAGAAGTCGACATTGCCTGCGCACAGCGCGTGGATCAGGAAGGCGGGCGTCAGCCGGCCCGAGATGCGCAGGTGCTCGACCAGCGCCGGGATCTCGTCGGCATAGATGGTCTCGGCCATCCGGAGCGTGGCGTTCATGCAGGCCTCTTCGGTGACCTTGCGGCCGCGGCTGCCGCCAATCGCCGAGCGGACAAGATCCGACCCGGCCAGCGCCGCGCCAAGCCGCTCGACGAGCGCCTGGCGGACATCGCACGGCAGATCATGCCTCTCGAACAGGCGGGCGCGGATTTCCGATTCATCGCCGAACCGTTCGGCGATGCGGCGCAGCGAGATTCGCGCGATGGCCACATGGACATTGTCCAGCATGTCAGCCACGGCCTTG
Organism: Hoeflea sp.; assembly: GCF_014359905.1. Classification (GTDB taxonomy): domain Bacteria; phylum Pseudomonadota; class Alphaproteobacteria; order Rhizobiales; family Rhizobiaceae; genus Hoeflea. Next base: position 5,461 of record NZ_JACIYP010000052.1, on the reverse strand, counting down.
GCCTCGCCGACTTCGGCGAGCGCGGCGGTGACCAGGACCGAGAGCGAACGCCGGAAGGCGACAAACTGCTGCAAGGCCGGGCGGCCGCTGGCAACGATTTCAATCAGATCATTGTCGGCAAGAGCCGGCGACAGGGCAATGACGCGCCCGGCGACTTCGATCTGGTCGTTGGCGAGACCAAGCATGATGCCGCGCGGCGCGTGCTCGACGGAAGCCAGCCCTTCGGCGAGCGCAACACGGACTTTCGGAGAAGGGTCTTCCATCAGGAGCGCCATGGCCGCTTCTGCGGCATGACGGTCGGACTGATCCATATGGCCCAACGCATAGGCGCGGGTCAAAGCCGCGGCGGCCTTGACCCGGTCTCCGGTTTTCGCTGTTTCCGACCACTTCAGGAAGGACTTAATAATCATGTGAACGCAGACCCCACTCGATACCCATGGCGCGATCCTAGGGTGAAATGGTTTACGATCGGTTCACCATGCTTGTTAAGGATTTGAACAGGGCATTTCCCGGCCTTGCATCGCTGCCGCGAACACGGCATCTATGAATCCAGCAAGGATTTCGGAGGCATAAATGCGCGGCATGTATCTTGAGGAATTCGTTCCGGGCGCAGTGATTTCCCACACGCTCAGGCGGACGGTCACGGAGATGGACAACATGCTGTTTTCCAACATGACGCTCAATCCGCAGCCGCTGCATATCGATTTCGAATTCTGCAAGACCACCGAATTCGGCCAGCCGCTGGTCAATTCGCTGTTTACCCTCGGGCTGATGATCGGGATTTCGGTCAACGACACGACGGTCGGCACCACCATCGCCAATCTCGGCATGAGCGAGGTCACCTTTCCCAATCCGCTGTTTCACGGCGACACGGTCCGGGTCGAAACGACCATCGTCTCGGTGCGCGATTCGAAATCCAAACCCGACCGCGGCATCGTCGAGCTGGAGCATCGGGCCTTCAATCAGCGCGACCAGCTTGTCGCCCGCTGCGTGCGCCAGGCGATGATGCGCAAGAGGCCGACGTCATGATGCGCTCGCTGCTGTTCGTTCCAGGCGATTCTGAGCGCAAGATGCAAAAGGCCGCGGCTTGCGGCGCGGACGCCCTGATCCTCGATCTCGAGGATTCCGTGGCCCCTTCCCGCAAGATCATCGCCCGGCAGATGGTGGCCGCGTTTTTGGCCAATGCCCCGAGCGGCGCAAAGAACCCGAAACTGATTGTCAGGGTCAACGCGCTCGATACCTGGCTTACCGAGGATGACCTCACTGCCGTGGTGCCGGGCGCGCCCCATGCGATCCTGCTGCCCAAGGCCAATTCCGGCGCGGATCTTCAGGACCTGGGCGTCCGCATCGCCGTGGAGGAAGCCGAGGCCGGATTGCCGGACGGCCAGATCCGCATCCACGCGCTGATGACCGAAACCGCCGCCGGCTTGCTTTCGGCGGCCTCCTTTGCGGCCAAATCGGCGCGGCTGTCGGCCGTGGCCTGGGGCGCGGAGGATCTCGCCGCCGATGTCGGCGCCTCGTCCAACAAGGACGATCAGGGCGGCTACACCGATGTGTTCCGGATGGCCCGCAGCCTGACTATCCTGGCGGCTGCGCATGCGGGCGTCGACGCCATCGACACGGTGTTTACCGACTTCCGCGACATGGAGGGACTTGAGGCCGAGTGCCGGGCGGCGGTGCGCGACGGGTTTTCCGGCAAGATGGCGATCCATCCGGACCAGGTCAGCGTGATCAATGCCGCCTTCACGCCGGCGCCGCAGGATGTCGAGCGCGCGGTGCGGATCCTGGCGCTGTTTGCCGCTGCCGGCCCCGATGCTGGCGTCCTGTCACTCGATGGCAAGATGATCGACAAGCCGCATCTGCGCCAGGCCGAACGGGTGGCGCGGAGGGCCGGACTGGATCCGAACGCCCTGCCCCACCGCAACTGACGGCACCTGGTGGAGCCGTGTCAGGCCTTGGGCCAGGCGGGCCGGCGCATCTGGAACGGTTGCGACCCGTCGCAATAGTCCATATAGCCCATGCGTGCCACGGGGGCCGCAATGGCCATGTCGAGCAGGCCGTCGGTCAAGGCCGCCTCGTCGAGATGAATGCCCATCACCTGGCCGATGACGACGAAGGAACCGCTGGGCGCACCGTCGAGGCTGTTGACCTCGAAAATGGTCGTTACCCGGCATTCCAGCGCGGCATAGGCTTCGGCGACAAAGGGCGCGTTGACCAGGCGTCCCTCGGCCATGGCGAGCCCGGCGATATCAAATTCACTCTCGCCATAGGGTGCGTCGATCGAGCTCAGGTTCATCTTCTCGGCCAGCGTCCGACTCACCATGCTTGTCGTGAAGACGCCGGTCTCCTCGGCATTGCGCAGGCTGTCCTTGCGCCCGGAAGAGGAGAACATCACAGTTTTGGGATGATCCGAGATCGCATTGAAATAGGAATACGGCGCCAGATTGACCGACCCGTCCTTGCCGCGCGTGCCGATCCAGCCGATCGGCCGCGGCGAGACGATTGCCTTGAAGGGATCGTGCGGAAGGCCGTGCGCATTGTCTCTGGTCTCGTAGAACACGGTCGCTCACTCTCCGGCGTAGGTGACGATATCCGCAAGCTCCGGCCGCGGCCGCTCGCCGGGATGCAGCTTTTCGGTGCCGATATGGATGAAACCGGCGATGCGTTCATGGCTGTCCACGCCCAGGAGCGGATAGACGCTCCGATCGAAGGCGAACCATTCCGTCAGCCAGTTCGAGGCATAGCCGAGCGCATTGGCCGCCATCAAAAGGTTTAGGCACACCGCGCCGGCGCTCATCACCTGCTCCCATTCAGGGATCTTGACATGGGGGGCAGCGCGCGAGACCACGGCGATCACCACCGGCGCACGGGTCAGCCGGGTCTTTTCGACCTTGATCATGTCGTCGGCCATGTCGGGCTTGTTGGCCATGGCGACCTTGGCGAGTTCCAGCGATAGCCGCTCGCGTTCCGCGCCCGAATAGACGATGAAGCGCCAGGGCGCGAGCTTGCCGTGATCGGGAACGCGGCTCGCGAGCTTCAGCATCTCCTCGATTTCCGGTCGCGACGGTCCCGGCTCTGCCATCTGGAAGGCGGGGATCGAACGGCGGGTTTCAAGATAGGCCTTCAGGGCGGCATTGACCGGCATGTCTTCCTCGTGCATTCAGGTTCGACTGGTATCGGCCATGAATTAGCCATGGCTTTGGGTTTCAAGTGACCCTTCACAACCCGGAAGTCAACCGGACCGGAGCGCATGAACAGACTGTCGATTTATCTGCCTGGCATTTTTGCTCTCCTGCTGTCGGTGACTGGTGCAAGCGCCCAGGAAGCGTTCGGCATTGCCCCGGACTCCGAGCTCAAGCTGCCCGGGCTTAACCAGTATGCGCCCGCCGATTCAGTCGGTTCCAGCGCCGTTGCCGGGCGGACGGTGCAGATGGAAGCCGCGCTGACCGAAGAGGGCGGCCCGCTCAAATACGGACTGACCTGGCGCGTGTTCCATCCCATCCCCGGCCCGGATGGGAAATTGCCGTTGCTCGCCACCGCCGAAGGCGGCTCGGCGCAGTTCGAATTCGAGCCCGGCGACTACTTCATTCATGTGGCTTTCGGCCGCGCCGGCGTGACCAAGAAGCTCACGGTGCCAAGAGAAGGTCCGGTGGAAAAACAGCGCATGGTGCTGGAGGCCGGCGGCCTGGTGCTCAACGCGGTGTCGGGGATCGATGCGCGCATTCCCTCAAGCCAGCTGCGCTTCAACATCTACAAGGCCGACGACGGCATTGATGAGGACCAGCAACTGGTGGTCGCCGACGTCAAGCCAGACACCATCGTCAGGCTGAATGCCGGGACCTATCACATCGTGTCCGAATATGGCGCGGTCAACGCCGTCATCCGCTCCGACATCAGGGTCGAGGCCGGCAAGCTGACGGAAGCCGTGATCCAACACCGGGCCGCGCAGCTGACGCTCAAGCTGGTGTCCGAACCCGGCGGCGAAGCCATTGCCGACACGGCCTGGTCTATCCTGACTTCGGGCGGCGACGTGGTGTCGGAAAGCGTCGGCGCCTTCCCGACCATCGTGCTGGCAGAGGGTGAATACACCGCCATCGCCCGCAACAAGGGCACTGTGCTGCAACGCGAATTCACCGTGCTCGCCGGCCAGAACTCCGATGTCGAAGTGCTGCTGAACTGATCAGTTGAGCCAATTCCTGAGCGGTTTGGCCGGATCGCCGAGCGCGAACACCGCGGTGTAGAGCTTTTCCAGCAGCAGCTTGCTGTCGCTTGTGGCTGCCAGTTCATCGGCGCCGAGCACCCTGCCCGCCCTGGCCACGATCGTCGTTCCCGACAGGCGGCGGAATTCGCGGATCAGCAGGGAGATCCGCAGGGTCATCGACACCCGGCTGGCGAGATGGAACAGCCGCCCGTTATGCCCGCCGAAATGCACCGGAACAACCGACGCGCGCGCCGCCTGAACCAGACGTGCGGGAAACATCTTCCAGGGAAGGTCGACGGCGCGGCCAAATCCCTTGGGCGCGGTGGCGACGCCACCTGCCGGAAACACCACGATGGTGACGCCGGTCTTGAGCAGCCGCACCGCCTCGTGCCGCGTCTCCATGTTCATGGCCAGCGCCTCGCGGGTCTCCTCGAACGAGATCGGCAGCGAATAGGGAATGATCTCGGGGATCTTCATCAGGTCATTGTGGATGAGCACGCGGAACGGACGCCCCAGCGCCTCGGCCAGGGCCAGAACCGCGATGCCGTCGCCGATGCCGAAGGGATGGTTGGCGACGATGACCAGCGGTCCCTCCGGCAGGTCGCGCGGCGGCCATTCGGAGCGGATGTCGAGCCGGATGTCGATCAGCTCGAGCATTTTCGAAAAGACCCGATCTCCTCCCGGAACGATGTCGCGGCTCCAGATCTGGTAAAGCCGCAGATAGCGGTCGCGACCGGACGGGCCTTCGATGGAGCGGATCAGCCAGCGCTTGAACCGCGGCTGGTTCTCGTTGGCGTAACTGAGTTGATGAAGCTGCATGGGGCGACTCACAAAGCGACGATGGTCAGCCCGATTGACATGCCTGTGTGAAGCCGGTGTGACATCCGGCGCGTCGCGGCAAGCGGCGACGCGCCGGATTTGTCGTGCGGTGCGTTACGCCCGCGCCGCTTTCTCCGCGTCCTTGCGCAGAATGTCGGGCGGCGTTGCCTCGTGGACCAGTTGCGCGATCGCCTCGTCGAGCGTCATCGCCACCTGATCGCGGCTCCCGAGGCGGCGCACATTGACGGCCTTTTCTTCCGCTTCGCGCATGCCGCAGACCAGAATCACCGGCACCTTGGCCAGCGAATGCTCGCGGACCTTGTAGTTGATCTTCTCGTTGCGGAAGTCGGTCTCGACCTGAAGGCCGGCATCGCGCAGCTTCTGGGCGACGCTTGCGCCATAGTCGTCGGCCTCGGAGGTGATCGTGGCGACCACGACCTG
>NZ_JACIYP010000519.1 GCF_014359905.1 Hoeflea sp. | reverse complement strand
CAATACGGTTTCTTGCGCGATTGTCGCAATGCCGTTCGAGATCAGCACATCCAGTGCCGCATTCAGCGATGATTCTGCCGTGTCGCTTTTGCCCACGCTCAGCACACCGCGGTTCGATGTTCCCAGAAAGAAGCCGTTGGCGGTCACTGTGGCGTTCCAATCGATGCCAAAGTTTTCCACCTGAGTGCGGCTGACTTCGAGAAGTTTGACCTCGAGACGGATGATATTCGAGCTTGCAACGCGAAGCCGGTCGATGATGGTCGTTTCCGGGGCCGCACTCTCGAGCGTCGTGACCAGAGTTTCGCGGACCCGGTCGCTGGAAACGATGCCCGTGAGCATCAGACTGCCGCGCGAGGATTCGACCGCGATCTGTTCGCCGGGAAATCGGCTCTGGATGACCGATCGGATCTCGGACAGCTTGTGTGTGACAACAACCGTGAATGTCATATCCGAAGCCGCGTCCGTGGACGTTGCAATGAGCGATGTTTCCCCGACTTCCTTACCGAACACAAAAACGCGGTTGTTCGAAGAGATGCTCGCATCCGCAACCGTCGTGTCACTCACAAAGACGGTGTCGACATTGTCCCCGACGGGCAGAAGGATGCTTTTGCCTTGCTCTACGGTCAGGCGTTCCTGTGCCGATGCCGGGCTGCTCAGCACAGATGGCGACATCAGAATGACAGATACCAGTGCCAAGGCGTGACGCCATTTCGACGCATCAAACGGCTTCATCTCGTCGTCCTTTTCGCAGCTTTCAGTCCCGACCGGGGTAGAGAGCCGCTGTCACGCAATCAAGCACGTCCGTGCGGGCCGAAACCTACGTATACGTAGTGCTCTCGCCGTCGCTACGCATACAATCCGGCGCAGGCGCAGGGTATCGGATCGGATACTTTCCTAGAATTCCGCCACCAGCCGAGGATACCCTGTCGATGTTCCAAACGGAAGATTTCCCGCCCAGAACCGCTCTGGCACCACGCAAGTCGGTGCTGTTTGTTGCCGCGGCACTCTTTCTCAGCGGTTGTGAGCTGTCCGGTTCTCAGCCCGTGGGATATCAGGCGCGTGTTGACGTGGCACAACGGATGTTGGTGGGCGGGCAATATGACAGCGCCTATCGTCTGTTGGACGAAGTATCCCGCGATCACGGCTCGCAGGCCGAAGCGCTTTTGTCGGTTGGCAATGCCTATCTCCAGGGTGGCGCGCTCTTCAAGGCCAGAAATGCCTACAGGACGGCCATCAAGATGGGCGCGGACAAGCGTGGGCATCTTGGCCTTGGGCGCGTCGCATTGGCGCAAAACAACACGTCCGAAGCCTTTCGCAACTTTGATCTTGTTCTGGCGGATGATCCGAAAAACGAAACGGCTTTGAACGGCCGCGCCGTGGCCTTTGACCTGAGCGGCGATCATCTGCGCGCGATAAGCGCCTACCAGACGCTTCTGGCGATCAACCCGACCAATCTCGATGCGTTGAACAATCTCGCCCTGAGCCACGTGCTCGGGGGCTCCGGCCATGAGGCCGTTGCGATCCTGCAGTACCTCACGCGATCCCAGCTTACGGATCTGAACCTGCGGCACAACCTTGCCATCGCCTACTATCTCGTCGGACGCGAATCCGAGGCCTATGACCTG
>NZ_JACIYP010000518.1 GCF_014359905.1 Hoeflea sp. | reverse complement strand
CCGGGGTTAGGACCGAGATCACCGTCTATCCGCTAGAAAGCGCGAACCAGGCGCTGGCGGACCTGCGCGCCGGCCTTGTCCGCGGCGCGGCCGTCCTGCGGATGTGAGCGCGCATGGGTGCAGCATCCCGAAAGGCCCGCATTCGGCCATTGACGCCCATCATTGTCTGTCCTGACGAGTACCATCATACTTTTTTTGGAACGATCATTCTTTGGAGGTTACCGATGCCGATTAAAACCGTTCTTTATGTGTGCGCCGCCGACACCCCGGACAGCGATATCAAGATGGCCGCTTCCATGTGCGAGGCGGCGGAAGCGCATCTGTCGCTGTTGGTCGTCGGGATCTCGCTCAACCCGCCCCTGGGCGAGGCCGTCTCCCTGTCCGAGACCTGGCTGGAAGAGCGTGACAGCGAGCTCAAGGCCATCGCCGCGCGCGCCGACAGCGCCCGAAGCCTGCTTGAGGCCTATCAGGTTTCCCGCGATATCGACCAGCAATATGGCGAAGCGGTCTGGTTGGCCGACGAAATCGGCATGCGCGCCCAGTACAGCGATCTGGTCATGCTCGGGCACCCGGTCCTGCACAACGGCGCGGTGTCTCCGCCCGTTCTGGAGGGCTTGATCTTTCATTCGCCGCGGCCGCTGCTGCTGGTTCCGGAGGGGGCGATGCCGACGCTGGCCCCCCGGAATGTACTGGTCGCATGGGATTCGCGCAAGGAAGCCGCCCGGGCCGTGCACTATGCGGTCGATCTTCTGCGCCAGGCAGACCGCGTCAGCATTGTCATGGTCGACCCGGTCGCCCGGCGGTCCAGGAGCGGAGAAGAGCCGGGCGCCGATCTCGCCGCCTATCTGGCGCGCCACGGAGCCAAGGTGGTGGTGGAGCGTCTCGCCAGCGAGGGCCGAAGCATCGCCCAGGTCCTGACCCAACATGCCGCCGACACGGCCGCCGATATGATAGTGATGGGAGCCTATGGCCATTCGCGCCTGCGGGAACGGCTTTTCGGCGGTGTAACGCGCTCGTTCCTCAAGAAATGCCCGGTGCCGATCCTGATGGCGCATTGATGACCGGTGTGCCTCTGCACCGGTCAAGACAGGGAGGCTGCTCGATGCCAAAGGCCGAACCCGATAGAAGTCGGCATCAACCTGCAATGAGGCCGGGGAGTTCAGGCTTTCAGCTCAACCGGCACCGGCGTTGGCGCGGATGAGCCCGTATCCCGGCCCGGTGTCCCAACGACCCCGGTGCCATGCCCGCAACCAGTGAACGCAGTCAATTCCGCCCGCGGCCAGGATGGCGATTTCGAAAAGTCCCTGGCTCCAGCAGGAGCTGCGAGAGAAGCCGAAATCAGCAACACCAAAGCCATAGGAGCAAGACAATGAAACGTTATCTGTTCTCCATCATCTTCTGCGTCTTCAGCGCAGCCAGCGGCTCGGCGCAGACACTGACGGATGGCCAACAGCCCTCGCTTGCGCCAATGATTGAAAAGGTCCTGCCGGCCGTCGTCAGCATCGCGGTCCAGGGTGAAGTGGCGACAGAGGAAAACCCGCTTCTCAACGACCCGTTCTTCCGCAAGTTCTTCAATGTCCCGGAAGATGCGCAGCCGCCAAAACAGGAATTCCACGCCGCCGGATCCGGC
>NZ_JACIYP010000517.1 GCF_014359905.1 Hoeflea sp. | reverse complement strand
GCCCATGCGGACGCCGAGGTGATCGCCGCCACCGTCGCTGGCATGCCCGACAGCCTCGGCGGCATCCGCATGGCGATCCAGTTGACCGAATTGGCGCGTGCTGGCATGACGCCCGACTGGATGCCGAACGCCGTGCCGCGATGTGTGCCGGTCGAGACCAGAAGCAATCAGCATGGCGAACGGGCGACCACCGTCGTGGTCGGCACCGAACGTGTCCTGACCCGCGGCAAGTGGCGCACCGTCGAGGTTTTGGCCTGCCCGGTGACCTTCTCCCCACATCCCCATCAGATCGAGGCCGCCCGCCGCGCCTACGATGACTGGTGGCAGGCGCTGTGCTGGGTTCGAGACGGGTTGGTGCCGGGTGGGATGATGCGGGAGATGGAGGTGACAGTAGTTATGCCGAAAGTGCGGCCGTGGAAATATGAATGACGACGCAGCAGTGGGCAGAGAGCGGACCGATGCAAGTGTAGCCCCAAAAACCGAAAACTAATGCAATTGCTGCAGTTCAGGGCGTTCTCCCTGAATCGGAGGTTCGCCAGACACCGGGGCATCTCCAATGGATGGGGAGGAAGCCTTGCGCATGTCTCGGCGATCTGAAGCGCGCATGATCTTTCCGCGCCGCCGCGTTGGCCGATTACTACCTTCGATGTGATTGATTACCGCCCCTTGTGAGCCTGAATGACCGTCACCAGCCGTCAACTCGGCGGTCAGCTTCTGAAGGTTCGCCGTGCGTACGCTGACGGCATGAGTTGGCGCGAGAAGCCAATCAGCTGCTTGACTCTCGAACGGCAGTCACAGAGCCTGTCATCGTGACCGCGATGATGGGCTTGCATGAAAGATTTGTTACAAAACAACTGGGGCAAGGCGCTGGGTGAAGTCGCCGCGTCGATCGTAGGGGCACTAGGATTCATTTGGCTGGTTGCTTTGGCGCTCTCCGGACAGAATCCAGATATATCAACGATCCAATCATTTTCTCGATACTTTGAAGGTGGGCAGATTAGCCTTTCCATACTTTCAGTATCTGGTGTCGCATTTATTGCACTGCTACGACACAGACAAACCCACTATATTTTGGGCGTCATCCTACTCATTATACTTATAGGCCCGATTGTCGCAACTTCCATTTTTGTTGGTATGAATCCTGGCTTTGAGCCAGGAGGGCTTTCTGCGACCATTCTTTCGTGGCTATGGTGGATGTTTTTTGGACTTCATCTCCTATGGTTTCTCATCCTGCTATTGGAGCCAGCTCTACCAAATGCGCAAGAGGCGGGAGAAGCTCAAGAGAAACGCGTAAGCAAAATAAAGACAGGAGCAGCTGGCCGTGCGTAACCACATTCCACTACCCATCACGATTCCTGTTTCAAGGGTAACCCAACCCATTGGTGACTTTTATGTTGGTAGAATTGACGCCAGAACACTCGTAAACATTTCGTATACGGAAATACGCGCTTTCCTAGAAGGAAGCCAAGATAAAATCGCCGGCATTCAGCGCGAGCGCTCGGAGAAACGTATCAACGATATTAAGAAGTACGTGAATCTTGATTATGCGACGTTTCCGACATCCATTATCATCGCAGTTTCACCAGAGTGCGCAAACCTAGCACCTTTCGAGCCGAACAAAGACTCAACAGGGGAATGTGAA
>NZ_JACIYP010000516.1 GCF_014359905.1 Hoeflea sp. | reverse complement strand
GTATTTCACAACATGGCTGGTCTGGGTGAGCGAGATCGCCTCGAGCCCGCCGCCCACTGTCACCGCCATGTTGTCGGCGATTATCTGCTTGGCCGCGATGGCGATCGCCATCAGCCCTGATGAGCACTTGCGGTCCACGCTCATGCCGGGAACGCTGGTCGGGAGCCCTGCGCGCAGAAGGCTCTGGCGGGCGACGTTGCTGCCGGTCGCCCCATACTGGTGGGCCGCGCCCATTACCACATCTTCCACTTCGGCCGGGTCGATCCCGGCGCGGGCAACGGCGGCGGCGATGACGTGACCGCCGAGCGCCTGCGACTGGGTTTCATTGAAGGCCCCCCGGTGGGCCTTGCCAATCGGCGTCCGCGCCGTCGCCACAATCACTGCGCTTCGCATGGAACTCTCACTCTGGCCAAGATGATCTGAAGATACTGCATGGCTATCTGCCAAGAACCGCCTTGGCGATGATGTTGCGCTGGATCTCGTTCGAGCCGCCGTAGATCGAGGCCTTGCGCCAGTCGAGGTAGAAGGACGAGACGAAGGTGGCATCGTCATCCCCGGCCTCGGTCTCCGTGACGGCGAGCTCGGTCGCCGCAGGGCCGGCCGCATCGAACAGCATTTCGGTAATGCGTTGCTGGGTCTCGGTCGCGACGACCTTCAGCACCGAGGCTTCCGACCCGTTGCCGCGCCCGTTAGCCACCATGTCGAGCACCCGCAGGTTGGTCCATTCCAGTATCTCGATATCGACGGCCAGTTCCGCCATCCTTTGCGCGAAGGCCGGATCGTCGAGCAGGCGGCGCCCCTCGATATCTGTCCGCGCCGCAAGTCGGCCCAGCAAGGTAAACTGCCTCTTGCAAAAGCCTACGCGGGCGATTCCGGTGCGCTCATGACCGAGCAACGCCTTGGCCACGGTCCAGCCCTCGCCCTCCTCTCCGACGCGGTCCTCTAACGGGACCGCCACGTTGTCGAGGAAGACCTCGTTAACCACGTGCTGGCCGTTGATCCCGATGATCGGGCGCACCGTAACCCCCGGATCGCGCATGTCGAGAAGCAGGAAGGTGATCCCCTCCTGCTTGCGGCCGGTCGCATCTGTTCGCACCAATGCAAACATCCGGTCCGCATAATGGGCGTAGGACGTCCAAATTTTGCTCCCGCTGACAAGATAGCGGTCGCCGTCGCGAACCGCGCGGGTCCGCAGCGCGGCAAGGTCGGATCCCGCGCCAGGTTCTGAGTAGCCCTGGCACCACCACTCCTCGGCAGAGAGGATTTTCGGCAGGTAGCGGCGGCGCTGGGCTTCTGTGCCACGCGCGATCAGGACCGGGCCCAGCATCCCGAGGCCGAACTGGGGCAGCCGCGGTGCCGACAGACCGGCGCAGATTTCCTCGAAGGCGAACCGCTGCGCCAATGACCAGCCGGTGCCACCATATTCTACCGGCCAGGATGGCGCCGCCCAGCCGCGCCGATGAAGGATCTGCTGCCAACGGGTGAAGTCGTCCTTGCCGAGAGGGGCATTGATTTCGACCTTGCGCGCGATGTCCGAGGGAAGGTTCTCTTCGACGAAACGGGTGACATCTGTGACGAATGCCGCGTCGGCCTCGCCACCCTTGCCCATCTTCTGCTCAGCGTCCATGGAACACCGGCTTACGCT
>NZ_JACIYP010000515.1 GCF_014359905.1 Hoeflea sp. | reverse complement strand
CGCGACGCTGGCCTCCACCTTGCGGCCCTGAGCGGAGTTGGGCTGCCTGACGACCGACATGTTCGCTAGCAGGTAGGATTGGATCTCTGCCCGCACCCACCAGACCGCATAGGTCGAGAAGCGAAGATCGCGGTCGAGATCGAAGCGGTCGGCGGCTTTCATCAAGCCGATGTTCGCCTGTTGGACCAGATCGGGATCGGCCTCGCCCGATCGGCCTCGCCCGCTCGTGGCCGGACGCGCTTTGCGACAGATGCGGCCAGCGGGGCGAAGGCCATCACGAGACGATTGCGCGCCGCCCTGTTGCCGGTGTCCTGCCAGGCCCGCAGCAGGTCACGCTCCTGACTGGCCGACAGCATGTCGGGCGTACGTACGCGGCGCGCCCGGCTTTCGAAGTTCATGACGCGCTGATTCATGATTGAAGCTCAATTGATATCGAAACGATACTATTATCTTTGTGCGGAGATTGTCAAAGTAGTTTCGAAGCGCTATCAATTGGGCATGACGCATGAACCCCAGACGCCGGATCGCATCGCGGAACTGCTCGTCCATGTCGGCCGTGCGGCGCGAAGCGAGGATGCACGCTCGGAACTCACGGCAGCGCAATGGACCTGCTTGCGGTTCTTCGCCCGCGCCAATGGCAGCACACGCACCCCGTCCGGCTTCGCCAACTTCCAGGCGACGACGCGGGGCACTGCCTCGCAGATCATCAAGACGCTTGAGCGCCGTGGGCTAATCGTGCGGAGCCGGTCGGAACGGGACCGGCGCAGCGTGTGCTTCGACCTGACCGCACAAGGCAGCGCGATGCTTGCGCAAGACCCGCTGCGCGACCTGATCGGCGTGATCGACGCTGTTCCGACGGCAGAGCGTGACGGTTTCCTCGCCACGCTGTCGCGGCTGACCGCTGCACTGGCCCTGCGGCGCGAGGTTCCCGCCTTTGGCACCTGCCGCGACTGCAGCCATTTCGGGACATCCGGCGACACGGCCTACTGCGCCTGCATGACGGCGGAACTGGCGGCGGAAGAGACGACGAAGCTCTGCGCGAGCTACAGCGGGCCGAACTTGACCAGAAGAAGCGAAGGAAACCGCGACGATGCAGCCTGATCAGCCCTCCGGGCCAAGAATGATCGCTATCAGCAGCGGCAAGGGCGGGGTGGGCAAATCCACGGTCACCGCCAATATCGCCGTGGCCATGGCCGATGCGGGCCTGTCCGTCGGCGTGGTCGACGCCGACATCTACGGCCCGTCCATTCCCCGCATGCTGGGCGTGTCCACCGATAGGCCCGCGATGTCGCCCGATCAGAGGATCGTCCCGGCGCAGGCGCATGGCGTCAAGGTCATCTCGATGGCCATGCTCACCGATGACGACGCCCCGGCGATCCTGCGCGGGCCCATGGTGGCGAAATATCTGCAGATGTTCGTGCGCCAGGTGGACTGGGGCGCGCTCGATGTGCTGCTGCTGGACCTGCCGCCGGGCACCGGCGACATCCAGCTGACGCTGGCGCAGGCCTTTCCGCTGTCGGGCGCGGTCGTGGTCAGCACGCCGCAGGATGTCAGCCTGAAGATCGCGCGGCGGGGCCTGCGCATGATGGAGCAGGTCAAGGTGCCGATCCTCGGCGTGATCGAGAACATGAGCGGCTTCACCTGC
>NZ_JACIYP010000514.1 GCF_014359905.1 Hoeflea sp. | reverse complement strand
TAAAGCAGAGCGTTGACGACCTCGCGCAAATCCGTGGTCCGCGGGCGTCCAAGACGGCACGGCATTGGTAGAAAAGGCTCAACTAATGCCCATTCCCGATCCGTCATGTCGCTTGCGTAGCGTGCCGTTCGCCGGGCATATTGCCGGCGGGTGATTTCGGTCCAGACCATTGTGTTCTCCATCGAATCTTTGCAAATCCGGAGGAATCATAACCTGTTGAAATCACCCACCTCTTTTTGAGGCAGCCTCTTAGCTCCGAAGCTAGAGCAGATCCTGTTCAATCCGGATCATATCCTGCAGCCCTGAAGTAGTTTTCGCATTCCGCTGGCGTGAAGCGGGGGATCAAGGTGCCTACGGTGTCCCAGAGAGCACCTATCTTTCGCTCCGCCCGAGACCGCAACATGGCCTTCAGTTTTGAGAATGCGTTCTCAATGGGATTGAAGTCGGGGCTGTAGGGCGGCAGGAACATGAGCTTTGCCCCTATGCGCTCGATGGCGTCACGTACACCGGCTGTTTTGTGTGCGGGCAGATTGTCCATGATGACAACATCACCGGCCTGAAGGGTCGGTAGCAACACCTGCTCGACGTAGGCCAGGAAGACGTTGCCATTCATCGCTCCGTCGTAGACAAACGGCGCTGTCATGCCGGTCAGGCGCAGAGCGCCGGTGAATGTCGTTGTTTTCCAATGGCCGTGCGGCACGCCAGCCCGACAGCGCTCGCCTCGAATTGCACGTCCCCGCAGACGTGCCATCTTCGTTGAAAGCCCCGTCTCGTCTATGAAGATAAGCCTTTGCGGATCGAGGTCGAGCTGGCCGTCAAACCAGTCTTGTCGACGCTTCAGGACATCCGGCCGATTCTGCTCCAATGCGTGTGCGGACTTTTTTTAAACGTCCACCCGCGGCCGCGCAGCCATGCGCCAAGCGCGCTGCGGCTGATGCTGACTTGCCGCTCAGTCGACAGACGTGTGACCATTTCATCGAGCGTCACGTCCTTGCGGTCATCGATCAATGCAACCACAAACACCTCGTGTGCATCCAGAATGGAGGGCCGTCTCCAGCCCTGTGGACGTGGTGTCGGTTCGCCGTCTCTGGCTCTTGCAACCCAGCGGATCGCCGTGGAAACGCCAACCCCGAACCGACCGGCAGCCTGGCGTGCAGACATGCCGGCAGCGGACGCTTTCAATACTCGAATTCGAAGATCATCACTTAGTGCCCGTGCCATCATCAACCTCCTCCTCACTGAGGAGAGATTGAATCAGCTTCGGCTTCCTTCGTCACATCACGTTTGATTCATCGATCACAGGATCTGCTCTAATTCGGCAAGCCGGGTGAGGTATCCGACATGATCGACGCCCTCGGTGGCGCATAGCCGAGCCAGCTTCTGGTACTCGCGCTGGAAGGTCGGAAGCTTGAGGGTTTTGAGATAATGGGAAAGCAGGATCTCGGGGGCTTCGGTGCTCATGCCGCTTCCTCCCCTTCAACACCATCAAGAAGGCGCATGTAGGCCTTCGCTGATGTCGTCTCGACCGTCGCCCTCGGCAGGTATGGGTAGATGGACAGGTCCAATCGCGGCGGCCGACGCTCCACCCGACACAGGATCAGATGCTTCACGGCATCGAAGCCGATCGCTCCGAGCTGAAGTGCCTGCTTC
>NZ_JACIYP010000513.1 GCF_014359905.1 Hoeflea sp. | reverse complement strand
CAGGATTGAACCGTGTTCGGGCTGACCTGACGCTGGCGGACGAGGCGGTCGGTGAAGGACGCTTGCAGGGTTGTGGCAAGCGCGCTCATGCGTCACCCGCCAGGTGGCGCTCGAGCCTTTCGCCGGCCAGCCCCAACAATTCCGGCGCAGCCGACAGGTACCAGTAGGTGGCGCCGGGATCGGCATGGCCGAGGTAGGTGGACAGGATGGCGAGGCGGGAGCCGGGGTTGCCCGACCTGTAATCGTCCGCGATGGTGCTGACGGCGAAGCTGTGCCGAAGATCGTGAGTCCGCGGCCGGCATGTCGCCGATCGGGGAGTGATGCCGCAATGATGCAGCAGCTTCTTGAAGGTTGGCTGCACGACCGTATAGCGCAGCCGCTTGCCTGTCGCGCTGATCAGCAGGGCCGGCATGCCCGCAGGCCGGGGTAGGTCGTCGCGGCGCAGGTAGTCGTCCAGCGCTGCGACGGTGCTCGGGTGCAGCGGCAAGGCGCGGGCCTTGTCGAACTTGGCCCTCCGGATCGTTACCATGCCGCTGACCGCGTCGAAGTCGTCGCGGTCGAGATCGATTGCCTCGCCGATCCGCATGCCGGTCGCCGCCAGAAGGCCGATCAAGGTCCGGTAGGTTGCCTGCACATGCGATCCCCGCAGGATCGTGGTGGCCTGCATCAGCGTCGCAATCTCCTGCGGCGTGTAGAGATAGGGCGTTGCGCGGCGTCCTCGCGCAGGCAGAAGGTCGGCGGGCGGCACCTCGGTTCTTTGGTCGAGCGTGCGCAGGTTTCGGGCAAAGAGACGAACCTCGGCCAGACGCCGGGAGGTCCAGACCGCGGCGGCACCAGCGGGCCGGGTCGCCCAGGCCAGCGCCGTCTCGGTCCGGACATGGGTCTCGCCGCGATCCTCGGCGAAGGCGACAAACTGGCCGACAAGTCGCTCGGGCCTTGTCCATCTTGTAGCCGAGGGCACGCCGCATGGTCAGATAATCGGCAAGGGCATTGCGCAGGTGGCTCATAGCGCGCCCTCCGGCCAGGGGCGCGCGATCAGGCGCAGGGTGTCCCAGTCAACCTTGGCATAGATCGCCGTGGTTTCGGCGCGACGATGACGCAGAAGCTGGCCGATTGCCGGCAAGGATGCGCTGGCGCGCAAAAGCTCGGTTGCCGCGGTATGACGCAGGCGATGCGCATGAACGCGCCCGAGGCCCGCGCGCCGGGCAGCATCCGCCACGATGCCACTCACACGGCTTGGCCCAAGTGCGTGATGGGGCGCGAAGTGCCGGACGAACACGGTCCGGCCCTGGGCGTCCGCAGGTCGGGCATGGCGCAGGTATTCCACCAGTTGGCGACCGACATCTGGCGGAAGGGGGAGCTGTTCGTGACAATTGCCCTTGCCGCGCATGCGGATCGTGCCCGCGCGCCAGTCGATGTCGTCGAGCCCGAGCCTCGCGACCTCGTTGCGCCGCAAGCCGAGGCGGACCAGCAGGGTCAGGATCGCCAGATCGCGGCGGCCAACAGCCGTGCCTGCATCGCAGGCCGCAAGAAGGCGCCGCACCTGATCGGGTTCAAGCCCCTTGGGCAACCCGGCCAGCCGGCGGCGCAAGACCGTTGGCACGGCCGGGACGAGCGACCGTTCCGTGACGCCGTCCAGATGCAGAAAGCCGAGGAACGACCGC
>NZ_JACIYP010000512.1 GCF_014359905.1 Hoeflea sp. | reverse complement strand
CGCGGCATCGCGTTCGGGCGTGAATCCCGGCGGCATGATCGCCACCAGCCGCCCACCGGGCGCCAGACGCTTTGCAGCCGCGATGAGATGTTTGGCGGCGATGTGCTTGTCCCGCGACCGATCGACCGAGGAGGCGAAGGGCGGATTCATCACCACGACGTCGGGTAGAACCGGCGTCTGCAGCAGATCATCGATATGCTCGCCGTCATGGCCTGTGACCTCTCCGCCGAAAACCGCGCGCAGGAGGCGCTGGCGAAAGGGGTCGATTTCATTGAGTACAAGCGTGGCACCGGCCCGGGCGGCGAAAGTGAACCGCCCCGGGTTTACCGGAGAGTAAAACACTCAAAGGATGAGCCCTATGACAAAGCAGAGATTCACCCCCGCCTATCCGGCCGAGCTTCGCGAACGCGGTGTTCGGATGTTTCGAGAGAACCGTGCCGATTATTCCAGCGACACGGCCGCCTATAAGGCGATCGCGCCGAAGCTTGGCTGTTCGCCGGACAGTCTGCGCGTCTGGTGCCAGCAGGCCGAACGCGACACCGGTCAGCGCGCTGGCCTCACGAGCGCCGAGAAAGACCGGATCAAGGAGCTGGAGCGCGAGGTCCGTGAACTGCGCCAGGCCAACGAGATCCTGAAGAAGGCCAGCGCATATTTCGCAGCGGCGGAGCTCGACCGCCCATTCCGCAAATGATCGCGTTCATTGATGATCACCGTTGTGTTTATGGTGTCGGGCTGATCTGCCGGGTTTTGGAGATCGCACCATCGACGTATTACACCTTCAAGGCCGTGGAGCGTGATCCGGACCTGGCCTCGGACCGGGCCAAGCAGGATCACCTCCACAAGGCTGCTATCAAGAAGGCCTTCGAGGGCAGTCGGGGCCGATATGGCGCGCGCAAGGTCTGGCATCAGTTGCGCCGCGAGGGGCATGACATCGCCCGTTGCACAGTGGAGAGGTTGATGAAGGTCATGGGATTACAGGGTGTTGTGCGGGGCAAGAAAGTCATCACGACCAACCCCGATGCTGCTCAGCCTTGCCCGGATGATAAGGTAAACCGAGCCTTCGTGGCGGACATGCCGAATCAGCTCTGGGTCAGCGACTTCACCTATGTCTCAAGCTGGCAAAGGATGGTCTACGTGGCTTTTATCATCGACGTCTTCGCCCGCAGGATCGTCGGTTGGCGCGTCTCCACCTCAATGACAACCGGTTTCGTTCTCGATGCACTGAACCAGGCCATCTGCCAACGGGCGCCGTCCGAGGCCGACAAGTTGATCCATCATAGTGATCGAGGAAGCCAATACCTGTCGATCCGATATACCGAGCGGCTTGCTGAGGCAGGCATCGACACCTCGGTCGGCAGCGTCGGAGATTCCTATGATAATGCCCTCGCCGAAAGCATCATCGGCCTGTTCAAGACCGAGGTCATCAAGTTCCTCGGCCCCTGGAAGTCGGTTGGTCAAGTCGAATGGGAAACCCTGAAATGGGTCGACTGGTACAACAACACCCGCCTGCACAGCGCCATTGGCTACGTCACGCCGCAAGAAGCAGAGGAGGCCTTCTATGCAAGCTTGAATGCTGTCGAAAAAGTAGCCTAATCATTGAACCAGAAACTCTCCGGTAAACCCGGGGCGGTTCACATCCACGCCATCTGCCCCAGCTCCCTCGGGTTCCGCAACCAG
>NZ_JACIYP010000511.1 GCF_014359905.1 Hoeflea sp. | reverse complement strand
CTTCCTCGAAGACATCGACCCCGGCATTGGCCAGAACCTCGTCTTCCATGTCCTCGATCAGGTCGCGCAGGGAGCGGGCGAATTTGCCTTCCTTCACCCGCTCTTCCTCTAGGTCGATCAGGGTCTGGATGGTCCAGGGCTGATCCACGACCTGTTCGATGGTCTGATCTGCGCGGGGCAATTCGTGGATCGGCATGAAGTAGTTGGGGTTCTTGCGATGCCAGACCTCGGCCAGAATGCCATCGCTCCACACGGCAAGCGGTGCGCCGGTCGCGTGGGCGTAGGACCTGAGTTGCTCCTTGCCGTCCTTATATTTCGGCTGCTTCACCTCGACGATGATGTAGGGGACGGTCGGGCGGTCAGCGTCGAAGACCACGATGTCGGCCCGCTTGGAACTGTCGCGCCCGAAGGTGATCGGGTATTCGATGGCGATGCGCGACCGGGCATAACCCAGCTTGTCAATCAGGCGGGCCAGCCAAAGCTGACGGGTCCGTTCCTCTGACTTGAGTTGCACTTCCTTGTCGCGGACGAGGCAGGTCACATAGGGCACCTGCTTGCCCCGGTTCTCACGCATGACCACGCGGGCATCGAGTGCGCGGGCCTCTTCTTCGGAGAACAAAACGAATTCGCTGAACTCAGCCGCGATCTTATTCATTGGATACAACCCACCCTTCCTTGCGCCACGATCCCCCGCGCTTGGGCGTCCGGCCTATTTTGTTCTTTCTACCCTCCAAAATGCAGTTTTAACAAGGCCGCAGGGTCGATCAGTGAGGTTTTTCAAATGGGTGGCCAAAAGCTCCAATCACAGCAACGCCCCCGCCGCGTTGCCGTCGAACATCCCCGCATCCCTCAAATAGCGGCTTAGCATCAGGTCCGATGCGTGGCCGGTCTGTGCGCGGACCTTGTAGGTCGGCACCCCGGCCTTGATCGCGCTGGTGGCGAGGCCTGCCCGCAGACTGTGGCCGCTGTATCCCTCGGGGTCGATCCCCGCCCCGGTGAGGCGGTCGCGCAGGATGGTGGAGACGGCATCGCTGCGCAGGCGGTCGGGCTGGATGTGGCCGTGGCGGTCCACCGGGCGGAAGATCGGGCCGTCATCGCCGCTGGCCTTGCGCCATGCGGCTAGGGCGGCAACGGGGCAGTGGCGGGTGCGGCCAAGGGGGACGCCGATCTTGCGGCCTTGGCCTGTCTGGTCGGTTTTGGAACGTCGCAGGTGCAGGACCAGCCCTTCGCGGACCTCCTCGGCATCGGGCCAGTCCAGCCCCACCAGTTCCGACGACCGAAAGCCCCCGGCCCAGCCGATCAGCAGCAGCGCCCGGTCACGTTGGGCGCGGGCATCGTCACCCAAAGCGTCGAGGATCAGGAACAGGTCTTCGCGCAGCAGGGGGCGAGCCTGATCTTGGGCCGTGCCCTTGACCCGCTTGATCCCGCGCAGCGTGGCGCGGACCACCTCGCTTTGGCAAGGGTTGGGCCAATCGTTCGCAGCGTGAACCTTGCTCAGGGTCGCCACCCGCCGCGCAAGGCTGGCCGGGGCGAGCATGTCCGCATGATCGGCCAGATACCGGGCGACCAGATCAGCCGTGGCGGGCAGCACGCCGCCCCACGCAGTGAAGTGGGCCAGATCGGCGCGGTAGGACGCCCGCGAGTTCTCGGACAGGCTTTCACGGATGAAATGCTCGACCG
>NZ_JACIYP010000510.1 GCF_014359905.1 Hoeflea sp. | reverse complement strand
GCTTCACGATCCGGAACGGCACGCGGAGCGTCACCGTCTCGGGGATCGGCGTGCCGCGGGTCACGCCGCTTCTCCGATGCCCCCGGTCAGCATCTCGCGAGCGAGGCTGCTGAGTCCGTCGACGCGGAGCCCGAGGTTGAGCCCGTCCATGCCTATGTCGACACGCTCGACCAGCAGAGCCACGACGCGCGCCTGTTCGGCGGGGAACAGTTCATTCCATAGCAGATCGAGTCGGGTCAGGGCTTCCCGTGTTTCAACCTCGCTGACAGCACCTTCGTGCGCTCGCGCCGCCTTCCAAGTTCCCGCCACGATTTCGGGTTGGCGGAACACGGCGCGCAACTGGGCGATGACGGCAGCCTCGATCTCGCCAGCAGGCACGCGGCCCACAGGGCACGATCCGGCGCCATGCTTCAGGACAGTCTGGCTCACGTAGTAGCGGTAGAGCCGCCCGCCCTTGCGGGTGTGGGTCGGCGAGAACGCTGCACCATCGGGACCGTACAGCAACCCTCGCAGCAGCGCGGGGGTGTCGGCGCGGGTCCAGGCTGCCCGCTTGCGCGGGCTTTCCGTCAGGATGGCGTGCACCTTGTCCCAAACCTCGCGGTCGATGATCGCGGCATGCTCGCCGGGATAGCTGGTCCCCTTGTGGACGGCCTCGCCGATGTAGACCCGGTTGTTCAGCATCCGGTAGATGAACTTCTTGTCGATCCGGTGGCCACGGGCGGTGGTGACGCCCCGCTCGGCCAGTTCGCGCGCCAGCACTGTGCCGGAACCGATCTCGATGAACCTGGCGAAGACCCAGCGGACATGGGCGGCATCGGCAGGGTTTTCGACCAGCTTCCGGGCCTTCACCTCGTAGCCCAGCGGCGGGCAGCCACCCATCCACATGCCCTTCATCCGGCTGGCGCGGACCTTGTCGCGGATGCGTTCTGCCGTCACCTCGCGTTCGAACTGGGCGAAAGATAGCAGGATGTTCAGCGTCAACCGCCCCATCGACGTGGTGGTGTTGAACGACTGGGTAACGGAAACGAAGGTCACTCCGTTCCGGTCGAACACTTCGACCAACTTGGAAAAATCCATCAGCGAGCGTGACAGGCGGTCGATCTTGTAGACGACCACAACGTCAACCAGCCCATCCTCGATGTCCTCCAGCAGCCGCTTCAGGCCGGGCCGTTCCAGCGTGCCGCCTGAGATGCCACCATCGTCATACTGATCGCGCACCAGCACCCACCCTTCGGAGCGCTGGCTGGCGATGTAGGATTCACACGCCTCGCGCTGGGCATGAAGACTGTTGAACTCCTGCTCCAGCCCTTCCTCGGAGGATTTGCGGGTGTAGACCGCGCAACGCAGCTTGCGGACGACGAGTTTGTTCATGCCGTCCTCCGGTGGTTTTTCAGCCCGAAGAACACCCAGCCGTTCCAGCGCGTGCCGGTGATCGCGCGGGCGATGGCGGACAGCGACTTGTAGGGCCGCCCCTGCCACTCGAAGCCATCGGCGGTGACGGTGACGATCTGCTCGACGCCCTGCCACTCGCGCAGCAGTCGCGCGCCGGTGACCGGGCGGTCGCGATCGGCGCGGATGCCGCGCTTGGATCGGTCGCCGCCGTCCAGTTCTTCGCCGAGCCGTTCCAGCCGCCGGACCGTTTCTGGCTTCAGCCCGCCATAGGCCAGCTCCTGGATGCGATA
>NZ_JACIYP010000051.1 GCF_014359905.1 Hoeflea sp. | reverse complement strand
TGCGAAAAGGGATCCGTGATTTGAAAAAGTAGTTTCGCAGGCATGTTTCGCTCGTAGGAAATATTACCTATTTTTGGGATATCATTAAACGACGGACGAAGAACTACGGTCATGGGCTGACCTCGCGTTAACTCGATTTAAATCTGGATAATCAAAATCACGCCCGTCCTGTCCGGGTCAGAAGGGTGAAACAGGTGACAAGCAGAATTTCCTTGAAGAATCTATACCGAAATCCAGACGCAAGAACAGGAATACTAATTATGCTCGTGGCTGTAATTTTGCCATTATATGGTATTCTTAGCGATTTGAAGGACGGTTTGCTATTTAATACGTATGAAATTGGGGCATTTGTAATGTTGTTCTCATTTTTTTGTATACCGATATTTTTTGCAGGTTTGATTTTGATGCGAAAAGGAATCCGTGATCTGAAAAAGTAGTTTTCGCGAGCATAGTGCGTTCGTGGGAATAATTACCTATTCTTGGGATGTCATGAAATGACGGACGAAGAAGCACGGTCATGGGCTGACCTCTCGTTAGCTGAATTTAAACCTGGATAATCAAAATCATGCCCATCCTCCATTTTCTGCGCGACAACGCCCGCTGGATCGCGGGCGGGTTCCTGCTCACGTTTTTCTCGTCCTTCGGGCAGACCTATTTCATCTCGCTGTCGGCGGGCGACATTCGCGCAGAATACGGGCTCAGCCATGGCGGCTTCGGCACGCTCTACATGATCGCGACGCTCGCGAGCGCCGCCACACTGCCGCAGATCGGCAAGGTCATCGACCGGATCAGCGTCTCGGCCACCGTGCTGCTGGCGGCACCCATTCTGGCGCTTGCCTGCGTGCTGATGGCCTGGTCGACCTCGCTCGTGCTCTTGGTGCTGGCGATCTATCTGCTGCGGCTGTTCGGGCAGGGCATGTTCAGCCACATCGCGTTTACCGCCATGGGCCGCTGGTTCGCCGCCCAGCGCGGGCGCGCGGTGTCGCTGAGCGCTATCGGCGTCAATGTTGGGGAGGCGCTGTTTCCGATCAGCTTCGTCGGCGTGGCGGCGCTCATCGGCTGGCGCGGCTCCTGGCTGCTCGCCGCCGCGGTGCTGATGCTGGTGGCGCTGCCGGCGATCTATGCGCTGCTCAAGGTCGAGCGCACGCCGCAATCGGTTGCGGTCGATCCCAATGTGCCGGCGGCGCGGGAATGGACCCGCGGCGAAGTGGTGCGCGATCCCTTGTTCTGGGCCGCGCTGATGGGCGTGCTAGCGCCGCCCTTCATCGGCACCACCGTCTTCTTCCACCAGGTCTATCTGTCGGAGCTGCGCGGCTGGGAACCGAGCGTGTTCGCCGCCTCCTTCGCCATCATGTCTGCCATGACCATCCTGTTCGCGCTGATCGCCGGGCAGCTGATCGACCGCTTCTCGGCAATCCGCATCCTGCCCTCCTTCCTGGTGCCCTTGTCGCTGTCGTGCTTCGTGCTGGCCTCGACCGATGCGGCCTGGGGCGCCTACGCCTTCATGGCGCTGATGGGCGTGTCCTACGGGTTTTCCTCGACCCTGTTCGGGGCGCTGTGGCCGGAACTCTACGGCACCAAACATCTTGGCGGCATCCGCTCGCTGATTGTGGCCTTCATGGTTTTCGCCACGGCCATGGGGCCGGGCCTCACCGGCGCGCTGATCGACTGGGGCGTGTCCTATCCCGGCCAGATCGCCGCCATGGGCGTCTATTGCGTGGTGATGATCGGAATCATGACGCTTGTCAGCCGCCGGGCGCTGCTGCGCCGCCCGCAGGCCATCCAACAGGCTGGGGTGGCTGCAAAGGTTTAGCGGATCAGGCTTGGCGGAGCGGCCTTGAGGTCGAGCTGCTCGGAATCGTCGGGCAGGAAGGTGGGACCCACCACGCGCACCTGCCGCCGCTCCTCGGTCAGCGGCCGCTCGGTCTTCGCCGCCGACAGCACGGCGGTGACGTCTTCCGATGTCAGCTGCATCTCCGCATCGAGCATGGTTTCGGGATCTTCGCCCGGGTCGGGCCGCCGGACCGGGTGCACCCAGGTCGTCACCGGCGCCTCGTCATCCATGGTCTTGCCGTGGAGGATCGCCTCCCGGCGTTCCATTTCCTTGTAGAACGCCCCCATGTTGCAGCCGCAGGCCTTGCTCATCGGTGCGTCGACATTGCGGTAGGCAAAGGCATTCGGCATCTCGGTATAGGGCAGCCGGGTGCGCGCGGAGACCATGTCCTCGCTCTCCTGGATGTCGGCCGCATGGAAATAGAGCTCGGTCCCGGTTCCCGGACACATCATCTGGCAGGTGCGTTCGTCGCGGGCGAAATCGGACGGGTTGGCCCTTGACGACACCGGGAAGAAGAACCCGTCGCAGCGGCGCACGCATAGGGTCCGGTAGTTGCCGCCGCGTGCGGCCTGCGGTTCGACCATGATGTTTGAGCTCGACAGGCCGGTGCTGGGGATCAGACGCTGCCTGCCGCCGCTGTCGCCGAGGATGGCGACCAGGCCGGGGCTGCCCGTGCGCCTGGCTTCGATTGCATCGTTGCGGCCCTTGAGCGCAGCCTCCACGACCGAGGCGCGCTTGCCGTCGCAATCATTGGCCTTGAGCGCCGCCTGGATGCGCCGCTCGGATACGCGGGTGTCCCGTTTGCTGTGGGCATCGCGCTTGCGTTCGAGGGCGGCCAGATTGATCCGCATCTTCTTGTGCGCCGATGTGAGCTTGGCGCAGGCCTCGGCGTTCCGGCCGCCGAGCACGATGATGCTGCCGGAGGTGCAGCCGAAGCGCTTGAGATCGGACTGGACCTGGCGGATCTGCGTGTCTTGCTTCTGGACCGCATTGGCGTAGCGCTGGTAGTTGGCTATGGACCCGGCATTGCGGGAGGCGCTGGCAAGCTGGGCCTTGAGCTGGGTGCAAACCGCCGAAGCCTCCGCCGCACCGGTGCCGGCAAGGGCAAGCGCAACCATCAGCACAAAACTGCGTATCCGGACTCGGCGCATCAACAACTCCAACACGAGGATGAGCGCATGATAGGGCATCAAGGGTTAAAGCTTGACCACCATATCAGACATCGGCGTCGATCCTAGCAAACAACAGAATACGCGCCAATCACACTCGGGTGTTTACCTTAACCCGGTCCCGGCCTCGGCCAAGGCCGGCCGGGGTCGGGGAAATCCGGGGCTCAGTCCGGCGAGGATGCCTCGACCACGGCCAGCGTCGCCATGTTGACCACGCCGCGCGAGGTGACCGACGGCGAGAGAATATGCGCAGGCAGGGCCGCGCCGAGCAGGATCGGGCCGACATGCAGGGCCTCGGTCATGGTCTTGACCAGGCCGAGCGCGATGTTGGCTGCGTCCAGATTGGGGAATACCAGAAGGTTGGCCTCGCCGGTCAGGGTCGAGTTGGGCATCACCCGCTGCCTGAGCAGTTCCGACATGGCCGAATCCCCGTGCATTTCGCCATCGACTTCGAGGTTCGGTGCGGTAGCGCGGATGATCTCCATTGCCTTGCGCATCTTGGTGGCGCTGATGGAATCGCGCGATCCGAAATTGGAATGCGACACCAGGGCTGCCTTCGGGGTGATGCCGAAGCGGCGGATTTCCGCCGCCGCCATGATGGTGGTCTCGGCGATCTCCTCGGCGCTCGGGTCGAACGACACATAGGTGTCGGTGAAGAAGGTGGCGCTGCGCTGCGAGATCAAGAGGCTCAGCGCCGAATAGTCGATAACGCCCGCGCGCTTGCCGATAATCTGCGAGACATCGCGCAGATGGCGGGCGTAGCGGCCTTCAAGCCCGCAGATCAGGGCGTCCACGTCGCCGCGCCTGAGCGCCAGCGCGCCGATCACGGTGGCATTGGTGCGGATGATGGTGCGGGCGGCTTCCGGGATCACGCCCTTGCGGCCGACAAGCGAGAAATACTCGTCGACATAATCGCGAAACCGCGGATCCTCTTCGGGGTTGATGACCTCGAAATCGACGCCGGGCCTGATTCTGAGCCCGAACCGCTGCAGGCGGGTCTCGATGATGCCGGGGCGGCCGATCAGGATCGGCACGCCGATGCCTTCCTCGAGCAGCACCTGGGCGGCGCGCAGCACCCGCTCGTCCTCGCCTTCGGAAAAGATCACGCGCTTGTGGCTGGCGGTCTTGGCGGCTGTGAACAGCGGCTTCATGATCAGGCCGGAGCGGAAGACGAAGCGGTTCAACTGGTCGACATAGGCTTCCATGTCGGCGATCGGACGCCGGGCGACGCCGGACCTGGCCGCGGCTTCGGCAACTGCAGGCGCAATCCGCAGGATCAGCCGCTGGTCGAACGGCGAGGGGATGAGATACTCGGGCCCGAACACCGGCGTCTCGCCGGAATAGGCCCGTGCCGCGATGTCGGACGGCTCTTCGCGGGCGAGAGCCGCAATGGCGCGCACGGCCGCCATCTTCATCTCCTCGTTGATCGTGCGCGCGCCGCAATCGAGCGCGCCGCGGAAGATGTAGGGAAAGCACAGCACGTTGTTGACCTGGTTGGGGAAATCCGACCGGCCTGTGCAGATCATCGCATCGGGCCGGGCCTGGCGCGCGAGATCCGGCATGATTTCCGGAGACGGATTGGCGAGCGCCATGATCATCGGCCGTTCGGCCATGGTCGCCAGCATCTCGGGCTTGAGCACACCCGCGGCCGACAGGCCCAGGAACACGTCCGCGCCGCCGATGGAGTCGGCCAGCACTCGGTTGTCCGAGGGTTGCGCGTAGATCGATTTCCATTCGTCCATCAGCACCTCGCGGCCCTCGTAGACGAGGCCCTCGATGTCGTGCACCCAGATGTTCTCGCGCTTGGCGCCCAGCGCCACCAGCAGGTTGAGGCAGGCAAGGGCTGCAGCGCCCGCGCCGGAGGTGACGATCTTGGCGTCCTCGAGCTTCTTGCCGGCGAGTTCGAGGCCGTTGAGGATGCCGGCGGCGACGATGATGGCGGTGCCGTGCTGGTCGTCATGGAACACCGGAATGTCCATCACCGCACGCAATTGCCGCTCGACCTCGAAACATTCCGGCGCCTTGATGTCCTCGAGGTTGATGCCGCCGAAGGTCGGCTCCAGCGCCGAGATGACGCTGACCATGCGGTCGACGTCGGGCGCGTCGATCTCGATGTCGAAGACGTCGATGCCGGCGAATTTCTTGAACAGCACCGCCTTGCCCTCCATCACCGGCTTGGAGGCGAGCGGACCGATATTGCCAAGGCCGAGGACGGCGGTGCCGTTGGAGACGACGGCGACCAGATTGGCGCGCGCGGTGTAGGCGGCCGCCGCATCGGGATTGTCGCGAATGGCAAGACATGGGGCTGCGACGCCCGGCGAATAGGCCAGCGCCAGGTCGCGCTGGTTGCCCAGCGGCTTGGTCGCCTGGATCTCGAGTTTGCCGGGCCGCGGATAGCGGTGGTAGAACAGGGCATTCTCGTCGAGATCGCCGCTTGTCGGCTTCGGATCGCTGGCGCGCTTGGTGTCTTTGGTCATTTGCGGCTCTTCTCTCGTGATTGCATTCGTGTCCCGTGAAGGCCACCGGGGGTGACCATCGCGGCAGCGTCGCCCGGCATCGGAATTCTGCGCGAGGAGGGAGGCGAGGCGGCAACTGTGCCATCTGCGGCGCGTGGTGCGCCGGTCGGACCGGTTTTCATGCGGATCATCCCCTCCACACAGCAATGCTGCTGGCTGTCGTTCTAGAACCGATCCGGATCAAATGAAACCCGTTTGATGCTCACGCGCGCCGTCGGAAGCCACGCGTCATCCCCAGAGTTCGGCAGAGGGTGGCGAGACCAGCGACCCGGAGTAGACCAGGGCGGGCGAGCGGTCGCGGGCAAGCAGCAGAGGGCCGTCGAGATCGACCCAGTCGGCATCCTGGGCCAGCAGCACCGCCGGCGCCATGGCGAGCGACGTGCCGACCATGCAGCCGACCATGACGCTGAAGCCCAGTTCGCGGGCCCGGTCGCGCATCAGCAGGGCCTCGGTGAGGCCGCCGGTCTTGTCGAGCTTGATGTTGATCGCGTCGTAGCGGTCCGACAACGCCTCGAGGTCGGCAAGCGTATGCACGCTTTCATCGGCGCAGATCGGCACCGGATGGGGGATATGGGCCAGCATCTCGTCCTTGCCGGCAGGCAGCGGCTGTTCGATCAGGCCGATATGCAGTTCGGCTGCAAGCAGGAGGTGTTCGCGGATATTGCTCTCGTTCCAGCCCTCATTGGCGTCGAGAATGATCTCGGCGTCGCGGGCGGCGCTCGCCACCGCGTGCATGCGGGCGCGGTCGTCGGACGTGCCGACCTTGACCTTGAGCAGCTTCTGCGAGGCATGCGCCCGGGCCTGGTCGGCCATGTCTGCCGGGTCGCCCAGCGAAATCGTCACCGCCGTCGGAACCGGCCTGGCCAGGACGCGGCAGGCGGACGACGAAACCCGTATGCCGGTCAGCTTGGCCTCGAGATCCCACAGGGCGCAATCGATGGCGTTGCGCGCTGCCCCCGCGGGCATGGCGCTCTGCAGCTCCTGGCGGCTGGTTCCCCCATTGATCGCTTCGGCGAAGGCCTCGATGTCCTTGAGCACGCCCTCGACGGTCTCGCCATAGCGGGTGTAGGGCACACATTCGCCGCGGCCGATGACGCCGTTGTCGGTGATGATGCAGGTCACCACCTCGGCTGCGGTCTTGGCGCCGCGCGATATGGTGAAGGCCCGGGTGAGCGGAAAGCTTTCGATCCTGGCTTGAAGTTGTCGTGACATTGCAACGCGTCCGTAAATAAAGGTCTGAAGAACGGCAAAGCGGACGCTTATACAGGGCCTGTCCGGTGACAGTGCCTGAACGACCGGCTATGTGTGAGGCATGTTGACCGAACCGACAAAAGATACAAGGGCCGATGTGAAGTCCGGCAAGAGCGAAGTTTTGCCCGCCGGGCTCGAGCATCGCCTCACGGACGCCAGGGAGACGCTGGTGCTTCAGGGCGACTGGCGGCATGCGGCGATTGCCGGGATCTACGGCAAGATGCTCGAAGCCCAGAGAGGCCTGTCCGGCAGGCCGCTCGACATCGATCTGTCGAAGGTCAAGCATTTCGACACTGCCGGGGCCTGGCTCGTGCGCAAGACCATGGCTGCCGCCCGTGCCAAGGGTGCGGAGGCCACGCTGGTGGGCGCGGCCTCGCAGGTGGCGGCGCTGATCGAGGCGATCCCCGACCTTGTTGACCAGAAAAAGGCACCAAAGGCTGAAAAGCCGCCCTTGTTCGAACGCATGTTTGCGCCCACCGGCAAGGCCATCTACGAGCTCTATGACGACATGGTGGCCTCGCTCTATATCCTGGGCTCCGCGGTGCGCGGGGCGCAGATGAAGCTCAACCGCTCGTCGGGGATTTCTCCCGCCTCCATTGTCACCCATATCGACCGCATGGGCGTGCGCGCCGTGCCGATCATCATGCTGATGAGCTTCCTGATCGGCGCCATCATCGCCCAGCAAGGGGCATTCCAGCTCAGATACTTTGGCGCGGAAGTCTTTGTTGTTGACCTGGTGGGCATCCTGCAATTGCGCGAAATCGGCGTGCTTCTGACCGCGATCATGATCGCCGGCCGCTCGGGCAGCGCGATCACGGCGGAAATCGGCTCGATGAAGATGCGCGAGGAGATCGACGCGCTCAAGGTGATGGGCCTCAACCCGATCGGCGTGCTGGTGTTCCCGCGTCTGGTGGCGCTCACCGTGGCGCTGCCGCTGCTCACCGTCGTCGCCAATTTCTCGGCCCTTACCGGGGCCGCCGCCGTGACATGGACATATTCCGGAATTACGCCCGACGTGTTCGTCGCAAGGCTGCGTGAAGCCATCGACATGTCAACCATCACCTCGGGCATGATCAAGGCGCCGTTCATGGCGCTGATCATCGGCATTGTGGCCGCGGTGGAAGGCATGAAGGTCGGCGGCAGCGCTGAATCGCTGGGCCAACGGGTTACCGCCTCCGTGGTCAAGTCGATCTTTGTGGTGATCCTGGTCGACGGGCTGTTCGCCATGTTCTATGCCGCGATCGATTTTTGAGCCAGGACCGCATGAACCAGCCAGATCACAAGCTCCCCGAAAGCAGCGGCAAAGGCGAAGTGCTTTTGTCGGCGCGCGACGTCTGCGTGGCCTTCGGCAAGAACAAGGTGCTCGAACACCTCGATCTCGACGTCTATCGCGGCGAGATCCTCGGCTTCGTTGGCGGGTCGGGCACCGGCAAGTCGGTGCTGATGCGCTCGATCCTGCGTCTCATTCCGCGCCAGAAGGGCAAGATCCGCATCCTGGGCGAGGATTATGACGCGGTTGACGAGGCCAAGAAGATCGAACTCGACATGCGGCTGGGCGTGCTGTTCCAGCATGGCGCGCTGTTTTCCGCCCTGACCGTGCGCGAGAACATCCAGGTTCCGATGCGCGAATATCTGGATCTGCCGAAGCCGCTGATGGACGAACTGGCCGAACTCAAGGTGGCAATGGTCGGGCTTGCGCCGGATGCGGTGGACAAGTACCCGTCCGAATTGTCCGGCGGCATGATCAAGCGCGCAGCGCTGGCGCGTGCTCTTGCGCTCGATCCGGACCTGGTGTTCCTTGACGAGCCGACTTCCGGGCTTGACCCGATCGGGGCGGCGGAGTTCGACGAGCTGATCGCCCGGCTGCGCGACACCCTGGGTCTCACCGTGTACATGGTGACCCATGACCTCGACAGCCTGTTCTCGGTCTGCGACCGCATTGCGGTGCTCGGCGACAAGCGCGTTCTGGTCGAAGGCACGATCGATGACATGCTTTCATTTGACGACCCCTGGGTGCAATCCTATTTCCGGGGGAAGAGGGCACGGATGATACCGGACAGCAAACAGGAACCCGTGACGGGAACCGATCCGGCGTCCATGCAGGCAAGCAGCCAGAAAAGCGAAGCGACATAATGGAAACGCGGGCCAATTACGCAATCGTCGGACTCTTCACCCTGTTGGTGATGCTGTCGGCGTTCGGGTTCATTTACTGGATGGCGAAATATGGCGGCGGCGGTGAAACCGCGCCGCTGATCGTGCGCATCCCGGGCTCCGCCAACGGGCTTTCCGTCGGATCCCCGGTGCGGTTCAACGGCATTCCCTACGGCGTGATCCGCCGGCTCAGCATCGATCCGGAGAGCCCGGAATTCGTCATCGCCATGACCGAGGTGCAGGCCAACACGCCGATCTACACCGACACGCGCGCGGCGCTGGAAATCCAGGGATTGACCGGTTCGGCCTATATCGAGATGCAGGGCGGCACGCCCAGCAATGACAATATCCTGGTCCGCGCCATGACCGAGGGCAGGGTGGCCGAGATCACCGCCGATCCCTCCAGCGTAACCAACCTGCTCGCCACCGCCGACGATATCCTCAATCGCGCCAACCGGGTCGTCGGGCAGATCGAAGGCTTCGTCGTCGATGCGCGCGGGCCGCTGACCGAGACCTTGAAGAACACCGAGACCTTCACCGGCGCGTTGCGCGACAATGCCGACGGCATCGATGATTTTCTCAAGAGCGTGGGCAACCTGTCAGAGGTGGTCAAATCGGTGTCGGGCCGCATCGAGAGCGCGCTCGCCTCGGCGGAAAACCTGATCAATGCGGTGGACCCCGAAAAGATCGACCGGATTCTCGCCAATGTCGACACCGCCACCAGCGAAGTCGCGGCGGCGTCGGGCAACATCACCCAGACGCTGGAGAGCTTCAGCGAGGCAGCCGATTCGCTGAAGACGCTGGCATCGACTGCCGGCGCTTCGCTGGAAAAGGTCGACACCATGCTTGCGGGCATCGATCCGGCCAAGGCCGGCCAGGCCATCGACGATATTGCCGCTGCCAGCGCCGATGCGCGCAAGGCGCTTGCCGATGCGCGCGGTGTGGCCGAGACCTTCAGCGCCCGCAACCAAGATTACGATCTCATCATCTCCGACGTCAAGCAGATGACCAGCACGCTCAACGCCGCCTCGACACGGGTCGACGGGGTGCTGGCCAAGATCGACGGTTTCCTGGGCGAGGGTGACGCGTCAAACCTGCTTGCCGATGCGGAAGCGACGCTCAAATCGTTCCGGGATGTCGCCACCACGCTCAACGCGCGGATCGGGCCGATCGCGGACAATCTGCAGCGCTTTTCCGGATCCGGGCTGAACGATGTCGAGGCGCTGGTCAATGACGCGCGGCGCTCGATCCAGCGCATCGAGCGGTCTATCTCCACCATCGAGCAGGATCCGCAGCGGCTTATTTTCGGCGGCGATGCGGTCAAGCAGTATGACGGGCGGACCCGGCGTTGACTCTTTGGCGGTTGCATCGCAAGACACTGGTTAATGAAGTGTATAAATTCCGGACCTGGGGTTCGGAGATGGGCGCAGGCGTGAACGCGAGTGGTCTGATTATAGCGGTTGCCATGCTGTCGGTGCTCTCCGGCTGCGCCGGGCTTGTCAAGGATCCGCCGCCCGACACCTATGCGCTGTCGTCCGCGCCGGAAGTCACCGGCGAGCGGTCGCGCAGCCGCCAGATCCTGATCAATGAGCCGACCGCGCTCAAGGCGCTCGACAGCGAACAGATCGTCATCCGCCCGACGTCGTCTTCGCTGCAGTATCTGGCCAATTCGCAATGGTCGGACAGACTGCCGAAAATCGTGCAGGACAAGCTGGTCCAGGCGTTCGAGAATTCCGGCCGCGTCGGCGGCGTCGGCCGTCCCGGCGACGGTCTGGCGATCGACTTCAACATCCTTACCGCCATCCGCGCCTTCGAGATCAAGGCTGACGCCGGCGAGCAGGCGGTGGTGGAAATCTCGGCCAAGATCCTCAACGACCGCAATGGCGTCGTTGTGGCGTCACAGGTGTTCCGCGCGAGCACCCCGGTGACCGGATCGGGCAATGCGGCTTACGTGCAGTCGCTCGACCGTGCGTTCGAAGTGGTGGTGCGGGACATGGTCAGCTGGACGCTGTCGCGGATCTGACCGGTTTGCCGGCAGTCTGCAACGCCGGTGTTTCACCACTCTGCTTCACGGCGGCTTGACGATCAACCTCGACCGGTTTCTCCGGCGCCGTTGACGCGACCTGCGCGCGGGCGGCGACGGGAACCCGCAGGTCCGAGGATGTCATCACCACCAGGAACAGCAGGAAGCCGCCGGCGGCCACAACGGCCGGCCCGATCAGGGCGGGGTAGCCGAACAGCCAGATGGCGCTCATCCAGAGCAGGATGACGTTGACCACGAACATGACCTTCTCGGTGTCGCTGCCATGCCAGGCGCGCCAGCCGAGAATTCCGATGATCGCCAGATAGGCAAATGTCGCCGCCAGTCCCATGTCCACACTCCTTTGATGCCGCGCCCTGCTTTCGCGGTTCCGGCGTCTGCCGATTCGCAAAACAGGCTGGCCTCCTATTTAGAGAAGACCGTCCCGCGCGCCATAGCGCGGCTGACGGCAAATTGACGCATCCCGGATACAGTTTTGGTTGCGGGTATCCAGCTCCAGGCGCTTGTGATCGAGGCGATCAGTCCCGGGCCCGAAACAGCAGAACCCCGCGCGATGGCGGGGTTCCGGGGTTGTCGCGTGTCGCTCGAAGCTCTCAGCGCTCCTGGCCGCCGAAGCGGCCGCTGGCGTGGGCCAGCATGGTGTAGACCTTGCCGGTGTCGGAGGTGAGGTAGGTCTGGGTCATCATGTTGTCGCGGTCATTGCGCGCGACATCCGACAGAAGCTTTTCGAAGTCGGCGATGTAGCGGTCGACGGCAGCGCGGAACTCGGGCTCGCGGCCGTATTTCGACTTGATCTCCTCAAAGGTCTGCTGGCCCTTCAGCGTGTAGAGCCTGCGGGTGAAGACATCGCGTTCGCCGCGCTGGTAGCGCCGCCACAGGTCGACCGAGGCATCATGATCGATGGCGCGGGCGATGTCGACCGACAGCGAGTTGAGCGATTCGACGACATGGCGCGGGTTGCGCTCGGGCGTCCGGGTTGCTGCCGGGGCGCGGGCAGGCGCCTGTTCCTCGCGCGACGCGCCACGCAGCAGGTCGCTGACCCAGCCGTCGCTCTTGGCGGGGGCTGCGCCTGCCGGCTCAAGCGCGCCGCGCAGGGGCGCGCGCTGGACCGGGGCTTCTGCCCTGGGCGCGGGAGCAGGCTCGAGCCGGGGCGCGGGTTGCGGAGCGGGAGCCGCCGCGCGGGCCACCGCGGCGCGCGGCGCCGGCTGGCTGAACTCGGCCTGCTGGCTCGACTGGCTGACGATCTGCGAGAGTTCCTGCAGCGCCTTGATCTGGTCGGACACGGCGCGGCGCATGGCGGCCGCACTTTCGCGGGTTTCCTCGGGCAGGTCGAAGGCGCCGCGCTTGAGTTCGCTGCGGGTTTCGTCGAGCTCGCGCTTGATGTCGGCCGCGGACTGGCGGATCTCGTCGGTGGCGCCGGAGAAGCGCGCAATCGCGTCCTCGATCGCCTCGCGCATGCTGTCGCGCAGGGTACCGGCTGCCGTTTGCGCGCGGTTTTCGGTGCTGCGCAGCAGTTTGTCGGCATCCTCGACGGCTTCGCGGACGCTTTCGCGCATCTTGCCGGCTGCCGTTTGCGCGCGGTTTTCGGTGCTGTGCAGCAGTTTGTCGGCATCCTCGACGGCTTCGCGGACGCTTTCGCGCATCATGCCGGCTGCCGCCTGTGCCCGGTCTTCGGTGTCGCCGAGCAGCTTGCCGGCGTTTTCCGCGGCATTGCGCAATCCGCCTTCAAGCCGCATCGCGGCGCGCTTGGAGAGTTCGTCGGCGCTGGCGAAGGCCTTCTCGATGATGTCCTCGAGCGAGTGCATGGTGGATTCGATCTGCTCGGACCGGCTGACGAGACCGAGCGACAGGGCCTGAAGCGCCTCGCGGCGTTCTTCCAGCGTCGAGGCGAGGTTGGACTGCGCCGCGCCCAGAAGGTCGGACGCCGACGCCAGCACCTTGGAGTGATCGTCGAACCGGCCGGCAATGGCGCCAACCTGGTTGAGCGTGCGGCTCGAGATATCGGTGAGCCGTTCGACCTTGCCGTCGAGAAGACGCGCGGAGCCTGACAGCAGTTCCGCGGCCTTTTCGGTCGAGGACGAGAACTCGCTGGTGGTCTGCGACAGCTGCTCGTTGGCCGAGCCGAGCGTTGAGGCGGCGTTGGCGACGACTGTCGAGATTTCCTTGTTGCTGACGCCCAGACGTTCAAGCAGCGTGCCGACATTGCTGCTCAGGCTCTGATTGGCGGTCTCGATGGCGGACAGGGTCTCGCTGGTGCGGTTGGTGATGGCGTTGATCAGGGCCGCGTTTTCGGCGCGCAGACGGTCGGTCGAGTTCTGCGTGACCTCGGTCAGGCGGTTGGCGAAGTCCTCGCCGCTTGCGGCATATTGCTCGACCAGCGGACGGGCCTGCTCGTCGATGACGCGCGACAATTCTGCCGAGCGGCTGGCGAGCATGGAGTTGAGCTCGCGGGTGCGCTCGTCCAGGGTCGAATGCACCGAGGTGGCGCGGATATCCATGGCCTTCTCGGCTTCGACCAGCTTCTGGATGATGTTGATGGCCTTCTGGTTGAGCGCGTCGCCGAGGGTTCCGGTGCGGCTGACGATATCGTCGGCGGATTTCTGCAGACGGACGTCGATGGCTCCGGCCTTCTCGTCGAGGGTGGAGACCAGGCTGCTGGTGGTGGCTCCGATGCGATTGGAGATCGCCTCGGTTCTCTCGTCGAGGGTGGAGACCAGATTGTGGGTGGTCGCGCCGATGCGATTGGAGATCGCGTCGGTTTTCTCGTCGAGCGTCGTCACCAGGTTGTTGGCGGTCGCGCCGATGCGGTTGGAGATCGCCTCGGTTCTTTCGTCGAGCGTCGTCACCAGGTTGTTGGCGGTCGCGCCGATGCGGTTGGAGATCGCCTCGGTTCTTTCGTCGAGCGTCGTCACCAGATTGTTCGTGGTTTCGCCGATGCGGTTCGAAATCGCGTCGGTTTTCTCGTCGAGCGTCGAGACCAGCGAGTTGGTGGTTTCGCCGAGACGGTCGGAGATCGCCCCGGTTTCCTTCTCGAGCCGCGCGGCGAGCGCATCGGCCTGCGCCGCAAACCGTGCTTCGCTGGCGTCCAGCGTGCCGGAAATGGCGTTGGCCTGATTGCCGACGGTCTCGCCGACGCGTTCGACCAGATCGCTGATGCGGCTGGCTTCATGACCCAGACCGGTGGCGCTGGCGGAGATGCTGCTGGCAATATTCTCGGCGTGGGCGGCCAGATGCGCGGTGCGTTCCTCGACGTGCATGTCGAGGGTGCGGGCAAAGTCGCGGGCCTGGTTGTCCATCCTGCCGGCAAAGCCGGACCCGACGTTTTCCAGCGTCTCGCCGGCCTTCAGCGCTTCGGCGTCAAGTTCCATCGCCGCGTTGGCGACGGCCTCGCGCAGCTTGGCGGCGAGGCCGGTGGCCTTGCCTTCGATGGTCTTGGACACGGACTCGAGGCCGATTCCGAGCATGGTGTTCATGGTCGTCAGGCGTTCGTCGATGTGGTCGGTGCCCTTGCTCAGGGTGCCTTCGATGCGATCGGTCGCGGACTGCGCCACGTCCGTGTAGCGCCGGCCTTCGACGTCGAGGGTCGCCGCCAGGCGATCGGACGCTTCGGACAGCCCGGACTGGATCGCTGCGGCGCGGGCGGCAAGGCGCCCGTCGAGCGCATCGGCTGCCTCGTTGACGGCTGCGCCAAAACTGCCTGCGCGTTCGCCCAGCCTGCGGTCGAGCGCATCGGCGCTTTCGGAAATTGAGCCGAACAGGGCTGCGGACCGTTCGCTCAGGCTGCTGTCGATCCGCTCGGCGCCGGCCAGAATGGCCTTCTCGATGGCGTCGGTGCGGGTCGCCAGCGTGGTTTCGATGCGATACGCGGCGTCGGACGTGGAGGCTTCGATGCGCTCGGCCCCGGCTCCCAATGTCGCTTCCAGAACATGGCTGCGATCCGAGAGGGTCGCGCCGATCCGGTTTGCGCCGTCGGCCAAGGTCTTCTCGATGGCGTCGGTGCGGGTCGCCAGCGTGGTTTCGATGCGCTCGGCAACACCGGACGTGGAGGCTTCGATGCGCTCGGCGGCGCCGGACGTGGAGGCTTCGATGCGCTCGGCCCCGGCACCCAATGTCGCTTCCAGAGCCTGGCTGCGCTCCGACAGGGAGTCGCTTATCCGGTTTGCGCCTTCGGCCAAGGTCTTCTCGATGGCGTCCGCACGGCTCGCCAGCGTGGTTTCGATCCGCTCGGCGGCGCTCGATGTGGAGATCTCGATGCGCTCGGCGCCGGACCCGAGCGTGGCTTCCAGGGCCTGGCTGCGATCCGAGAGGGTCGCGCCGATCCGCTCGAGGCTGGCCGAGAGGATGCCGTCCATGGCGTTGGTGCCGCCGTGAAGCGTCTCGTTGATCCGCGTCAGGCTTTCCGACAGCTTGCCGTCAAGGCTGCCGGCGCGGCTGTCGAAGGCGGAGGTGAATTCGCCGACGCGCTCGTCGAAGGCAGCGGTGAGGCGGCCGATCGAGGATTCGAGCTTCTCCTCGAAGAAGCCGGACCGCAGATCGAGATCCATGATCGCGTCGTCGGCGCTGGATTTGAGCGACTGCCGGAACGAGGCGCCCTTTTCATCGAGCGACGAATTGAGTGCGGCGAGCGTCTGTTCAAGACCCGCGGCGATGGCCTGCTGGCCGACGCCGAGGCTGTCGGAGATGTCGCGCGTGCGGGCGATCAGCGTTTCATTGAGCTGGCGGGCGCGCTCACCGAGTGCTGCGTTGAGCTTTTCGGTGTTGGCGTCGAGCGTGGAGGCGCGGGTCTCGAATTCGGACAACAGCGCCTTGCCGCGATGGTTGAGCTGGACATTGAGCATTTCCAGCCGTGTGTCGAACTCGTCGGTCAGATCGCCGCCTGACGCCTTGAGCGCGTTGACCAGCGCATCGGTGCGGCCGCTGAGCAGGGCTTCGAGCTCGCGGCTGGTTTCGACCGTGCGTTCCTGAAGATTGGCCGCCCTTGTCTCCATCAGCTGCGCGAAAGCCTGGCCCGATGTCGAGATCCGCGCCGCGATCTCTTCGCTGGCGATGGTCAGTTCTTCCTTGAGCTGCTCATGCGCGCCGGAGATGGAAGCGCGCAGGCGTTCGGCATGGCCGACGATCGAATCGCGTTCCGATCCGAGTTCCTGCACCAGGCCGCGGACGCGCATTTCATTGTCCGAATAGCTGCGTTCAAGCGCGTTGACTTCGGAATGCACCAGGGTTTCCAGCTCGGAAGCGCGCGCAATGGTGCGTTCGATGCCTTCGTTCATGGCCGAGACTTCGCGCCGCACGGCCTGGCCGACGGTCAGAATGCGGTCGCCGGCGATATTTTCGGGCTCGGCCAGGCGCAGCGCGACTTCGGCCATGGAGCGGGCGGCCGAGCGCATTTCGCGGGCGCGGGCCATCATGATCGAGAAGGCGAAGAAGATCAGGATCGGAATGACAATGGCGACGAGAAAGCCGACCGCCGCCGGCATGGCCAGCAGATCGGAGACCGAGCGGATCTGCCAGATGGCGGGCGCCAGCATGAGGTTGGCCAGGCCGAGGCCGCCAACCGCCCAGAGCGCCGAAATGACGGTGGCGTTGCGCACGGCGCCGCGGCTCGAACGGATTTCGAGCGCGCGCAGCAGGCCAGCGGTGTTCTTGCGGCTGTCATCATTGGCCGGCGCCAGGGGCGCGGCAGGCGTGAAGGGCGGGGTCGGCACGCGCGGTGCGGTGCTCTTGCCGGGAGCCGCGGCTTGCGCTGCGGCCGGATAGCTTTCGCCGGCGTTTTTGATTTCGCGGGCGGCGCTGGAAACCTTGCTCTCCAGCTCCTCGATCGAAATATCGTCGAGCGCCCCCAGACTGTCATCGTCGAGGTCGATTTTCAGTGCGTCTTCGAGCGCCTCGAAGGTCTGCTCGTCAATGCTCTTGTCCGCTGGTGTCTTACTCATGCCACTCAAGCCTCGTTACTCAACTCAATAGAGGGATTGGTCGTGCGACCCGCCACTGCCGCACAGCCAAAATTCGTGACCGACGCCCTGCCGCGAATCGGCAAAATGATCGTCGTGCCCCGGTTCCGGACCCTTAAACTTCCAAATAAGTGACACACACGGCACAAATTAACAATTGAAAGCGGCGTTATGAGTCCAGCGTCCACCGCTATTTACCGATGCTCTGTGTCAAAAAAAGGCGCAAATGCCAATGAAACGCCACATTTACCGACCGTTA
The DNA here is from genome assembly GCF_014359905.1 of Hoeflea sp. GTDB lineage: Bacteria > Pseudomonadota > Alphaproteobacteria > Rhizobiales > Rhizobiaceae > Hoeflea. Next base: position 18,980 of record NZ_JACIYP010000051.1, on the reverse strand, counting down.
ACCATCCCGGCAGATTTTTCGCCTGAGACAGGACTGACGTTTACCCGATCTAGAGGCTGTCGCCCCCACACTCGCCAATCAACCAGTCAATAAAGGATATCCGCCATGGCGGCCCTGAACATAGCCTTCGAAGCCCCGGAAATCAGCTTTCAGCCGCGTCCATCGGGTGGGCGGCCGATCGACCTTGTCCATCTCGCCCGCCAGACCGGCGGCGACAAGTCGCTGGAAACCGAAGTGCTGGCGCTGTTCGCCAGGCAGGCGCGCGAGGCGGTGGCCCGGATCGGGAATCTCGATACGAAGGCCCGCACCGAACTGGCACACCGGCTGTCGGGAGCGGCCAAGGGGGTAGGGGCTTTCGACGTGGCGCGTTGCGCCGCTCTTGTCGAAACCAAGCCGCGCAGTCCGGGCGCCATCGCAGCCTTCGCCAAGGCGGTCATCGACGCGGACACTTTTATCGCAGGCCTGATGCGCTAAGGCGCCCTGCCGCGGCCGGACTGATGCGCTCCAGCGTCAGGGTCCGGCCGGCCTCGAACCGGGCGATCCGGACCGGTCCCGAAAATCGCATTTTGGAAAACCATGCCGCGCAACGCTGTCGCAGCGTGGTTTTCATTCTTGCCTCATACGGTCCAGCGTGTATGAAAGCCTCACTATAGTGAACATGCCAGAGGCTGGAATGACCAAGATTACCTTAGTTGCTTTTGACGGCACGCGTTTTGATGTCGACGCCGAAAACGGCTCGACGGTGATGGAAAACGCGATCCGCAATTCTGTTCCCGGCATCGAGGCCGAATGCGGCGGCGCCTGCGCCTGCGCCACCTGCCATGTCTATGTCGACGAGGCGTGGTCCGAAAAGGTCGGCTCGCCCGAGCCGATGGAGGAGGACATGCTGGATTTCGCCTATGATGTTCGCCCGACCTCGCGGCTGTCCTGCCAGATCAAGGTCCGCAGCGAGCTTGACGGGCTGATCGTGCATGTGCCCGAGCGGCAAGCCTGATTTTCCTCCATTTGACCGGATACCAGAAATGTCTACCCCGATTGAAACCGATGTCGTGATCGTTGGCGCCGGGCCGGTTGGCCTGTTCGCGGTGTTCGAGCTTGGGCTCTACGATCTGAAATGTCACCTGATCGACATTCTCGACCGTCCCGGCGGGCAATGCGCCGAACTCTACCCGGAAAAGCCGATCTACGACATTCCGGCCTGGCCGGAGATCTCGGGCCAGGCGCTGGTCGACCGGCTGATGGAACAGATTTCGCCGTTCAAGCCGGAATTTCATTTCAACCGGATGGTGTCGGGGTTCCGCAAGCTCGACAATGGCCGCTTCGAGGTCGAGACCGACGAGGGCGAACTGCTGCATTGCCACGCGGTGGTGATTGCGGCGGGCGGCGGCTCGTTCCAGCCCAAGCGGCCTCCGGTTCCCGGCATCGAGGCCTATGAAGGCACCAGCGTGTTCTATTCGGTGCGCCGCATGGAGGAATTCCGCGGCAAGGACCTGCTGATCGTCGGCGGCGGCGATTCGGCGCTCGACTGGACGCTCAACCTGCAGCCTGTCGCCAAGTCCGTGACGCTGGTCCATCGCAGGCCCGATTTCCGCGCCGCACCCGACAGCGTCAACAAGATGTTTTCGATGCGCGAGGAAGGCAAGATCAATTTCCAGGTTGGCCAGGTGACGGGTCTCAAGGGCGAGAACGGCCAGCTGACGGCGGCAACCGTGAAAGGCCCTGACGGCGAGATCGACATCGCCTGTGATCGCATGCTGCCGTTCTTCGGTCTGACCATGAAGCTCGGCCCGATTGCCGACTGGGGCCTCAACCAGCATGAAAACCTGATTGCGGTCGACACCGAGAAATTCGAGACCAGCATTCCGGGCGTCTTCGCCATCGGCGACATCAACTGGTATCCCGGCAAGCTCAAGCTGATCCTGTCCGGCTTCCACGAGGCGGCGCTGATGACACAGGCTGCAACCCGGCTCGCCCGTCCGGACCAGAAGATGGTGTTCCAGTACACAACATCCTCCACCAGCCTGCAGAAGAAGCTCGGCGTCCAGTAAGTCAACGGCCGCCTCTTCTGCGCCATGCCAAAAAAAGGCCTCGCGTTTCCGCAAGGGAAAGCGAGGCCAAATGGGCGCAACAGGTATCAAACTCGATGAGGGAGGAGCATCAAGCGGCTTCCATGCGCCGGGAATTCCGAATCAGTTCAATAAAGTGTGTCCCTTGATGGCCAGAATACCTAATGTAGAGGTCCCGAATATTGCGAAGAATACCCGGTGGGAATTCGGGGTCGCCTACCGCCACGGTAAAAGCGCCGGAATTACTTTGGCATGCGTGTTTGACGCTGTGTCGCGCATGAGTCCGAACCCGGGAAAGCCGGGCAGAATGCTGGAACAATACAGCTTTTCGGACCGGAGATGGCGCGCGATGCGCCGCATTCAGCGATGATGGCCGACAGGGTCAGCGTCCACGCCGCTCTTTTTCGACCGCGAATCCGAGCATTCTTGTCATGCGCCGCTCGAAACTTGCCGCCTCGGCGCGGTCAAACCTGACCTGGTCGGCTGCATGCTTGTCGACGATCTTCTTGGTGACGGCGTCGACGCGGGTCTGCAATGTCTCGCAGGTCCTTTCGGGCCGGAGATCCTCAAGCGCCTTTTCCAGCTTGCGGGCATATTGGCGGGCCATTTCCGCGTGGCGTTCCTCGTGACGCTTGATGTCAGCGGACAGGACGTCCCAGATCAGCACCATTTCGCGGCTGGCCTTCTTGCGGTCCCTCCAGCGCGGCAGGGTCAACTGGGTCTCGAGCGTGACCTTGGCGTCGAGGACGCGGCATCCAGATCTTCTTGGCCCCAGGCCAAGAAGATCGGGCAGCGAGCCTCCGGAGGCTTGCGGTTCCTTGCAATCGGGGCAGTTGCTGCTGACGGTTTTCTCGTATTCAACCGATCCGCCGAGCTTGATCCTGGTGGCGCCGGCATGGCGCGTGCCGGTGTCGGACAGCATGGGGCCGAGGCTGGACAATTCCCGCTCCAGTTCCGCCCCGGTGCTCCCGCTGACGCTGAAATAGGCGTAGGTCTTGGTGATCAGTGGATCGGCTGCGCCGGGAGAGGGCGCCAGGCACAGCAACAGCGCCGTGACGGCGGGGCGAAGGGCGCGCATAAGGGACTCCGGCTGCAAACGATGACCGGGAACTTGCGTCATGGAGCTTGCTCATGCAACAGGAAGCCGGAACCAACTGCATAAATCCTGAAATATGGTTCGATTCAAGGCGGGATTTGTGCGGCAGGCAAAAGTTCTCCTCAGGCATCCGGAACGCGACTCATGCAATCCCCCCCCGACAGCGTCTTTGACCCGAGAACATTCAGGCTTGGCCGCGATGCGCGGCTGGAGCTGGGGCCGAAATCGCAGGTGATGGGCATTCTCAACGTGACGCCCGATTCGTTTTCCGATGGCGGCCTTTCGGCTGACGCGGATGCTGCCGTCGCCGCTGCGCTGGCGATGGCGGAGGCCGGCGCCGCGATCATCGACATCGGCGGCGAATCGACCCGGCCGGGCGCGGATCCGGTCGACGCGCTCGAGGAGCAGCGGCGGATCATGCCGGTGATCGAGGCGCTCGGCGTCCGCGAGGGAATTCTGATCTCGGTCGATACATGGCGGGCGGAGACGGCGCGGCTGGCGCTCGCCGCCGGCGCACACCTCATCAATGATGTCTGGGGCCTGCAGCGCGAGCCGGAGATCGCGCGGGTGGCGAGCGACGCGGGCGCGGCAGTCGCCATCATGCACACCGGCCGCGACAGGCAATGCCTGCCCGATCTGATTGCGGACCAGGTCTTCTGGTTCAAGGCCTCGCTCGCGATCGCCCGCAAGGCCGGGATCGGCGACGACCGGATCCTGCTCGATCCGGGCTTCGGCTTTGCCAAGGATGCGCGCGACAACCTCGAACTGATGGCGCGGTTTGCCGAACTGCATGAACTCGCGCTGCCGCTGCTGGCCGGAACCTCGCGCAAGCGCTTCATCGGCGGGCTGACCGGACGCGAGGCGCCGGACCGCGATGTTGGCACGGTTGCCACCAGCGTGGCGCTGCGGCTCGCGGGTGCGGCGATGTTCCGGGTTCACAATGTCGCTTTCAACATCGACGGGCTTGCGGTTGCCGACGCGATGGTTCAAAGCAGCCGCGAACAGGACCGCGGCCATGGCTGACAGCTACATCATCCGTCTCGTCAATTGCGCGTTTTTCGCCCGCCACGGCGTTCATGACGAGGAGGAATTCCTCGGCCAGCGCTTCTTTGTCGACGCCGAGCTCGAAGTCGATCCGGGCGATGCGCTGCAAACCGATTCCATCGACGGCACGGTGCATTACGGCGTCGCCTTCAAGGTGATCGAGGACATCGTCACCGGCAAGCGGCGCTACCTGATCGAGGCGCTGGCCCTCGATATCGCCAAGGCGCTGACCCGGGAATTTCCGCAGATCCGCATGGCCCGGATCACCCTGCGCAAGCCGAGTGCCGCAGTGCCGGGCATTCTCGATCATGTCGAAGTGACGGTCGAGCATCGTGCCTGAAGCCAAATCCGTCATCGCCGCCATCGGGCTGGGCGGCAATATCGGCAATCCGCGCCAGACCATGGCGCGGGCGCTGAAGCTGCTCGACGCCCATGAGGATATCAGCCTGCGCACCGTGTCGCGGCTCTACCGCACGCCGCCCTGGGGCAATACCGACCAGGACTGGTTCCTCAACGCCTGCGCGCTGGTCGAGACACGGCTCGATCCGCATGAGCTGCTGAAGGTCTGCCTCGACATCGAATTGCAGCTCGACCGGGTGCGCACCGACCGCTGGGGGCCGCGCACCATCGACCTCGACGTGCTGCTGCATGGCGATTTCCTCTCCGACCATGCCGACCTCACCGTTCCGCACCCGCGCATGACCGAGCGCGCCTTCGTGATGGTGCCGCTGGCCGATATCGCGCCCAGGGCCGTGGTCAATCTGCAGAGCGTGGCCGACTGGTCTAGCGAAGTGGATTCGGAAGGGATCGAGTCGCTCAGCACGGACGGCGACTGGTGGCAGGGCGAGGCGTAGCCCGGCTCAGGGCTGCCGGACGATCCTGCCGATGACATTGACCAGAATGCGCGACGCCGTCAGCGCCGACAGGCCGGCGATGTCGGACGGCGTGTCGAGTTCGACAAGATCAAATCCGGCGATCCGCCCGCGCCGGCTGACCGCTTCGATCAGGTCGATCACCTGCATGTAGCTCAGCCCTCCGGGAGTGCGGGCCGCCACGCCTGGCATGACGCTCGGATCAAGGCCGTCGCAATCGAGCGTGACGACCACCCTCGCACCCTCGGGAATGGCTTCGATTGCGGCCTCGGCACCGCGCGCATGCATCTGCCGGGCCGTGACGATGGTTGCGCCGTAATGGCGCGCCGCGTCCAGTTCCGCGGCTGCGGCGCTGCCGACCGCGCGCATGCCGACCTGCACGATGCCTGCGACGTGAGCCATCTCGCTGGCGCGACGCATCGGGCTGGAATACCCGAAGCGTTCGCCGTGACGCTCGTCGCGCCAGTCCATGTGGGCGTCGATCTGCAGGATCCAGATTGGCCCGGCTTCTGAAAAACCGGCAAAAAAGGGAATGGGGACGGAATCGTCGCCGCCGATCATCACCGGGACGGCTGCTGCGGCGAGGACCGAGCGTGTGCTTGATTCGATCAGCGCCCGGTTGCGGGCGCTGTCGCCCGGGCTTGTGGGGAGATCCCCGATATCAACGCAACACATGGGCCGGTCGGCGAACACGGGGCCATCAAGATCGAAATCCCAGTTGTCGACAAGATCGGCATCGTCCTGGCTCGCGGCCCGGATTTCGCGGGCGGCGGCAACGCAGCCGCTGCTTTCCTCGTGCGGATAGGCAGTGCCATGGGGTGCGCCGAACACGACGATGCGGGGCTGGCTTGCGTCCGGGAGCCTGTCGGGAAGCCCCAGAAACCCCGGTTGTCTCGTCATGGCCGATTGTCCCGAGAGGAGGGCGACCGGGCTTCGTCCCGGTCAATCCGCAATCAGCGAATGGCGCCGGTGGCGATTTTCTGGGCGCCGCGCTTCAGCGTCATGCCGATGACCGGCACCATTTCTTCGCCGACCTTGACCGAAATCGTCACGTTCATCGTTTCGGAATCGTTGAGCCGGGCGATCATCGCGCCGTTCAACGTCTTGCGGTTGATGCCCATCACGGCGCGGTCGCCCGAGACCTTGCCCGAGACGATGTCGAGGCCTTCGCCGGCGGAGCCGTCGAGGAACTTGCCGGTATAGGTCTTGCCCTTGCGGGTGATCACGGCGGACATTTTCTGGTTGAACACGCCGACGCGGCAGGTGCCGTCCAGCGTGATGCCGGTGGCCTTGCCCTCGTGCTCGCCGCCGGCGAGATTGCAGACGAATTTGGTGCCCTTGTACTTTCCTGCGACGATCTCGCCCGGACCTTTCCAGGCGCCTGCGACCGATTCAAAGAACACCGCGTCCTTGTCGCGCGAAAGCGCCGGCTGGGCTGAAAGCAGGGCGGCTGCCGCAAGGGTGAGGGTAAGGATGCGAAACTTGGAAGGCATGGTCACACCTGTTGCGGCTGGAAACGAGGCCCAAAATTGACCGAGAATGGTTAATGGACCGTAATCGTAAACGACTTATCCACATTTCCGGCAACATTCATACCCGGTCGTCGGGTTTTTCCGCAGTGGCGGTCTTGCTCGCGAAGACCGTGAGGTCGGACATGAAATCGCCCATGCCCGGGCGCTTGAGCGCCGTGAACGGCATCGGCCGGCACAGATCCATGGCGGAAATGCCGATCCGCGCCGTCATCAGCCCGTTGATGACGCCTTCGCCGAGCCGGGCGGAGAGCTTGGCGGCAATGCCGTGGCCAACCACCTGCTGGATCAGGCTGTCGCCGGCGGCAATGGCGCCGGTGACGGCGAGGTGGGCGATGACATCGCGGAACAGGCGGATCATGCCGATGGTGCCGGGCCGGCCGCCATAAAGTTCGGCCATGGCGCGGATCAGCCGCACCGCCTCGAAGCCGACATAGGCGAGATCGACAAAGGCGCGCGGGCTGACGGCGGTGACCACGGAGACGCGCCTGGCGGCGTTGATGGTCAAGGTGCGGGCCTGGCGGTCGAGGGAGGCCATCAGTTCGCGTTCGGTAAAGGCCAGGTAATGCGGACCGTCGATGATCTCGTCATCGAGCGCTTCAAGGCTCTTGCGGCCCCTGGCGCTCAAGGGATTGGCGGCGATCAGGGCCACCACCTCGGCGCTCAAGGCGCGGGCCTCCTTGGCGGTCGCGGATTTGCCCCTGGCGGCGATGGATTCACGCAAGCTTGCTACCTGAGCCAGGCGGCGCAGGCCCATGAATTCCTTGATGGCAAGGACCAGGAGCGCCACAAGGGCGACGACGGCTGCTAGCAAGGCGACCCAGCCGAGCCAAGGCAGGCGGTCGAACAATTCGCGGATGAGGCTGTCGGTCCAGACGCCCAGCGCCAGCGCCAGCAGAAAGCCGAGGCTCGCGGTCAGGATCTTGCCGGGGGTGAGGCGGCGCCGGCGCGGCCTGGCGGGCGGCGGGGTGAGCGCATCCAGAGCGGCGGCGCGCGGCTGGAACGGATCGTCCTCCTCCGTCGTCATCGACACGGTGGCGACGGGAATGGCCGAAGGCTTTCGTACTTTCTCCTCCGGCCTGGGCGGCTTGCCGGCCCTGGACGGAGCCTCCTTCTTTTCGGGATCGTCGACTGAAAAGGCGCGCGGCTTGCGGGGTGGCTGATCGTTGTCGGTCATGCGAGCCGGTCTCCCAGAAGATAATCCATGGCCCGGTCAAGGCGGATATGCGGCAGCGACAATTTCACGCCGCTCTCGCTTTCCTCGATCAGGGGCGGGCGGAAGCGGACGACGTTGATCTCGGGCAGCAGCGGTTGAGACACTGAATCAACGGCCTTGAAGAATGAATCCGGATTTCGTGGCAAGTCCCCGGGAAATATGGCTGTTTTGCGGTTTCCGTCGAACAGTTCGCCGCCGATGCGCTCGCCATCGAGCGGCGTGCCGACGATGACGGGGAGGTCCTCGCCGCCCTGGCGGACGCTCGCCTCGCGCGTCGCCCGCACAGCCGCCATGGCCAGCACTTCGATGTTGGCGCCCGAGGAGCCGATGCCGGCCGCGGCCCGCTCGACAATGCGGCGGGCGATCGCCTCCAGCCGGTCATGGCTTTCATGATGCAGATGATCGGCCTTGGTGGCTGCGATCAGCACCTTGTCGATGCGGCGCGAGTAAAGGTTGGTGAGGAAGTTGCCGCCGCCGGGCCTGAAGCACGACAGCACGTCCGACAGCGCGCGTTCGAGGTCGATCACCGCCTCGCGGCCGGCATTCATCGCCTGCATGGCGTCGATCAGCACGATCTGGCGGTCGAGCCGGGCGACATGCTCGCGGAAGAAGGGTTTGACCACGACCGATTTGTAGCTCTCGTAGCGTCGCGCCATCATCGCCGCCAGCGAACCCTTGGGCGCCGGCCCGTCGGGCAGGTTGGGCAGCGGCGCGAAGGTGAGCGCGGGCGAGCCGTCAAGGTCGCCGGGCATCAGGAACCGGCCGGGCGGCAGGGTGGAGAGCGCGCGGTCCTCGGTCTTGCAGGCGCGGAGATAGTCGGTGAACAGCCGCGCCAGCTCGCGCGCGTCGCTCTCGTCGGCCTGCTTGTGCGGGTCGATGGAATTGGCCTTCTCGAGCCAGGGGGCGGCGAGATCGTGGCGCACCGGCGAGCGGGCGAGGGAGGCCGCATTCAAGGAGAATTGTGCGAAATCCTGGCGCAGCAGCGGCAGGTCGAGCAGCCATTCGCCGGGATAGTCGACAATGTCGAGACACAGCCTGCCGCCCGAGAAGAACCGGTTCCAACCGCTGGCCGATTCATACTCGATGACCAGCCGCAATTCGGAGATGGCGCGGGTGGAGTCTGGCCAGATGCGCTCGCCGATCATCCGCGCGGCATGATCCTCATACTGGAACCGCGGCACCGCGTCGTCGGGCTGCGGCTCGAGAAACGAGCGCGCCAGGCGGCCGGAATGGGCGGCCTCGAACATCGGCAGGCGGCCGCCGTGCAAGAGATTGTGGACCAGCGCGGTGATGAAGACCGTCTTGCCGGCGCGCGACAGGCCGGTGACGCCCAAGCGCAGGGTGGGCTGGATCAGGCTGCCGGCGCGATCGGCAATCGTGTCGAAGGCGATCAGCGCCTCATCGGTGATGGAAGTGATGGATGATGACACTGTTCGGCCTGCTCCGTTGCTTGACCCGATATAGGAGAGCGCGGCGGCGATTGAAAGCGCAGTGTCGGGGATCGGCGCCGTTGCGTGGCGTCGCTGTCAGGCGTCGACGGGGGAAAGAAGTGCCACGAACCGGGCGCCGCCATTAATGGCGCCTGCACCCCGCTCCGGGCAATCGGCGATCATCAATCCGGCTGTCGGGAAGCCCCCGCCGAGCGCCTGCAGAAAGGCTGCCGGATCTTTGTGCACCAGCGCGGCCGCCGCGTCCTCGATCATCGGATTGTGCCCGACGATCATGATCGAGCGGACGGACTCGTCGCGCACCGATGCAATCAGCCCGAGATAGGCTTCCTGTCCGGCGGCATAGAGCGCGTCGCTGTACTCGACCGCGGGCACGCGTCCGCCACGGGCGTTGAGGACCTCCAGCGTCTCGACACAGCGCCGCGCGTTGGAGCAGAACACGAGATCCGGCTCGAAGCCGTTGACGATCAGGGTTGCGGCAAGGCGCTCGGCCTCCTCGCGCCCACGGTCGTCCAGCGGCCGGTCGAAATCGCGCATGCCGGGCATGGCCCAGGCGGCGTGGGCGTGACGGACGAGAAATACGCGCAAGGCGGCGGAGGATGGCGTGCTCATTTGTCGAATTTAATCATTTGCGCAAAAGCTTCAATTCGCCGAAAGCACAAAGTGCGGTGCAGCAAAAACCGGTTGACTGCATGGATAACGGTCCTCCCCCGACAAGGGCTTTCAAATGGGTATCAAAACTACAAGATACCAGCCGGGGAAGACAGGAAAATGCTCTTTTTTCAGGTTCATGGCATGATTTACACTGTTACATGAAATTGCTGTGACATGCGACTTTAGCGCTTGTACAGGCCCGAGCGTCTGGCTATACACCCCCCGGAATGGCTATGCCGGGAGAATCGTCATGAGTGAAGACTTCGATTTTTCCTCTTATGTGCCCTCGGAAGACGAGGATTTCATGAACGCCAATCAGCGGGCTTATTTCAGGTCCAAACTGACCGCTTGGCGCAATGACATCCTCAAGGAGGCTCGCGAGACGCTTGACCATCTCGCAGAGGAAAGCGCCAACCACCCTGATGTGGCGGATCGGGCATCATCTGAAACAGACCGGGCGATCGAATTGCGTGCGCGTGACCGCCAGCGCAAGCTGATCGGCAAGATCGATGCGGCGCTCGCGCGCATCGATGACGGGACCTACGGCTATTGCGAGGAAACCGGCGAGCCGATCAGCCTGAAACGGCTCGACGCGCGTCCCATCGCAACCCTGTCGATTGAGGCCCAGGAACGCCACGAGCGCCGCGAAAAGGTCTATCGCGACGAATAGTGCGTGGCCGAAACATCGGAACTGCCTTGAAACCGGCGCTCGCGCCGGTTTTTTGTTGCTTGAGGCACCGCCTGCTGGCCCCGATGCCGGCTTCTGCGGTGACGGGATCCAGCACTGTGTCCGGTGTTGCCGGAGAGGTGCTTCAAACGGTCGCAAAAGAAGTTTTAGATCTAGCCGATAAAATATTGACGCAGACGCTCATATTTCGGAATCAAACATGACTGTTCAAGTCATGCTGTTTTCAGGGGGGCGGACTGGGAGACCTGTTGTGGCAGAACGACGCCAACGCGTTTCACCTCAAGCGGCTGGAGGCCATTGTCGTCAATGAAGTTCTGTCCGGCTTGACGCCGGAGGCACGCAAGATCGAGGAAGCGGGTGGGCATTCCATCCGCCACATCAAGATCAATCATGCCGACTTCGACAACCGCGAGTATCTTCACGTGCAATATCTTGGCGAAGACCGTCACATCACCGGGCGAAAGCTGGAGATGGATGGCAGCCAGTTCGTGACTCAGTACCGCGCGGTCTGAGATCCGGGACCATGAACGGAACCCTCGCGTTCGCGCGCGCACTGATCTTCATGTTCCGCAATCATGCCAGCTGTCACTGGCCGCCGGGCTTTACGGTTTGCGCGAGAGATCGCCAAGCAGGCGTTCCATTTCCTCTTCGAGCGAATCCCGGGACGGCTGGTTGTCGGGCTTGACTTCGGGCGTCTCCCTCGGGTCTTGCTCGAAAGACGCCCGTCGCGGCGCGTCATCGAGCGGCTCGAAGAAGCTGTCATCGGTCTCGTCGAGCGTAAGGTCGCCCGACAGTTCCGCCGCCAGCACCGATTCGAAATCACCGGCAGCCGGACGCACGGACGGCCTTGGCGCCTGGAGCGGGGCAGCCGGCGCGCCGGTGGCGCGCTCGAATGTGGGCGGCGAGGCGTAGGCCGGCGCGGGCGCGGCTGTGGCAGGCCGCGGAGCAGGCTCTGCCTGTGGCGCGGGATCCCGTGCCGCGGTCAGTTCCCCATAGGTGTCCTCATCGAAGCTCGGCTCCTCGAACACGCGCGCCCGAGCGCTTTCCAGCACGTCAAAAGCTTCGGCCTGGAGCGAACCAACCGAGCCTGCGGCCGTCATCGTCGCGCGGGACGCCGGCGCTGGCGCCGCTGGCAAGGGTGAGGGCGTTGGAACCAGTACCGGGTCGCGCTCCTGATCAATCCGTCGGGGCTGCGGCTGGGGTTGCGGCAAGGGCTGAGAGTGTGGGCGCGGCTGCGCCTGAGCGGCCGGTCGCTGCGCGGCTGCCGGGGCAGGGGGTGGCGCGGGCCGGTCGATCCGTTCGGGCTGCGGCTCGATTTTCTGCGCAGCGGCCTTGGGCCGTGGCGGCGGAGCGGTCTGCTCGTGAGCCGGATGGACGATGCGGCTTTCGATGACGATGTCGGTCGGGCCGCCGATCATGATCAGATGCTCGACATCATCGCGCCGTATCAGCACCAGGCGGCGGCGGGTGTCGACGGCGGTGGCGTCGAGCACGGCAAGCCGCGGCTGGCGGTTCTTGCCGCCCCGGATGAACGTGGACGAGGCCCGGGCGCGGATGACCCAGAACACCCCCACCAGCGCCAGAAGCGCGATCGTGACGATGACGATGGCGGTGAGCAGGGTCGCCCCCTGTCCACCCAAAATGTTGTCCGGCATCCGGAATCCTCCCGTTTGAGCCGTCATGCGGCCGTGGTCAGTGCGGCGGCAATGCGCGTGACCGTTCCCCGATCAAACTGCATTTGACGTATTTTGTTCCCTCACCACAAGCCGTGGACCGCCGATTTCCTGCTGCGCCACTCTTCCCTCACCACACAGGATGGGCTTTGATGAGGCCGCCGGGCTGGAATTGCCCTGCAAACCGTGCAAGCGCAACGGTATGTCGGGCTTTGGGCTTTCCATGGGCCACGGAATGTGATTCAAACCGGACGGATCGGTGGCGGGACGAAAAGAGCGATTCATGAGTGAGAAGACCCCTGCGGCTGCAACCCCGACGGCGCTTGTTGACAGAAGCGCGAAACCACGTTCGGTGTCGAGGCTGATCTTCCTCGCGCTCGTGATGATCGGCGCATCGATCGTGTTCTTTCTGTTCAAGGACAGGCTCAACAACGAGGTGATGCTGGGCATTCTCGGCGTGATGGCCGTGGTCGGCATCTTCTTTCTGGTTTCAACCGTGATCGGCTTTGTTACGGTGATGCCCAAGGCCACCGCCGACCCGCTGGCCCGCGCCTTCATCGACACCCATCCCGAAGGCACGCTGGTCACCGACGAGAAGGACCGGGTGATCTACGCCAACCACGCCTATGGTGTGCTGACCGGCTCGACCAGCGCCAGCGACGTGCAGTCGATCGAAGCCATCCTGTCTCGCCACCGCGAATCCGCCGAAGCCGTCTACCGGCTGACCAATGCGATGCGTGACGGCCATGAGGGGCAGGAGGAATTCCGCATGTCCCAGCCGCTGGGCTTGGCCAAGGGCAATGGCGGCGCCGGGCACTGGTACCGGCTCAGGGGACGCCCGATTGCGCCCACCCAGGGCGAGGGAAAGCTGATGGCCTGGCAATTGTCCGACATCAGCCATGAGCGCACCGAGCAGGAGCTGGTGTTCAAGGAGTTGCAGAACGCGATCAACTATCTCGATCATGCGCCGGTGGGGTTCTTCTCCGCCGGACGCGGCGGCGAGATCGTCTATCTCAACGCGACCCTTGCCGATTGGCTGGGCATCGATCTCACCGCATTCTCGCCCGGCAAGATCATGCTGCGCGACCTGGTGGCGGGCGCCGGCATGGCGCTGGTGGAATCGGTGCAGGCCGAGCCGGGGCTCAACCGCACCGCCCAGCTCGATCTCGATCTTCTGAAATCCAACGGCCAGAGCCTGCCGGTGCGGCTGGTGCACCGGGTGACGGCGACGCGCGACGGCTCGCCGGGCGAAAGCCGGACCATCGTCATCAGCCGCGAGGAGGGGGGCACCGGCGCGCATGACGCGGCCAGCGCCGAAATGCGCTTCACCCGGTTCTTCAACAACACGCCGATGGCGATCGCCTCGGTCGACGCGCGCGGCAAGATCCTGCGCACCAACGGGCCGTTCCTGCAGATGTTTCACGGGCTGGTGACGCGCGACGACATGGAGCGCGGCACGCTGCTCGAAACCATGCTGCGCGAGGACGACCGCAAGGCGTTCCGGCATGCACTCTCCGAAGCCGCCGACAAGCAGGGGGTCATCGCGCCGATCGACAGCCGCCGCGCCGACAATGACGAGCGGCATTTCCGTTTCTACGTCAATGCGGTGATCGAGCATTCGGAAGAGACGCCGGAAGAGGCCGCGATCATCTATGCGGTGGAGACCACCGAGCAGAAGGCGCTGGAAGCGCAGATGGCGCAGACCCAGAAGATGAATGCGGTCGGCACGCTCGCCGGCGGCATCGCGCACGACTTCAACAATGTTTTGACCGCCATCCTCTTGTCGGCCGATCACCTCTTGATGTCGCTGAGGCCGTCGGATTCGAGCTTCGCCGATCTCATCGAGATCAAGCGCAACGCCAACCGGGCCGCCGTGCTGGTGCGGCAGTTGCTCGCGTTCTCGCGCAAGCAGACCATGCGCCCCACCGTGCTGTCGATGACCGACGTGATCGGGGACCTGAGGATGCTGGTCGACCGGCTCACCGGCTCCAACGTCAAGCTCGCGCTCGAGTTCGGCCGCGACCTGTGGCCGGTGAAGACCGATCTGGGCCAGTTCGAGCAGGTGCTGATCAACCTCGCGGTGAACGCCCGCGACGCCATGCCCGAGGGCGGCACGATCACCGTGAGAACCCGCAATGTCGAGGCCGGCGAAGTGGAAAAACTCAACCATCGCGGCATGGAGGTGGGCGACTATGTGCTCATCGAGATCGCGGATGAAGGCACCGGCATCGCGCCCGAGGTGATGGAGAAGATCTTCGAGCCGTTCTTCACCACCAAGGATGTCGGCAAGGGCACGGGCCTGGGGCTGTCGATGGTCTACGGCATCGTCAAGCAGTCGGGCGGCTACATCTATCCCGACTCCGAGCCCGGCAAGGGCACCACCTTCCGCATCTACCTGCCGCGCCATGTCGAGGACGAGGCCGAGAAGGCCGCGAGTGCGGCCGAAGCTGCGGCAGCGCTCGAGGCGGGCGCCGCCAGGCAGGCCAAGATCGCCGCAGACGGGCCGGAGGATCTGACCGGCGGCTCGGCGGTGGTGCTGCTGGTCGAGGACGAGGAGGCGGTGCGGCGCGGCGGCAAGCGCATGCTGGAAGCGCGCGGCTACGAGGTGCACGAGGCCGGCACCGGCGTCGAGGCGCTCGACGTGCTGCGCGAACTCGAAGGCCGCGTCGACATCGTCGTCTCCGACGTGGTGATGCCCGAGATGGATGGCCCGACACTTCTGACCGAGTTGCGCAAGGACTATCCCGACATGAAGTTCATCTTCGTCTCCGGCTATGCCGAGGACGCATTCGCCAGGAACCTCCCCGCCGACGCCAAGTTCGGCTTCCTCGCCAAGCCGTTCTCGCTCAAGCAGCTGGCGACCGCCGTGCGCGAGATGCTCGACGCGTAGGGGCCTGACGGGCTTGCCGACCCTGCCGATGGTCATGATCGGGCTTCTCGGTTTGCTGTTGCGGCTCCTCGTTTTGCCATCCCGCCCCTCGTCTCGTCCTGCTCGCGCCTGTCCCGGGGGTCTGCCGGCCCCTCGGACCTCCCGCCGGACCAACGGTCTTGAGGCGGGCTGCAGCAGATCCCCGGGACAGGCCCGAGCATGAGGACGGCGAGAGCGATGCGGGACGATTGTCGGGGCGGGATAATGGCTGCAAGGCCCCAGGTCGGCGGCAAAAGCGGCGCGGAGTGCGTCGGAGGAGTGGTGGCCCTCGGAGGCGGCGGGGTTTACGGCTGCGCGCCAGGCGGCTATTCCACGGCGACAGTTTCATCATCCTGCCGCAATTCCGGCTAAGCTTCGCATTTCCATATTCCAAGAGGGGTCACCATGAAATCCAAAATCCTGATCGCGGCTCTCGCCGCCATGTTCGTTACCGCCTGCACCACCGACCCGTATACCGGCCAGCAGAAGGTCTCCAACCTTGCTGCGGGCGCAGGCCTGGGTGCAGCCGCGGGGGCGGGCCTGGGCCTGCTTGCCGGCGGCGACGACCGCAAGAACGCGCTGATCGGCGCGGGCATCGGCGCGCTCGCGGGCGGCGCCATCGGCGGCTACATGGACCAGCAGGAAAACCAGTTGCGCGCACAGTTGCAGGGCACGGGCGTGTCGGTGACGCGCGTCGGCGACCGCATCATCCTCAACATGCCGTCCAACATCACCTTCGACACCGACCAGGCGGCGGTGAAGCCGGAATTCTATCCGACGCTCAATTCGGTGGCGCTGGTGCTGCAGAAGTTCAACCGCTCGCTGGTTGATGTGGCCGGCCACACCGATTCGACCGGGTCGGACAGCTACAACCTGACGCTCTCGCAGCAGCGCGCGCAGTCGGTGTCGAGCTACCTGATCTCGCAGGGCAACGACGCCCGCCGCTTCTACACGCAGGGTTTTGGCGAAAGCCGGCCGATCGCGGACAACTCGACCGAAGCCGGCCGCGCCGCCAACCGCCGCGTCGAAATCCAGATCTCGCCGCTGAGCTGAGCGCTGGCGCAAAGATCGTCTGAGGCGACATCAGACCCGGCGGCGAAAGCGGCCGGGTCTTTTTGCGTCCGGCGTGGGGCTGCGATGGTGCTTGACGGCCGTGTGCCGTGAGGCCTCAGCGCGCTCGATGTCTGTCATGCCGGATGTGATCCGGTATCCAGCGGACCCGGCGTCTGCCGGGCCGAAACACTTATTCAGCCCAAGGACCTGGGCTTTCTGCATGCCGGGTCAAGCCCGGCATGATGGCGGGGGCGCTCCCGGAAGCTAATCCCGGCTCTGCCGGCAAGGTCGCTCGCCGACGTCGTCGCGTCTTTGCCGGAAATCATGGGACGTGTCGAGCCGGACGAGGCGACGCCTATTCCTTGTCGAGCCCGGCACCCTTGCGCAGCGCCGCGTTGATGCGGTCCTGCCAGCCGGGGCCGTCTTCCTGGAAATGCTCCAGCACGGCGCGGTCGAGCCGGAGGGAGACCATTTCCTTGCCCTCGGGCACGGCTGACGGTTTGGGTGCGGCCTCGACCGGCCTGGTGGTGGCGGACTTGAAGGCGGCTTCGGCGCGCTCGAAGGCGCTGCCGGTGCGTCGGGTTGGCTTCATGGAACTATCCTTTGGATTGTGATGGGTCGGATGCCTGGTGATCGGTGTCGGCTGCTGCCAGCGCCACGGCGATCCGGGCGGCGAGGCGGGCGTTGTTGAGCACCAGCGCGATATTGGTCTTCAGGCTCGCGCCGTCCGTCAGGCGGAGAATCTCGCCGAGCAGGAACGGCGTGACCGCCTTGCCCTCGATGTCCTTGTCGGACGCCAGCTTCAGGGCGGCCTCGATATGGCCATGCATGACCTCGGCCGGGATTTCGTCTTCCGCCGGCACCGGGTTGGCCACCAGCATGCCGCCATGGCCGCCGAGCGCCCGCCGGGTCGCCTCGAAGCGGGCAATCGCCTCGGCATCATCGAGCCGCAAGGGGGCGCTGAGGCCGGAGCTGCGCGACCAGAAGGCCGGCATCTCGTGCTGGCCGAAGGCGACGACGGGCACGCCGCGGGTCTCCAGCGCCTCGAGCGTCTTGGGGATGTCGAGAATGGCCTTGGCGCCGGCGCAGACCACGATCACCGGGGTGCGGGCGAGCTCATCGAGATCGGCAGAAATGTCGAAGCTCAGTTCCGCGCCCCGGTGCACGCCGCCGATGCCGCCGGTGGCGAACACAGGGATGCCGACCATGTGCGCCGCCATCATGGTGGCGGCGACCGTGGTGGCGCCGGTACGGCGCTCGGCCAGCGCGAAGGCCAGATCCGCCCGCGACAGCTTCATCACGTTTTTCGCTTGCGCGAGAGCGGTGATGGCGTCCGCGTCGAGGCCGGCGCGCAGCCGGCCCTCGATCACCGCGATCGTGGCGGGTACGGCGCCGCCCGCGCGTATGACGGCCTCGACCTCCAGCGCCATGTCGCGATTGCCCGGCCAGGGCATGCCATGGGTGATGATGGTGGATTCGAGCGCCACCACCGGACGGCCTTCGGACAAGGCGTCTTTGACCTCCGGCGTGGTCTCGATTGTGATCGATCCGGTCATGGGCGGCTCCTGGATTTTCAAGATCTGATGGACACGGGCTTTGCCATGGCGGACAGGGCCTGCGCAAGCAGGGCCTGCGACAGATCGGGGCGGACCGGGCCGCGCACAGCCGCCGTCAGCCGCGCCAGCGCAATGCCGCGCACGAGATTGTCCTCGAGCGACCCGCCTGCGAGCCATCCGTCGAGATAGCCCGAGGCCAGCGCATCGCCCGCACCGGTGACATCTTCCAGCTCGTCAAGCGGTGGCGGGGCTAGCACAGTGGTTGCGCCTTGCGCGAAGGCTGCCACCGGGCCGGCCCCGGCGCTGATGAGGCCTCCCGTCAGCCCCGCGCGCGCCAGCATCGAGGGCCATTCGCCCTGCGTTGCGGTCTGCGCTCCGGTCAGGGCGGAAGCCTCGGCCGCGTTCATGGCGAGGCAGGCGATGCTTCTCAGACTCGTGCGCCAGCGCACCACCTTGGCCGGCGACACGGCGATCACCGCCAAGGGCAGGCCGATGTCGGCTGCGGCGTCCGCTAGGGCTGCGAGCGCGCTTTCGGGCAGGTTGGAATCCGCCAGCAGAAGGTCAGCGGCACCAAGGCGCTGGCGCAGCCGCGCGGTCATCAGCCGGCGCGCCGGGATCAGGTCGTAAAGCGCCATGTCGGCCAGCGCCGTCACCAGATTTCCATCCGGCTCGAGGATTGCGGAGTAGCTCGGCGTCGCCCGGTCGAGAAAGGTGAGCGGGCAATCCTCGATGCCGGCGTCCGCGCCGGCCCGTGCCACCATCTCCGCCGCAGCATCGCCGCCGCGGGGGGCGACCAGCGTGACCCGGTGGCCGAGCCGGGCGAGATTGCGCGCCGCGTTGAACGCGCCGCCGCCGGCCTCGACTTCCCAGCGCCCCGGATTGGACGCGCCCGGCCGGTGCGGGCCGTCAAGCCAGCCCTTGCGGTCGATATGGGCGCCGCCGATGGCGAGGACGCGGGCCATGCTCTATGCCCCCCGCTGATCACGGCCCAGGCGAATCGCCGGGCGGACATCGCCGCGCCGGCCCGGCGGCCGCGGCCCCGCGGAAGACCGCGCGACGGTGCTGAAACGAAAAAGGAACATGGGTCGGTTTCTCTCGAATAATCAAGCGCTTCGCAGGGACTTGCAAGGACGGAACAAATAGGGTACAAATTCCGTCAAGACACACTCATTGCTTG